>JBKOVK010000126.1:0-15290 GCA_046724475.1 Acidobacteriota bacterium | reverse complement strand
GGCGGAGAACGGGTCGTGGTTCTCGGACACGCGCTGTGGCAGAGAGAGCTCGGAGGCGATCCGGCCGTCGTCGGGAAATCGATTCTTCTCGGCGGCGCGCCCTGGATGGTCGTCGGTGTCATGGGACCCGGCTTCGCCCTGGCGGAACAGAAGGCGGACCTGTTCGTCCCGTTGTGGGTGGCCTATCCCCTCGCCGCTCCCGAGCGCGGCGTCCATTTCCTGCGCCCGGTCTTCCGGCTCAAGCCGGGCGTCTCGACCGCCGCCGCGCGGGCCGACCTCGCCGCCGCGTTCCGGGAACTTGCCCGCCTGCATCCGGATTCCGACAAGGGACTCGATCCCGATCTCACGCCCCTGCTCGAAAGCGTCGTCGGCGACAGCCGCCGCGCGCTGGCCATCCTCGTCGCCGCCGTCGGGCTCGTGCTGCTGATCGCCTGCGCGAACCTCGCCAACCTCCAGATGACCAACGTCCTGTCGCGGGCGCCGGAGCTCTCGGTGCGCGTCGCCCTGGGAGCGTCGCGTCGTCGCATCGTCGCTCAGATCCTGACGGAGAGCGCCGTCCTCTCCTTGATTGGCGGAGCTCTCGGTCTTCTCGTCGGCGGCTGGGGCGTGGACGCGCTCATGGCCCGCTTCCCCGACGCGCTGCCGCGCCTCTCGAACGTGGGCTCGAACGGACGCGTCGCGGCGTTTGCCTTCGCCGCGTCCCTTCTGACCAGCGTCGTCTTCGGAATCGCTCCCGCGTGGCAGGCCTCCGGTCGCCGCTTCGGCAGCCTTCTCGGCGGCGCCCGCTCGTCGGGGCTTCGCGACACCGGCCAGACCCGCGGGGCCCTCGTCGTCTCCGAAATCGCGCTCGCCCTCGTTCTGCTGATCGGTGCAGGTCTCCTGCTCCGCGTCCTCTGGCGCCTCCAGCAGATCCCGCCCGGCTTCGAAGCCGAGGGAGTTCTCGCCGCGCACATCGACCTTCCCGCGTCCCGTTACGAGAAAAAGGAAGAGCAGTCGGTCTTCCGCCGCCGGCTGCTCGAGTCCCTTTCCGGGGAGCCGGGCGTGCGCGCGGCGCTGATCAGCGAGATCCCGATGTCGGGGGACGCGCTGAATCACGACTTCGCCATCGACGGCGGGCCGGCGCTCGCGCCGGGCGATGAGCCCTCCGTCTACAGCCGCAGCGTCATGGGCGACTACTTCGGCACGATGCGCATCCCGCTGAAGGCGGGCCGTCTCCTCGAGGAGTCCGACCGCGAGAACGCGCCTCGGGTCGGCGTCGTCAACGAGGCCCTCGCGCGGCGTTACTTTCCGAATTCCAGCCCCCTCGGCCGCCGTGTGCGCTGGGCGAGGCAGCAGGAGGTTCACTGGATCACGATCGTCGGCGTGGTCGGCGACGTGCGCCACTTCGGCCTCGCCGGGGGAGACGAGCCCGCGGTCTACACGCCCTACGTTCAGGGGGACCAGGACTGGAAACGCTGGTCCGAGCTGGTCGTGCGTGGTCCGGCAACCTCGGCCGGCCTCGCCGAGACCGTTCGGCGCAAAGTCCGAGCCGTCGATCCGCTCCTCCCGATCGCCCGCGTCCGGTGGATGAACCAGGTCGTGGACGACTCCCTGACGCGGCAGCGATTCGGAGCCGAGCTCCTGTCGATCTTCGCCGCTTCGGCTCTCGGGCTCGCGTGCGTCGGAATCTTCGGCGTGATGTGGAGCGCGGTGCGGCGGCGGCGCGCCGAGATCGGAGTCCGCATGGCTCTCGGCGCGGCGCCGGGGCGCGTGGTCCGGGAGATCCTCGCCGACGGCCTACGGTTGATCGGCCTGGGCATCGCGATCGGCCTCGCCGCGGCGTTCGCTCTGACGCGTCTGATGACGAGCATGCTGGTCGGCGTCCCGCCGACTGACCCCGCGACGTTCACGGCCGTGGCCCTGATGCTCGCCGCCGCGGCCCTCCTGGCCTGCTGGGTTCCGGCGGTCTTCGCCGCCCGCACCGATCCCATGGCCGCGCTGCGGTCGGAGTGATAACGATGTCGACGCTCTTCCAGGACCTGCGATTCGCCGCCCGATGGCTCCGGAAGAATCCGGCGTTCACCACCGTAGCCGTGCTGACGCTGGCGCTCGGCATCGGCGCCAACACCGCCCTCTTCAGCGTCGTGGACGCGGTCCTGCTGAAGACGATGCCGGTGAAGGATCCGGAGCGGCTCGTGCTCCTGGAATGGGAGGCCGGCCGCGCCTTCCGGACGAGCGGACGCCGCGGCTCCGGCACCCCGCACCCCGAGGGAATCATCGGAGGCTCGATCTTCCGTTACGACACCGTCGAGAGGATGCGCGAGTCATGGCGGCAGCAGGCGGAGAGCAGTCCGCTCTCCGATCTCTTCGCGTTCGCGCCTCTCTATGACGTCACCGCCGCCGAGGGAGAAAACGCCGAGGTCGTGCATGGCGAGGCCGTCTCCGGCGACTATCACGCCGGACTCGGCGTGCCGTTCGCTCTGGGGCGGGGAATCACGGCGGCGGACGACGAGGCGAACGCGGCACCCGTCGTGGTCCTCAGTCACTCGTGCTGGAAGGAGCGCCTGGGAGGAAACCCGGAGATCCTCGGCCGGACTCTCAAGCTGAACCAGACGGCGTTCACGATCGTCGGCGTAACGGCGCCGGGATTCCGCGGCGCGCTGCAGGTGGACTACCAGCCGGACATCACCGTCCCCCTGCACTTCGAGCCGGCGCTGCTCGGCGAGGACACGGGCATGGCCCACGAAGGCAAGCCCGGAATCTGGTGGATCAACGTCATGGGCCGCCTCAAGCCCGGCGCCACTCGCGAGCAGGCGGCCCGGAGCCTGAACGGGACGTTCGAGGCGGAGGCGCTGGAGATCATGCCGCCTCCGCGGCGCGACGGGGAGCCGGCGCACTTGGAACGGAAGGACTATCCGCGCCTGGTCGCGGAGGCCGGGGGACGGGGGCTCCGGGAACACCGGCGGTCCTTCGCGCGACCGATCTACAGCCTCTTTCTCGTCGTCGCGGCCGTTCTCCTGATCGCCTGCGCGAACCTCGCGAACCTTCTCCTCTCCCGCGCGGCCCTGCGCCGCCCCGAGATCGGCGCACGACTCGCCCTCGGCGCGGGTCGCGGGCGGCTCGTCCGGCAGCTCGTGACCGAAGCCGTGCTCCTCGCCGTCCTCGGCGGCGCGGCCGGGACGCTGTTGGCGGTCTGGGGCAAGACCGCGCTCGTCGGCCTGGCCGCCGGCGACAGCCGGTTCATGCTCGACCTCGATCCCGGCCTCAACCTGCGCATGCTCGGGTTCACTCTCGGGATCTCGCTCCTGACCGGAATTCTCTTCGGACTCGCTCCCGCGTGGCGAACGACGAATCTGGATCTGGCGACGACCCTGAGGCAGAGCCGCCGAACGACCACGACGGGCTCGCGCCTGAGGAACACGCTGGTCGCCGTTCAGGTCGCACTCTCGGTGCTCTTGCTCGCCGGGGCGGGCCTGTTCCTGCAAACGCTCTACAACCTGGAGCGGGTGAAGCTCGGCTTCAACCAGGAGAAGCTCCTCGTCTTCACGCTGCAGCCTCGGCAGGCCGGGTACAAGGACGAGCGTCTGCTGGACTTCTACCGCCGGCTCTTCGTCCGGCTCGACGCGCTGCCCGGAGTGCGCGCGGCGACGTTCAGCCGAGTGCCCCTGATTGCCGACTACACGTGGGACACGTCTGTCCTCCTTCCCGGCGAGACATCGGCGACGGCCGTCCGTCACTACTCCAATCTGCAGACGGTCCGCGAAAACTTCTTCGAAGCGCTGGAGATCCCCCGCATTCTCGGCCGCGGCTTCTCCGAGAAGGACGACGCGCGGGCTCCTCGGGTCGCGATCGTCAACCAGGCCTTCGCCGGAAAGTACTTCCCGGGCCAGAGTCCGCTCGGCCAGCGTGTCCGGGATTCGGACGAGGCGCCGGAGCTGGAGATCGTCGGCGTCATCGGCGACACCAAGTACGACAGCCAGCGCAAGGAGATCGAGCCTCTGCTCTTCACGCCCTGGCGGCAGCAGGGCGATTCGATCGGCGAGATGCGCTTCGCCCTGCGCACCGCGAGCGATCCCGCGGCCCTCTCGGAGACGGTGCGCCGCGCCGTGCGCGAGCTCGACCCGAATCTGCCGGTCACCGAGGTCGGTACGCAGGAGGCGCGGTCCCGGGAGAACCTCTCCCGCGAGCGTCTCTACGCGCGGCTCCTGACGTTCTTCGGGGCGATCGCACTGGCCCTCGCGGCGATCGGACTGTCCGGTGTGCTCGGTTATTCGGTCGCGCAGCGCACGAGCGAGATCGGAATCCGCATGGCGCTCGGCGCCCGACGGCCCCAGGTCGTGCGGATGATCGTTCTCCAGGGTTTGCGGCCGACGCTGGCCGGGCTGATCCTCGGCCTCGGCGCGTCCCTCGCAGCGGGCCGCCTGATCGCCAATCTCGTATACGGCGTCGGGACGTCCGATCCCGCCACTCTCGCCGTAGTCGCGACGCTCCTGCTGGCCGCCGCCGCCCTGGCGGCTTTTCTACCCGCGCGGAGGGCCGCCCGTGTCGACCCGATCGTGGCGCTGAGAACGGAGTAATGCCATGTCCACGCTGATCCAGGACCTTCGCTACGCCCTCCGCACTCTCGTGCGAACGCCCGGCTTCACGGCGATCGCCGTGGCGACGTTGGCCCTGGGCATCGGCGCCAACACCGCGATCTTTTCGGTCGTGCACGCCGTCCTGCTTCGCCGGCTTCCCTACCCCGAGCCGGACCGTCTCGTCGTGATCCGCGAGCAGCAGAAACGTCTCGGGAAGATGGGTGTGGCCTGGCCCAACTTCCTGGACGTGCGCGCCCAGAGCCACGCGCTCTCCGGGCTCGCGGGATATCGCACCGACGAGATGACGCTCAACGACGCCCGCGAGCCGGCGATGGTTCGCGTCGGCGAGGTTTCGGCGGCGCTCTTCCCGCTGCTGGGCGCGAAGGCGCAGCTCGGGCGCGTCCTCGCGGAATCCGACGACCGGCCCGACGCCGCCCCGGCGGTCGTCCTGAGCGACGAGCTCTGGCGAAGCCGCTTCGGCTCGGACCGGGAAGTCGTCGAAAAGATCGTGAAGCTGGACGCGGTGGCCTACACGGTGGTGGGCGTCCTTCCGCGCGGCTTCGCCTTCTTCTCCCGCCGCGCGGATCTCTATCGGCCGATCGGCCTCCACGGAGCCGATCCCGTCTGGCTCAATCGGGGCAACCACACCGGGATGCGCGTGCTCGCCCGCCTCGCGCCCGGCGTGACGGAGGCCGGCGCCCGCAGCGAAATCGCCGGGATCATGCGTCAACTCGAGCAGCAGTACCCCGACTCCAACGCCGGCCAGGAAGCCACGGTCACACCCCTTTCCGAAGAGATGTTCCGGGACTATCAGCCGGCGCTCTGGACGCTTCTCGCGGCCGTCGGCGTGGTGCTGCTGATTGCGTGCGTCAACGTCGCCCACCTCCAGCTCGCGCGTTCGGCGGGGCGCCAGAAAGAGCTGGCGATCCGCGCCGCGCTCGGCGCGGGTCGGGGCCGCATCGTGCGGCAGCTCGTGACGGAGAGCGTCCTGATCTCCGCGATCGGCGGCGCGCTCGGATTGCTCGTCGCTTCCTGGGCGATCGGTCCCCTCGTGCGGCTCGCGCCGACGGCGATCCCGCGCCTCGCGGAGACGCGCATCGATCCGGGGGTCCTGCTGTTTACGCTCCTGATTTCCCTGGCGACCGGAATCCTCTTCGGACTCACGCCCGCAATCTCCGCATCGCGGCCGGACCCGCAGGCCGCCCTGGTCGAGGGAGGTCGGGGCTCGACGTCGGGCCGCTCGCGCCAGCGCTTCCGCACGGGACTATTCGTTTCGGAAGTCGCGCTCGCGTTCGTTCTAGTCATCGGCTCCGGGCTTCTGATCCGCAGTCTTCTTCAGGTCCAGTCCGTCTCGCCCGGCTTCGAGCCCGAGCACGTCCTGGCCCTCGACCTCTCCCTGCCGGAAGCGCGGTACGGCGAAGACGACCAGCGCAGGGCGTTCTCCCGGCGTGCGGTGGACGCGCTGCGGCCCCTGCCCGGCGTGCAGGCGGCGAGCGCCGTGTACTGTCCGCCGCTGGCCGGAAAATGCTGGGGCTCCGTTTTCCTCCTCTCCGACCGGCCCGCACCCACGCAAGCGGAGCTGCCGAGCGCTCACTGGAACGTGGCCGAGCCGGGGTCCTTCTCGACCCTCGGGATTCCGCTGCGGACAGGCCGCTTCTTCAGCGAGGCCGACGGCGCCGATTCGGCCAAAGTCGTCATCGTCAACGAGACCTTCGCGAAGAAGTTCTGGCCGAACGGGGACGCTCTCGGGAAGAGAATCAAGCAGGGCTGGCCCAAGGACCCGACTCCCTTCCGGGAAATCGTCGGCGTGGTCGGGGATGTTCGTCAGGACGGCCTCGACGTCCCCGTGCTTCCGGAGGTCTACATCCCCTGGATGCAGAACCCCATGTCTTCGATGACTCTGCTCGTCAAAGTCTCGGGTTCCCCGCGATCCGTCGAGCGCGCCGCGATCGCGGCCGTGCGCGGCGTGGATCCCGAGCAATCCGTGTCGAGTGTGATGCCGATGACCGAATACCTCAGCGAGTCGGTGGCCGACCGGCGCTTCACGACGCTCCTTCTCGGATTCTTCGCCGCTCTCGCGCTCGTTCTGGCCTCCGTCGGGATCTACGGCGTGGTCGCGTTCGGCGTCGCCGAGCGGCGGCGCGAGATCGGGATCCGCACGGCGCTGGGGGCGCAGCCCGCGGACGTGCTGGGCCTGTTCGTCAAGCACGCTCTTCGCCTGGCTGCGATCGGAATGGTCGCCGGAGGAATCGCCGCGCTGGGACTGTCGCGATTCCTCGCGAGTCTCCTCTTCGGCATCGGGCCGTCGGATCCGGCGACTTTCGGCGGCGTGGCCTTGCTTCTGACGGCGGTCGTCCTGGCGGCCTGCGTGATCCCGGCGCGGCGGGCCTTGCGCGTCAGCCCCACGACCGCACTGCGAGCGGAGTGAATATGACGACCCTTCTGCAGGACCTCCGCTACGGCCTCCGGACTCTCGCGAAATCTCCGGGCTTCACCGCCGTCGCCGTCGCCACCCTCGCCCTCGGCATCGGCGCCAACACTGCCATTTTCTCGGTGGTCCACGCCGTGCTTCTGAGGTCTCTTCCTTATCCGGAGCCTGATCGCCTCGTCGTGATGCGCGAGCGGCAGATCCACAGCGGCGAGATGGGCGTGGCCTGGCCGACGTTTCTCGATTGGCGCGCGCAAGCGCGCTCGTTCCAGGGAATGGCGGGTTTCCGAAGCGATCATGTGATGTTGAGCGGCGTCGGCGAGCCGGAGATGCTCCGATCCGCCCAGGTCTCGGCGCGGTTTCTTCCGCTCCTCGGCGTCCGGCCGGCGATCGGCCGCGCATTCGACGAGGCGGACGACCGGCCGGAGGCCACGCCGGTGGCGATGCTGTCGAATGGTGTGTGGAAGCGGCGTTTCGGCGGCGACCCTTCGGTCGTTGGCCGAGCCGTCCAGCTCGACGCGAGCCCCTACACGATCGTGGGCGTGCTGCCGGCGTCGTTCGCCTTCTTCCCGGAAGCCGTCGACGTCTACACCCCCGTCGGCCTCATGGGCAGCCGGCCGTCCTGGCTGGAGCGGGGCAACCACTCGGCGATGCGCGTGCTCGCGAGACTGGCGCCCGGCGTGTCCCTCGAGGGAGCGCGTGGCGAGATGGAAACCATCATGCTGCGGCTCGAGAAGGAGTACCCCAAGACCAACAGCGGAAATCGGGCCACGATCACCTACCTCGACGACGCGATGTTCCGCGATTTCCGGGCCGCCCTCTGGATCCTGCTCGCGGCGGTAGGCGTCGTCCTCCTCATCGCCTGCGCCAACGTCGCGCACCTGCTGCTGGCCCGGGCATCCTCGCGGCGGCGGGAGTTTGCGATCCGCGCGGCCATCGGCGCCGGCCGCGCCCGAATCGTCCGCCAGCTCCTCACCGAGAGTCTGCTGCTCGCGGGAGTCGGCGGCGCCCTCGGCATCGTGCTCGCCATCTGGATGCTCGGACCACTGCTTCGCATGGCGCCGTCGGAGATTCCCCGCCTCGGGGACACGCGGATCGATCCGGTCGTCCTCCTGTTCACGCTCGCCGCGTCCACCCTGACCGGTCTGATCTTCGGCCTCGTTCCCGCCGCGCAGGCGTCCCGAAGCGATCCGCAAACGACGCTGCGCGAGTCCAGTAACACTTCGACCGGCGGGGGCGCGCGGCAGCGGCTTCGCTCCGCGCTCTTCGTCTCGGAGGTGGCCCTGGCCTTCGTGCTGGCCGTGGCCTCCGGCCTCCTCCTCCGTAGCCTCCGGCAGGTTGAGGGCGTGCCCCCCGGCGTCGAGACCGACGGCGTGCTGGCTCTCGACGTTTACCTTCCGGAGGCGAAGTACAAGACCGACGCGGACCTGCTCCGTTTCTATGAGAACTCCCTCGCGGAGATTCGGCGCCTTCCGGGCGTCGAGAAGGCCAGCGCCAGCATGTGCACGCCGGTCGTCGGCCAGTGCTGGGGGTCCGTGTACCTCGTTTCCGACCGGCCGGTTCCCGAGCAGTCGGACCTGCCCACCAGCGCGTTCAACAACGTCGAGGCCTCCTACTTCCAGACGATGGGGGTCCCCCTCAAGGAGGGCCGCTTCTTCGAAGCGACCGACACACCGACCTCGCCTCCGGTCGTCGTCATCAACGAAAAGATGGCCCGCAAGTGGTGGCCGAACGAAAGCCCCATCGGCAAGCGGATCAAACAGGGATTCCCCCAGAGCGACCGCCCGTACCGCGAGATCGTGGGCGTCGTCGCCGACGTGCCGCAGTCGGGCCTCGACGAGGAGATCCGGACCGAGGTCTTCCTGCCGATGACTCAGAACACGACGACCGCCATGACGCTGCTCGTCCGGACGAGCCAGGCGCCGATGAGCTTGTCCCGGTCCGTCGTCGGGGCGATTCACGATATCGACAAGGACCAGGCCGTGACGGCCGTGCAGCCGATGTCCCAGTACATCGTGGAGTCCCTCGCCCGCAGACGCTTCTACACACTTCTGCTCGGCACGTTCGGAGCGCTGGCTCTCCTGCTCGCCTCGGTCGGAATCTACGGCGTCGTTTCCTACGGCGTGGCACAGCGCACGCGCGAGATCGGAATCCGCACGGCGCTGGGCGCCGATCGCGGCGACGTCCTCCGCCTCGTCTTCCGCCAGTCCCTCCAACTCGCCGCCGTCGGGCTGGTTATCGGCGCCGTCGCCGCATTCGGCCTGACCCGTTTCCTGACGAGCCTCCTCTTCGGTATCGGGCCGACGGATCCGCTGACGTTCGGCGGCGTCGCCGTCGTCGTCGGCGGGGTCGTGGCGCTGGCATGCACGCGGCCGGCGCGGCGAGCGCTGGCTGTCGATCCTGCCAGTGTTCTCAGATCGGAGTGAAGATGATCGAACTCTCCAACGTCGAGAACCGCGGCGCGCGTAAACCATGAATACGCTGCTGCAGGACCTCCGATACGGCTTCCGGACGCTGATCAAGTCTCCGGGCTTCACTGTGGTCGCGGTCGCGACGCTCGCACTCGGCATCGGCGCCAATACCGCCATCTTCTCGGTCGTCCAGGCGGTGCTTCTCAAGTCCCTCCCCTATCCGGAGCCCGATCGCCTCGTCGTGATGCGCGAGCGGCATATCCACCACTGCTGTTCGGGAGTGGCGTGGCCGACGTTCCTCGACTGGCGGGATCAGAACCGCTCGTTCCAGGCGATCGCGGGCTTCCATGAGTGGCGGGTGATGCTAAGCGGCCTCGGCGAGCCCGAGATGCTCCGCTCCGCACAGGTCTCGGCGGAGTTCTTTCCCCTCCTCGGCGTGCGGCCGGCGCTCGGCCGATTCTTCGACGCCGACGACGACAAGCCGGGCGCGCCGCCGACGCTGATCCTCTCCTGGGGCCAGTGGAAGCGCCGGTTCGGCGGGGATCGGTCGGCCGTCGGGCGAACCATCGACCTCGACACCGTCCCGTACACCATCGTCGGCGTGGCGCCGCCTTCGTTCGCGTTCTTCCCGGACTCCGTCGACGTCTATACGCCGGTGGGCCTCATGGGGAGCTTGAAAACCTGGCAGGATCGAAGCAACCACGCGGGGCTGCGTGTGCTCGCGCGCCTCGCGCCCGACGCGTCGCTCGAGTCCGCCCGCCGCGAGATGGAGATGATCATGCTCCGTCTCGAGAAGCAGTACCCGGATTCAAACAGCGGTCAGCGCGCGCTCGTGGCCTCCCTCGACGACGTGATGTTCCGCGATTACCGGGCGGCCCTCTGGATCCTGCTCGCCGCCGTCGGCGTCGTGCTCCTCATAGGCTGCACCAATGTCGCGCACCTGCTGCTCGCCCGCGCGTCGGCGCGACGGCGTGAATTCGCGATCCGCACCGCGATCGGCGGGAACCGCGGACGGCTCGTCCGGCAGCTCCTGACCGAGAGCCTGCTGCTCGCGGGCGTCGGCGGCGGCCTGGGCGTCGTCCTCGTCACGTGGGCGCTCGGCCCCCTGCTGAGACTGGCGCCTGCCGAGATCCCGCGTCTCGCGGACACGCGCATCGACCCCGCCGTTCTGCTCTTCACCCTCGCGGCCTCGACGCTGACCGGCCTGCTCTTCGGGCTCGTGCCCGCCGTACAGGCTTCCCGGAGCGATCCCCAGTCGACGCTGCGCGAGTCCGGCAACTCGACGACCGGCGGCCTCGAGCGGCAGCGCTTCCGGGCGGCGCTCTTCGTCTCGGAGGTGGCGCTCGCCTTCGTGCTCGCGGTCGGCGCCGGGCTGCTCCTGCGCAGTCTCAAACGCGTCGAGGGCGTCTCTCCTGGCATGGAGACCGACGGCGTGCTCGCGCTCGACGTCTACCTGCCGGAGGCGAAGTACACGACACCGACCGGCCGCCTTCTCTTCTACGAACGGGCGCTCAACGAGCTGCGTCGGATGCCCGGTGTCGAGGCCGCGAGCGCGAGCTTGTGCACCCCCGTCGTCGGCCAGTGCTGGGGCTCGCCCTTCCTGATTTCGGGCCGGCCGGTGCCGAGCCAGTCGGATCTCCCGGACAGCGCCTTCAACATGGTCGAGTCATCGTACTTCCGCACGATGCGGGTGCCGTTGAAGGAGGGGCGCTTCTTCGACACGACCGACACGCCGGACTCCCCGCCGGTCGTCGTCATCAACGAGACGATGGCGAAGAAGTGGTGGCCGCACGAGAGTCCCATCGGCAAGCGCATCAAGCAGGGATTCCCCCAGGACGAGGCGCCCTACCGCGAGATCGTCGGCGTCGTTGGCGACGTTCCGCAGGATGGCCTCGACGCGGAGATCCGGACCGAGGTGTTCCTGCCGATGTCGCAGCACCCCGACGCGGCCATGACGTTCCTCGTGCGCACCGGAAGGCCGCCGATGAGCCTCGCGAAGGCCGCGATCGGGGCCGTCCACGCGATCGACAAGGACCAAGCGGTGACCGCGGTGCAGCCGATGAGCCAGTACATCACCGAGTCGCTCGCGAGGCGGCGCTTTCACACGCTGCTTCTGGGCGTGTTCGGCGTCCTGGCGCTTTTCCTCGCGGCGGTGGGCATCTACGGCGTCGTCTCCTACGGCGTCGGACAGCGTCGCCGCGAAATCGGCATCCGGGCCGCGCTCGGCGCGTCGCCGAGTGACGTCCTGCGGCTGGTCTTCCGACAGGTGCTGCGGCTGGCGGCGGTGGGCATGGCCATCGGGATCGCGGCGGCCCTGCTACTGACGCGCTTCTTCGCGAGTCTGCTCTTCGGAGTCGGTCCCACGGACCCCGTGACCTTCGGCGGCGTCGCGTTCCTCGTGATCGGCGTCGTCGTCGTAGCGTGCGCGCGGCCGGCGCGGCGGGCCCTGGCCGTCGATCCCGCCAGTGTTCTCAGATCGGAGTGAAGATGATCGAACTCTCCAACGTCGAGAAGTCTTTCCAGACACGGGCCGGCGAAACATTCGTCCTTCGGCGAATCGACCTGTCGATCGCCAAGGGCGAGTTCGTCACGGTCATGGGCCCATCGGGGGCCGGCAAGTCCACGCTGCTTTCGATCCTCGGCATGCTCGACCACGACTGGCGCGGCGAGTACCGGCTGCTCGGTCAGGATGTCCACCGCTTGAAGCCCAAGGACCGCATCGAGCTCAACAAGAAGCACATCGGATTCGTGTTCCAGCAGTACCACCTGCTCGACAACCTGACCGTCGCCGAGAACCTCGACATTCCGCTCTCCTACCGCAATGTCAAGGGTTCCGAGCGCGCGGCGATCGTGGCCGACACGCTCGACCGTTTCCAGATCGTGGGAAAGAAGGACCTCTTTCCCAACCAGCTCTCGGGAGGCCAGCAGCAGCTCGTCGGCGTGGCGCGCGCGCTGATCGCAAAGCCCGCGTTGCTGCTCGCCGACGAGCCGACCGGCAACCTCCACTCCGATCAGGGGCGGGAGATCATGCGCCTCTTCAAGAGGCTCAACGAAGAAGGCACGACCATCATCCAGGTCACGCACTCCGAGGAAAACGCCACGTACGGGAATCGCATCGTGCGCCTGCGGGACGGCTGGATCGAGGGGGAGGCGGTGCGGGCCGAGGCTGGACGATGAGCTCGCTCGACGATGGGGGCGCCGGAAGCGGCCCGATGCGCGTCCGGAGAAGAGCGTGAAAACGGAGGAACCATGAACACCGTCCTGCAGGACTTTCGGTACGCGATCCGGATGCTGTTCCGCAGTCCGGGCTTCACGGCGCTCGCGATCCTGACGCTGGCGATCGGCATCGGCGCGAACACGGCCATCTTCAGCCTGGTGCACGCGGTGCTGCTCAACCCGCTGCCATTCCGGAACGCCGACCGTGTGGTCGTGGTGATGGAGACCTGGCGGGACCGCCGTGGAAACGTGTCCGCCGGCAACTTCGCGGACCTCAAGTCCGCCAACCGCAGCTTCGAGCGGCTGGCGGCCGTCCGCTACACGAACTACAACCTCGCCGAGAACGACGCCCCGGAGAGAGTCGACGGCGCGCGGGTCACGCACGAGTTCTTCGACGTGTTCGGCGTCCGGCCCCAGATGGGCCGCGTCTTTCGGCCCGAGGAGGACCGTCCCGGCGCCGAACGCGTCCTCGTCGTCAGCGACCGGATGTGGAAAACACGGCTCGGAGGCGCCGCCGACGTCCTGGGCCGCTCCGTCCGCCTGGACGGCGGGCCTTACACCGTCGTCGGCGTGATGCCTGCGTCCTTCGACTACACGCGCGACAACGAAGAGCTCTGGGTTCCCGCCGGGTTCGACGCCGAGACGCTGGCCGATCACGATCGCCACAATCTGGCGGTCTACGGACTCTTGAAACCCGGAGTCTCAGTCGCGCAGGCGAACCAGGACGCGCTCGGGATTTCGAAAGATCTCCAGCGGCGGTTCCCCATGGACAACGCCGAACGCGGGTTTCGCATCCAGCCGTTCAAGGACCTGCTCGTCGAAGACTATCGGGAGCGCCTCTGGATCCTCTTCGGAGCGGTCGCGCTGGTCCTGTTGATCGCCTGCAGCAACGTCTCGAACATGCTCCTTGCCCGGGGCGCGGGCCGGGCCCGCGAGCTCTCCACTCGCGCGGCGCTCGGCGCCTCGCGCGGGCGGATCGCGCGCCAGCTCTTCACCGAGAGCGTCGTGCTCGGGCTCTGCGGAGGAGCCCTCGGCGTCGTTCTCGCCGTCGGCGCCGTCGGAATACTCGTCGCCGCCAGTCCCCCCGGAGTTCCCCGCATCGAACAGGCGAACCTGGACGCCCTGGCTCTGCTCTTCGCCGTCGGCCTTTCTCTCTTGAGCAGCCTCGTCTTCGGCATGGCGCCGCTTCTGCGCGCCACGCGCCGCGATCTCCAGGCCGCGTTGCGGGAAGGCGGCCGCACGCCCGGACTTGCCGCCGGCCGAGATCGCCTCCGCATGGCACTCGTCGCCGGGCAGATTGCCCTGGCCCTGCTGCTGCTCGTGGGCGCGGGTCTTCTGATCCGGACGGCGATCCACCTCCAGCGCGTGGCGCCCGGCTTCGAGCCCCACGGCGTCCTGACCGCACGCATGTCGCTGCCGGCCGCTGAGTATGCCGACGACGAGTTGGTCAACCGGACGTGGGAGCGATTGGTCTCCGCGGTCGAGCGGTTCCCCGGCGTGCAGGCGGCTGCCGTGACGTCGCAGCTGCCGATGGGGCCCGGCGGCAATTCCAACGGCCTGATCGCCGAGGCCGCCACGCTCGACGTCACCAAGGCCGTGGACGCGCGCCTGCGCATGATCACGCCGGACTATCTAAAGGTCATGCGGATCCCGCTTCTGCGCGGCCGCGGCTTCGGTCCGCAGGACGTGCGCGGCGCACCGAGGGTCATGATTGTGAGTCAGGAGCTCGCGCGGAAACTGTGGCCGGGCCAGGATGCGATCGGCAGGCGTGTCGCTTGCTGTGAGGGATCCGACACGGATCCTATGTGGAAGACGGTGATCGGGATCGCGGGAGACGTCCGCTCGCGTGGTCTCGGAGTCGATCTGTACCCCGAGTTCTACATCCCGATCGCCCAGTCTCCCGCCGTCGCCTGGGACTGGGTCCAGCGCACCATGGCGATTGCGGCGCGCTCCAGCGGCGGCGATACCGCAGCGCTCGCCGGCGCGATCCGCGCGGCGGCGCGCGAGGCGGCTCCCGGAGTTCCGCTCTACGACGTGACATCGATGGACGAGCGTCTTCGCGGTTCCCTCGCACAGGACCGGTTCAACACCATGCTGCTCTCGGCGCTGGGTGCGATCGGGCTGCTGCTGGCATGGGTCGGAATCTACGGAGTCATCTCCTACTTCGTCGCACAGCGCACCCCGGAGTTCGGCGTGCGCATGGCCCTCGGCGCCACAACCCGCGACATCGTCGGGTTGACGGTGCGGCAAAGCGTCGTCCCGGTCGCTCTGGGACTGTGTGCCGGCATCCTCGCCGCGGCGGCCGCCTCGCGCGTGCTCGCCTCGGCGCTGCACGGAGTCGGACCGCGCGACCCGGCGACGTTCGCGGCGGTCGCGGCCGTGCTCGCCGCAGCGGCGGCGCTGGCCTCCTACGTGCCCGCGCGCCGCGCCGCAAAGGTGGACCCGATGACCGCCCTCCGCAGCGAATGAGAAAGGACCTGCCATGAGCCCTCTGCTCCAGGACCTGCGCTACGCCCTGCGAACCCTGCGCCGCAGCCCCGCCTTCGCCGCGGCCGCGATCGCCACCCTCGCGCTCGGAATCGGCGCCAACGCCGCGATTTTCGCGCTGGTGGACCGCGTCCTGATTCGCGAGCTGCCGGTGCGCAACCCGGACGAGCTCGTCCTGCTTCGCTCTCCCGG
>JBKOVK010000296.1:0-9304 GCA_046724475.1 Acidobacteriota bacterium | reverse complement strand
CGGGCGCGCGAAGCGACCCGCGAGCCGACCTGGCCGAGTCCAACGATTCCGACGGTCTTTCCGGCCAGCTCCGAGCCGACGAACCTGGGTTTCTCCCACTTCCCCGCGGCCATCGAGGCCGCGGCCTCGGGGACGCGCCGCAGGAGGGCGAGGAGCACGGCGAAGGTGTGCTCGACCGCCGACACCACGTTGCCCGTCGGAGAGTTCAGCACTAGGACGCCGCGGGCCGAGGCGGCCGGCACGTCGACGTTGTCCACACCCACTCCGGCTCGGCCCACGACCGTCAGCTTCGGCGCGGCGGCGAGGAGGGCGGCGTCGACTTTGGTCGCGCTGCGGACGAGGAGCGCGTCGGCGTCGGCGAGCGCTGCCAGGAGCTGCTCGCGGGGAACGCCCGAGAGATCCGTGACCTCGTGGCCCGCCTTCTTCAGAAGTTCGAGTCCCGCCGGGGAGAGCTTCTCGGCGACGACGACGCGGCTCACGCCGCGGCCTCCGAGGCGGACGCGTCCAGCGCGGTCAGGAGCGCATCCAGCGACGCGAGATCCACGTCTCCCATGTGGCCGATGCGGAAAGTCGTGCTCTTCCACTTGCCGTAGCCGGCGCCGATCGTGAACCCGCGCTCCTTGACCTTCGCCACGAGGGCCTCCGCCGAGACTCCCGGCCTCGGCTTCAGGCACGAGACCGTCCAGCTGCGGCCCGCTTCGGGCGGTGCATAGGAATGCCCGCGCTCCCGCGCCCACGCCTCGACCCGGCGGCGCATCGCGTCGTGCCGGGCCCAGCGGCCCTCGATGGTCTCCGCGAGGATGTGGTCCAGCTGCACGTCGAGGGCGAAGAGGTGCGGCGTCGAGGGCGTATACGGCGTCTGGTGCTTCTCGGCGAAGGCCTCGGCCTCCGAGAGTCGCAGGTAGTGCGCCCGGGATCGCTCGCGGGCGCGCGCGCGGTAGCGATCCGACGCAAACGCCACGCCGAGGCCCGGCGGCAGCGCGAGCGCTTTCTGCGAGCCCGAGAGCGCGAAGTCGAGTCCCCACGCGTCCGGCTCGACCGGGGATCCGGCGAGCGAGGTGACGACGTCGGCAATGAGAAACGCCTCCGAGGATTCGCGGACGGCGCGGCTGATCGCGGCGAGGGCGTTGAGTGTGCCGGTCGAGGTTTCGGAGTGCACCACGGTGACGGCGTCGTAGCGCGCCTTGCCGAGCGCGCGCCGGATGTCCGCGGGATCCACCGGTATGCCCCAGGGAGACTCGGCGACGTCGACGGCGAGGCCCAGGTCGCGCACGCACGCGGCCCAGCGCTCCGAGAAGGCTCCCGAGACGATGGCCAGGACGCGCTCCGGTGCGAGGTTCAGCAGCGCGGCCTCCCAGAGGCCCGTGGCCGCGGAAGTCGCGGTGAAGACGAAGCCCTTCGTGCGGAAGACTTGCTGGAGGCGCGGCGGAATTCGCGAATAGAGATCGGCGAACGCCTTGCCACGGTGTCCGATGGCCTCGTGCGCCATCGCCTGCCGCACCGCGTCTCTCACCCAGACCGGACCGGGCAGGAAGAACCGCACCTGCCCCGGTCGACCTCCCGTCGGATCGAATGCGCTCGTCATGAGGGACGCGATTCTATTTGAAGCCCGACAACCACGCCGGAAGCGCGTGGATCGAGTCGAGGAGAGCGTCGGCATGCACGCCCGAGAGCTCTTCCCGGGATCGCGAACCGCCGGGGATCAGCACGACGCGGCATCCGGCGGCGCGGCCGAACTCCGAATCGACTTCCATGTCGCCGACGACGACGGTGGACGCCGGGGCGGCGCCGGCCTCGGCGATCAGCCGGCGCAGCATCGTGGCATCGGGCTTGGCCGGAGTCGCCGCGTCGGGGCCGCCGATCCCGCGAAAGCGTGCGGCAACACCCTTGGCCTCGAGAATCATCTTCGAGAAGGCGGCCGGCTTGTTGGAGGCGAGCGCCATCGCATGACCTCGCCGGGAGAGCTCCTCCAGGACTTCGGCAACGCCCGGCAGCATGTGCGACTTCTCCACGGCGACGTGGGGATAGCGCTCGCGAAAGAGCCGCACCCCCTCGGCGGCTCTCGCGGCGCCGACCGCCTCCTCGAGGAGCCTCTCCAGTCCGTGACCCACCATCGAGCGGATGCGGTCGGCCGCCGGCGGGCGTTCCCCGAGGCGTTCCATGGCGTACCCGAGGGCGTCGCCGATCGCGTCGTAGCCGTCGATCAGCGTGCCGTCGAGGTCGAAGACGACGAACGGGGGCGCCACGGGAGTCCTACGCGCGCGGAGCCTTCTGGCGATCCAGGCCCGCGAGGTGGAGCACCGTGGACGTGATCGCGTTCCAGTCCCCGTACGACAACGTCGGCACGGAGCCGGAAAAGGGCCCGTCGGAGATGCGGGCCGCCGGATCGAACACGTCCGGACGCGCGATGCCTTCCCGCACCACTTCGATCTTCGGAACCGGAAGCGACTTGTAGCCCTCCACCAGGACGAGGTCGCAGTCCGTGAAATCCCGAGCCAGGATTTTCTCGAGCGGTTCCTCTTCCCCGAAGTGCCGCACAGTCGTGCGCTTGGGCGTGACGAAGGCGCCGACCGAAGCGCCCGAGGACGTGTGGCGTTCCGAGTCCTTGCCCGCGACGTCGTCCGGAACGTCGCGCGTGGAGTGCTTGAGAGTGCCGACGCGGATCCCCAGGGCCGTCAGGCGCGGCACGAGCTCGACGATGATGCTGGTCTTCCCCGAGTTGTGGCCTCCGACGAAGGCCACGGCCGCGGGCTTGTGATCCGGGTAGAGGAGATACGGCTCGCGCCGCGCGAAGAAGGGCTGCGCCGCGTCGTAGTGGCGCGCGATCTCGGCCCGGAGGTTTCCGCCCGCGTCGACCATCTCGCGGAATCGCGGGGAACCGGTCAAAAGATCGATCGCGGGACGCTCCTCGAACTCGTAGGGCTCGCTGCGCCAGCGAAACTCCAGAGGAGCCAGACGGCGCGCCGTCTCGATCACCCGGAGTCCGGTCTGAAACGGCCGGAACGTGATTGGGTCCGTGACCTGGAGGAGGGCGCCACCGCACGTGACTCCGGCGTGCTTGTCGAACATCGGACGGAACTTGAGCGGCACGAAGCGCACGCCCGGCAGGACCAGAGCGTTCAGCGCCTCCGCGAGCGTGCCGCCGTTCAACCACGGCGCGCCGAAGATCTCGAACGGCCGGGTGGTTCCCCGTCCCTCCGAGAGGTTCGTGCCCTCGAGCAGGCACATGCCCGGATAGACGAGCGCCGTGGCCGGCGTGGCCATGTTGGGCGACGGCGGGATCCAGGGCAGACCCGTGGCCGCATAAGGCATGTCGCGCACCCAGCCCGAGGCGGGACACACGACCAGATCCAGATCGATCCGCCGCTCTTTGGCGAAGAGCCGGGCGAGCTCGCCCGCCGTCATTCCGTGGCGAACCGGGATCGGGTGCAGGCCGACGAAGGAGAGGTATCCCGAGGACTGCGGCGCGCCTTCCACGGCGCCGCCGATGGGATTCGGCCGGTCGCAGACGACGAACCGCAGACGCGCCCCCGCGCACGCCTCCATCGCCAGGAGCATCGTCCAGACGTACGTGTAGTAGCGGCTGCCCGCGTCGGCGACGTCGAAGACGATCGCTTCCAGGTCCGCGAAGTCTTCGCGCCGCGGCTTGAGAGACTCGGCGGTGTCTCCGTAGAGAGAGACCACCGGAAGTCCGGAGGCCGCGTGGATCGAAGCGCCGACCGCCTCCATGTAGACGGCTCCTCCGTCGATGCCGTGCTCGGGGCCGAACAGACGCACCAGCCGCACGTTTTGCGCCGCGCGGAGCGCTTTCCAGGTCGGCTCGCCCGACGAGGTCACTCCGGATTGATTCGTGATGAGACCGATGCGCCGGCCGACGACGGGCCAGGGAGTCTCCAGGAGCGAGTCGATCCCGAAGCGAATGCGGGCTGTTTGAGAGGCGCTCGACGCGCCGGAGAGAGCGGAGATGTGTCCCCGGCCGATGTCCATCAGGCGCCGCTGCTCGGCGGGTGGTCGGGACGATTGCCCCGGACGAGAGCGACCGCGTGAGGCACGAGACCCAGGATCGCGGTGAGGCAGTCGGCGGCGCCCTTCGGAGATCCGGGCAGGGCCACGACCAGTGTCTTGCGCCGCACGCCCACGACCTGGCGCGAAAGATATGCCGCGGGAAAACCCCGCGAGGTCTCGGCGCGCATCTTCTCGGCGAGCCCGGGAACCTCGAAGTCCACGACCTCGCGCACTCCTTCCGGCGTGCGGTCCCGTGGCGCCACGCCGGTCCCTCCCGTCAGCACGATCAGGTCGGCGTCCCCGGCGTCGGCGCAGACCCGCACGGCGCGCGCCACCTGCTTCTGCTCGTCGGGGATCGTCTCCCGCGAGACCACGCGGTGCTCGATTCCGGACGCCCGGAGCGCCTCCTCGCAGGCGGGCCCGCCGCGGTCCGGCCGTGCCCCCGCGGCCACGCCGTCGGAAACCGTGATGATCGCAACTCGGATGCTCAAGGCGGCTAATATAGACCGGCCATGACGATCTCCGACACGCTGGGCCGGCCTCTCCGGAACCTCCGGATCTCGGTGACCGATCGCTGCAACCTGCGCTGCGCCTACTGCATGCCGGAGGCGGAGTACGCCTGGCTCCCGCGCGAGGACCTGCTCCACTTCGAGGAGATCAGCCGGCTGGCCGACGTGTTCACCGGGGTCGGCGTCGACCGCGTGCGCCTGACGGGTGGCGAACCGCTCGTGCGCCGGGACCTGCCCCGCCTGGTCCGCCTGCTGGCCGCCAAACCCGCACTGCGGGACCTGGCCATGACCACCAACGGCGTGCTGCTCGAGGAGCACGCCGCCGCCCTCAAGGAAGCCGGTCTCCATCGGGTCACGGTCAGCCTCGACACACTCAAGCTCGAGCGGTTTCGCGTCCTGACCCGTAAGGACGAGCTGCCGCGCGTGCTTGCCGGGATCGAGGCCGTCTCGCGCGCCGGGTTCTCCAACCTCAAAATCGACAGCGTGATCCTCCGCGACGTCAACGACGACGAGCTCGCGGACTTGATCGACTACGGGCGCCGCTGGAACGCCGAGGTCCGGTTCATCGAATACATGGACGTCGGCGGCGCGACCCTCTGGAGACGCGAGACCGTGGTCTCCCGCAACGAGATCCTGGCGCGCCTCGCGGGCCGCTATGGAACCGTCGAGCCCATCCTCGAGGAGGGTTCCACGGCTCCCGCCGAGAGGTTCCGCCTCCCGGACGGGACGACGTTCGGCATCATCGCGTCCACGACGGCGCCGTTCTGCCGCTCGTGCGATCGATCGCGCTTGACGGCCGACGGGCTCTGGTACCTCTGCCTCTACGCCTCGCGCGGGATCGACCTGCGCGGTCCGCTCCGCAGCGGAGCCTCCGACGAAGAACTGCGCGAGATCCTGCGCAGCGGCTGGTCACGGCGCGACGACCGTGGCGCCGAGGAGCGGCTGGCGCTCCGGCAGCGCGCGTCCCTCATCTCGCCGGCCGACCTCAAGCGGGACCCGCATCTGGAGATGCACACCCGAGGCGGCTGAGACCGTCCGTTCGCGCTCAACCCGGCTTCACGACGGCGACGGCCTCGATCTCGATCAGAAACTCCGGGCGCGCGAGGCGCACCACTTGGACCAGCGTGCTCGCCGGCAACGCGCGCGGGAAATAGCTGTTTCGGATCTCCCGGAATTCCTGGATCTGGGAGAGGTCCGTCATGAAGATCGTGATCTTGACGACGTCGTCGAGCGTGCCACCCGACTCCGCGAGCGCCGCCTTCAGGTTCTCGAAGACCTGGCGCGTCTGCGCCTTCAGATCGCCGGCGCCCACGAGCGTGCCGGCCTTGTCCAGCGCGACCTGTCCCGAGACGTACACCGTCCGGCCGCCGGAAGTCTCGACCACGTGCGTGTAGCCGTTGGGCTTGGAAAGTGACGCCGGGTTCTTGCGGGCTACGACGCGCGTTTTGTTGCA
This sequence comes from Acidobacteriota bacterium, assembly GCA_046724475.1. Lineage (GTDB taxonomy): Bacteria > Acidobacteriota > Thermoanaerobaculia > UBA5066 > Gp7-AA6 > DAHUXD01. Next base: position 3,337 of record JBKOVK010000296.1, on the reverse strand, counting down.
GGCGAACGTCGCGAGGATCGCCAGAGATGAAATAAGAACCGTCGACACTCGACGCATCAGAATCGCTCCTTGCCATCGATCCATTCAGACATGGGGCTTGCCGAGAAGGTGCGCGTCCATGGCGCTCAGCCCCGAGCCGTGGTCGCCGGACGAGACGTAGTCGGGATGAATGCGGTGCTCGCCGTACGACAGCATCCGGAGAATCGCCGCCGGACGAAGGTGCCAGCTCGCCCAGGCCAGAGGCGAATCGCCGTCGGCATCTTTCGCGTCGATCCGCGCACCGGCGTCGAGGAGCCGTCGGATCGAAGCCTCGGAGCCGAACGCGGCCGCTCGATGGAGGGGCGTCTCCCCCTTCGTCCGGCAGTCCCGCATGAAGGCTCCCGTCGGAACACCGGCTTTCGTCGCGGCGTTCGGGTCGCCTCCTGCGGCGAGCAGCACCTCGACGACGAGGTCGCAAGCCGGGTGTTTCGCCCGGCTCAGCGCGGCGTGCAGTGGAGTCTCTCCGGTGTCGGGCAGCGCGCGCCGGGCGTCGGCGCCGCTCTCGATCAGGAACTGACAGAGTCGCCAGTGTCCGTGGAACGCCGCGGCGTTCAAACCGAGGTCCTCTCCCAGAGTCGCCAGCGATTCGCCGCGCGAGAGAAGGAACCGGATCGCGCTGACGTCGCCGTAGTAGGCGCACCAGTGGAGAAGCGAAGTGCCCCCGCCGTCTGTGGCGCTCGCGGGACCGCCTTCGGCGACGTGCGCGAACACCAGGTCCGTGCGCCCATCGGCAATCCGGTCGAGCAGCCTCGCCACGATCTATTCCCTCCTTCGATAGGTGCCGGAGCGGCCGCCGGTCTTCTCGACCAGCACGATCTCGCGGATCTCGGCCGAGCGGTCGAGCGCCTTGATCATGTCGTAGAGGGCGAGGCACGCGGCGGCGGCCGCCGTCAGCGCCTCCATCTCCACGCCCGTCTTCCCGGTGATCCGCGCGGTGGCGGTCACGACGGCTTCGCGGCGTTTCGCCTCCAGGCGCACGTCGACCTCGACGGACTCCAGGACGAGCGGATGGCAGAGGGGCACGATCTCCGAGGTGCGCTTGGCCGCCTGGATGCCCGCCAGGCGCGCGACGGCGAGGGCGTCGCCCTTGGCGAGCTTGCCCTGCGCAAGCGCGTCGAAGGCCGACTTTCCCATTCCCAGCGCCCCGCGCGCGACGGCAACGCGTCGAGTCTCGCGCTTGCCTCCGACGTCGACCATCCGCGCCCTTCCGCGCGCGTCCACGTGGAGCACGCTGTGGCGCAGGCGCGCGCCGGACCGCGGACGGCGCGGCTTGCGCGCCGGAGGCGTCTCGGAATCGGTCATACGCTCACGCTCTCTCTCGCATCGCTTCGTACTGCTCGAGCGTGTTGATGTTGTCGAAAGCGCGGCCCGACGGGTCCAGGGATCGCCACTCGGCCTCGTCGAAGATCTCGGGACGGATCTCCTCGGCGAGGCCGTGCAGCGAAAGCTCCCCTTCTGCGATCCGGCGCTTCGCCGGGGCCAGCGCGGCGCGCCGCCAGACTCCGGCGAGCGGCTGCAGACGCCCGTCCGCTCGCGGCAGCAGCGCCGCGGCCGGCGTCTCGAGCCCCCGCGCACCGATCCCCCGGACCAGGACCGGCGTCAGCGCCGGCAGATCCACGGCGAGGACGAAGACGCGATCTTCGGCGACCTCGAGAGCGCGCGACAATCCGTAGATCGCGGCGTGCTCCTTCACGCCGTCGAGCACGACGCGCGCCGAAACCGCGTCCCGCGGCGGCTCCTTCGCGACCACGAAGACGTCGTCGAAGATCGGTGACAGCTTCGCGATCTGGAAATCGAGGAGCGTGCCCGCGCCGTAAGGAAGCGACGCCTTGGGTCTTCCCATCCGCCGCGACGCCCCGCCCGCGAGAACGGCGGCCGGCATCGGAATCTTCATGACAAGGGCGGATGCTAGCATCCGCCCTGGCGTGATCTCGGTCGTCGTCCCGGTCAAGGACGAGCCCCCGGAGGCGCCGGACGCACTGAAGCGCCTGGCGGCGTCCTCCGGCGCCGAGCTCATCGTCGCGTCGGGGCACGGCACGCGGGGCGCCCGTCTGGCGGAGGCGGTCGGCCGCGCTCGCGGCGACACTCTCTTCTTCGTCCACGTGGACTCGCGGCCACCCGAGCGCGCGCTCGCCCTCATCCACGAATCCCTTGCCGCGGGGGCGGCCGCGGGCGCCTTCTCGATCCGGTACGAGCCCGAGGACGCCCGCATGCGCTGGATCGCATGGTGGGCCAACCGGCGCACGCGTCTCTTCGGCGTGGCGTTCGGGGACCAGGGCATCTTCTGCCGCCGCGACGCATACCTGGCGGCCGGAGGCTTCCGCGACCTGCCGATCTGCGAAGACATCGACCTCGTGCGGCGCTTGAGACGCGTGGGACCGTTCGTCGTACGATCGGAGACGACGGCCACCTCGCCGCGGCGGTATCTCGAACGCGGCGCTCTGCGCCAGGTCCTGCGCGTCTGGAAGGTCCTGGCCGGCTATTACCTCGGGGTGCGCCCGGAGAAGCTCGCCGACTGGTACGAACGTTGATCTGCCCGGCACTCGAGCCGGCGGCGGGGTCAGACGAGCTTGAGGAGATGCCCCATCTTGTTCTTCTTGGCCTCGAGGTACTTGCGCGAGCGGTCGGTCGGATGGACCTCGAGCGGCACGCGCTCCACGATCTCCAGACCGTAGCCGTCGATCGCCACGTACTTGGACGGATTGTTGGTCATCAGGCGCATCTTGCGCACGCCGAGGTCGCGGAGGATCTGGCAGCCGACGCCGTAGTTCCGAATGTCGGGCGGGAACCCCAGCTTCTCGTTGGCGGAGACCGTGTCGTGTCCCTGGTCCTGGAGCTCGTAAGCCTTGAGCTTGTTCAGAAGACCGATGCCCCGGCCCTCCTGCAGGAGGTAGAGGAAGACCCCCCGGCCCGCCTGCACGATTTTCTCCATGGCGAGCTCGAGCTGTTCGCCGCAGTCGCACCGCGCCGAGCCGAACACGTCGCCGGTCAGGCACTGGGAGTGGACGCGCACGAGGACCGGCTCCTCTTCGTGGATCTGGCCGTGCACCAGGGCGAGGTGCTCCTCGTGCGTGACCGCGCTGCGGTAGGCATAGAGCTGGAAATCTCCGAGGCGGGTCGGCAGGTGCGGAGCGGCGATGCGCTCGACGAGCCGCTCGGTCTTCATCCGGTAGCGGATGAGGTCCGCGACCGTGACCATGGCGAGGCCGTGGCGCTCGCAGAACTTCGCCAGGTCCGGCACGCGCGCCATGGTGCCGTCCTCGTTCATGATTTCGCAGAGAACCGCCGAGGGATCGAG
>JBKOVK010000277.1:0-6995 GCA_046724475.1 Acidobacteriota bacterium | reverse complement strand
ACTCTCCTCCGCTCCCGCAAAAGAGAAATCCGCGAATCGATCCCAGGATCGCCGCCGTCGTCATGAAGTGCTTGGCGAAGGAAGCGCGCGCGCGTTTCCAGACGGTTGGCGAGTTGTACGAGGCGTTGTGACGCTACGAATCACACGCGAGCAGGGATCACACTCCCGGGTGACGCTGAGACTCGAAGGAAGCGTCGCCGCGCAGTGGGCCGCCCTGCTCGAGCACGAATGCTCCGATCTCCTTCGATCTCGGGGTGCGGTGAGTCTCGAGCTTGCGGGCGTCAGTTTCGTCGACCGGGCCGGCGTCCAGACCCTCGAGCGCTTGAGCCGCAGAGGAGTCGAGATCCGGTGTCGCCCCGGGGCTGTCGCGAGCGTGCTCGAAGGCGAAGGCATCCGCATCACCTGGGAAGTGGACGGAGACCACGGGCGGCCGTAGGCGGTCGCTCCCATGACCCGGATGGAAAAGGAAAGGAGGCGGTACCCGAGGACTTCTCACTAACCTCAGTCGATTCCAACCCGTTCACTCACTCGAAAACGAATTCACACTTTTGAAGAAAAGGAAATTCCATGAAGCGATCTGGACTATCGGTGGCGCTCGTGGGCCTCGCGCTGATCGTGCTGGGCAGCACGGCGCGCGCGCTCGACACCACCACGTTTGACCTCTTGCCTCGGAACGCAACTTGCCTGCCAAACGCAAGCGGGCAAGTGACAGTCTTCCACAAGGAAGAGACGCTGGGCGTAGATACCCTTCACTTGAGCGTCAGCGGTCTTCCCGCCAACACCGACTTCGCCGTCTTCTTGACCTCGGCGGACGGGTTTGCGAGTCCGCCCTTCGGCGATGTCGAATACATTGGGGACTTCACCACGAACGCGGCCGGCAAAGGAACACTGAAGGTCGATGCGATCATCGGCGAGGCGTTCGCAAGCTTCGTCGCGGGCGATCCTCCGGCCCGCACTCGCGCAGATCTCGATCACCTCGTCATCTGGTTCGCCGATCCGGCTCAGGTCCCTGCCTGCTTCAACCCCTTCACGCCGGGACCCTTCGACGGCGATGCGAACTCCGGACCAGCGGCGCTGTCCTCGCAAGGCCCGACTGGGCTCGAGCTGTTTCCGTAACATCTCCGATCAAAGTTCGGGTGGGGAGGCTGGTCTCAGGCGACCGCCGATAGTCGCTCAAGGGTAGAGGGTATTGGCGGCGCCTGAACACCAGCATGTCCGACGCGATGAGCCGCAGCCAAGAAGCGGTGTGGCTCTGCCTCCTCAGGCGTAGACGTCGAAACCAAGACGGCCTTTGCGTTTCTTGATTCGACAGCCACTGTCCGCCCGATTTCCGCTGCAGTGTCGTCGCGGAGTGGTCCGCCCTGTTGGAGAGGGAATGCTCCGGCCTTCTTCGTTCCTCTGCTTCAGCAAGCATCGATCTGGCGGGCATCGGCTTCGTGGACTGAGCTGGTGTCGAAGCCATCCGGCGTTTGAGCCGCGCGGGAGTCGAGATTCGCTGCCCTTCCGGGGCCGTCGCGAGCGTGCTCTTGGGGGAAGGGATCCGCGTCACGCACGACGCGGATAATGCTTTCGTGCTACCCTCCGCTGACGGCGGGCAGGATCGCGATCTCTCCGTCGGCCGGCACGGCCGTGTCGAGGCCCCGCGCGTCACGCACGACGCGGATAATGCTTTCGTACCACACGGGCCAGGCCCGCGATGAGCCTGGCTCGTTCAGTGCGAAAGGTTGCTTCGATCGCCGACAGTATCAGGCGACGCCGAGCTTCCCGCGCTCCCCTTCGCGAGGCGTCGAGAGCTCCTCGGGCGTCACAAACTCGGCCAGATCCGCCGCCTCGAAGAACGGCCGGATTTCGATCTCGCTCTTGCCCGGCATGAAATTGGGCGAGCGCTTGGCCCAGGCCAACGCCTCATCCATATCCTTGACCTGCCAGATCTGGAAGCCGGCGACCAGCTCACGGGTCTCAGCGAACGGCCCGTCGATGACGGTGCGGCCGGGACCGTCGAAAACGACGCGCTTGGCCTGGGCGTTGTTCTGGAGACCGGCGGCGGCCACAAAGACGCCGGCCTTGACCAGCTCCTCGATGAACCGGTCCATCGCCGCGAACGCCTCGGGCGTGGGGGGCGCGGCCTTTTCGCTGCTCTCCGTGGCTTTCCCGAACACCATGACCCGCATCGTCTGCCTCCTTGTTTGAGCCGGCCCCTTTTGGCGTCTCATAGGGACGACGAACGAGCTTGCCGGAAATCGACATTGTTCTGCAAATTATTCTCGACGTTCGAAGCGCGCGGCAGGAACGGCCGCTTTTCGGGTCAGGGATCCCGACGGCCCGATGGCCTCCATAGGCGCGAAATCGGCGTGAAGCAGGGTGAGATGGCGAAGATGGTGCGCCCGGCGCGATTCGAACGCGCGACCTTTAGCTCCGGAGGCTAACGCTCTATCCGGGCTGAGCTACGGGCGCAAAGAACGACGCAAAACTCGTTGGGGTGAGTGGAGGGATTCGAACCCTCGACATCCAGATCCACAGTCTGGCGCTCTAACCAGCTGAGCTACACCCACCGCGGGCCGCGCAGTTTAACCCCCCGGGGCAGGGGGGTCAAACCCCTGCTATGGTGCGCCGGATGCGGGCGCGCCGGGCAGCTTCATTCATGTTCGCCATCGCAGGTCTTGCGTCGTGTCGTTCCGAAAAGCCGCAGCCCTCGGCGAAGGCGACATCCGCGCTGCCGGCAGCCGCGCCCGCGGCCGTGGAGGCATCCGACGTCGCGACGCGGGAGCCTCACACCGCAGGCGACCATGCGCCGGTCTTCTGGATCGGTCTCGACGGGCTCGACTGGGAGCTCCTGGACCGGCTTGCCGCCGACGGCAAGCTTCCCAACTTCAAGCGGCTGGCCGACGAAGGCTGGACGGCGAAGCTTTCGAGCCCGTATCCGCTGATCTCACCGATTCTCTGGACGAGCGCGGCGACGGGGCTCTCTCCGGACCTTCACCGGGTGCTCGATTTCCAGGAGGTGGACCCGAAGACGGGACGGAAAGTCCCAATCTCCGGAGACTCGCGCGCGGTTCCGGCGGCCTGGAACATCGCGTCGGATGCGGGACGCAAAGTCGGCGTGGTGGGCTGGTGGGCGACGCATCCCGCCGAAGAGGTCAACGGATTCTTCGTCTCGGACCGGGTGAGCCCGATGCTGTTCTCGGGCCTGTCGCGCGCGGGCGCGGTCTACCCGCCGGCGCTCGAGGCCGGCGTGACGCAGGTCGCCGAGCGCGATAGCCGGATCGAGGCGCGGGACCTCGATTCCTACCTCGAGATTCCGCCGCCGGAGATCGCGCAGGAGCTCTCGAGCGGTGCGGGGATGGAGAACCGCGTCGTCGCGCTGGCGCGAATCCTCTCGGCGACGCGGGTCACGCAGCGCCTGGCGCGCGATCTTTACGACCGCGAGCGGCCGGACCTTCTCGCGGTCTACTTCGAGGGGACCGACGAGGTCGGCCACGTCTTCGCACCCTTCACGCCTCCGCGGACCGAATGCCGGGAGACCTCCGACGCCGACTACCGAAGATATTCGCGCGTCGTCGAGACGTACTACGCCGCGATCGACCGGATCCTCGGACAGTGGATGCGCCGGGCGCAGGAGGACGGAGGCGTCCTCGTCGTCCAGTCCGATCATGGATTCAAGTGGGGAGGGGATCGGCCCTGCGGCCTCGCATCGGGCAACTGGGCGACCGCCGCGTTCTGGCATCGGCCCGAAGGAGTTCTCGCTCTCTGGGGCAAAGGTGTCGCGCGGGGACGTTCACGAGGCGACGCAAAGCTCCACGACGTCGCGCCGACCGTGCTCGCGCTCGCTGGCGCTCCCGCGGACCGGCGCATGCCGGGCATCCCTCTTTCGAGCGCGTTCGAACAGCCGCTGACGCAGACGCGAAAAGATCTCTCGGCACTCGCCGTCCGCCGCGTCGCCGCGGCCGAAGCGTCGGCCGCGGAGTCGGACGAATATGCGAAGAAGCTTCTGGCGCTCGGATATCTGTCGCCCGGATCGGCGGCGACTCTGCGTCCGACCGGCGGCACGAAGCCCGGAATGACCGAGGCCGCGTGGAACAACCTCGGAACGTACGAGAAAGAGACCCGTCACGACCGCGCCGCCGCGACGAAAGACTTCGAAAAGGCTCTGGAGCTGAATCCCAACTTCTACGCGCCGATGTTCAACCTCGCCGTGCTCGCCCGCGACGCCGGCGACACGAAAACCGCGGAGGACTGGCTCTTTCGCTCCCTTGCCGCCGCGAGGGCCGATCCCTCCACCGCCGTTGCGGGCTGGGCTCGCGAGTACATCAAGGCGGACAAGTTCGCCGCGGCGTCGTCACTGCTCGACCGGGCATCGCGGGACTACCCCAACAACGAGGCGATCGCCCGGGAGAAGGCGAGGCTGGCCTACAGGAAGAAGGACTGCAAGGGGGCGGTCGCGGCCGTGGGACGCTTCGCGGATTCGACGCGGGACCTGGAAACGATCAACGACCTCGTCCTTTTCCAGACGTGCCTCTCGGATCGCGAAGCGGTGGAGCGCCTGCTGGTGCGCTCGCTCGCGATCCGGCCGGATCAGCCGGAGGTCGCGAGACTTCTGGAAGTGGTACGCAGGGCGGGGAGCCCCTCACCCTAGGCACGTAGGGGCGGCCCTTGTGGCCGCCCGGGCGGGGGCAAGCCCCGCCCCTACGGTTTCCTTTTGTTCTCCGCCAGCGCCTTCACTTCGATCTTCGCGAGCGCATAAGCCGATCGGGCCTTGTCGCCCAGGACGATCAGACGAACCGGGCCGTTGTCCTCGGGCAGCGGACCGCTCGCGGTCTCGGAGACCAGGAACGCCCTCGGGTTTTCGCGCGCCATCCGCAGCTCGCCAAGCGAGAAGACCACCGTGTAGCCGTCGCGTGCCGTCGCGAGGACGACGGTTGCGGCGGTGTCGCGTTGGCCCGCCATCGTCTTGACGTCGAGGCCCGACTTCTCGAGGACGTCCAGAAGCGTCATGCCGTGGTAGACGGTGACGTCTCCGGCGGACTCCTCGACGCGCACGTCGCGCGCATCGCGTCCCGACAGGGACTCCGGAGTCACGGTCCGCTCGGCCTGTCCCGGCACGCGCAGCACCGGCGGACCGGCCGCCCGCAGCCCCGGCGCAAACGCCAGGGCTGCGAGCAGTCCGAGAACGAGCTGTCGACGGCGATGCACTAGAACGAAAAGATACCAGCGAGAATGAATCTTCGTGGGGTCGCGAACGATGTCCCTTGGCCGAATCGAGGATTGGGATCCGTGTTGTCGTCGCTCAGGAACAGATCCTGATTCACCGTCAGCACCGTCTGCGTGTTGAAAACGTTCATGAGACGCCCTTCGAGTCTGAGGACTCCGGGTCCGAGGTTGAAGTTCTGCGCCACGAGCAGGTCGAGGTTGGCCCAGGTCGGGGTCAGGCGTTTTCCGGCCGTCTCGGCGTACTCGTAATCGGTGCCGTAGCTCGGGTCGAAGAGGCGCGCTTCCCACGGCCGCCCGCTCTGGACGCGCAGGTAGCCGCCCAGGATCGTCTGCCACGGAAGTGTGTAGTTGGCAAAGAACTTCGCGACGTGGGTTCGGTTGCCGATGAGGAGGCCCTTGCGATTGGGATCTTCGACGTACAGTCCCGGGCCGTCCTCGATGTAGGAGGACGTGTAGAAGAGCTCGGTCGCGTAGTCGAGGTCCCAGTTGCCCGTCAGGCGCGAATATGTGTACGAGACGTCGAGCGACCAGTTGTCGGCGTACGCCTTGCGGATCTCGAGCGTGCCGGCCTTGTACTTGCGGAACGCGGGGATGTTTCCGTAGCGGAAGTCGCTGTCCACGTTCGACTTGTCCGACGGAAAATCCTCGAAGATGTCCTTGGTCTCTCGGAACATGCCCCAGAGCTCCACGGACCAGCCACTCGGAAGCGGCCGCGAGTAACCCGCCACGAACTCGTCGGTGTACGTCGGATCGATGTTGCCGAGGACGATCTTGTTGGTGTTGTTCGACCGCGTGAACTCCTGGAGGAACGCTCCAGTCTGCAGGTCGAAGAAAGCGTCGGTGCGATAGAGCCGGATCGGAGCGGCCGAGCGCGCGAAGGACTGGTTGTCCATGTTGTCGTAACGCGCGTAGTTGACGAAGGCCTTGTCGTGGACCCGCGTGTCGACTTCGTACGCGAGACCGACGCGCGGCTGCCACTGCTTGTTGAAGGGGAAAACGTACTGGTCCGTGTACGTGCACGCGCGCGGATCGTGGCTTGGATCGGAGCAGGGAAGCAGCTCGTCGTTGGGCACCCGGAAGTCGCCGCGCACGAACGTGAACTGCCCGTTGTCGTTCGGGATGAAGGTGTCCTGATTCACGAGGAAACCGATGTTCAGCGTCAGGCGGTTCCAGGTCGCCTGGTCCTGGAGGAAGATCCCGATCGTGCGGCCGCGCGAGATCTGCGCCGGCTGGTTCGGATTGAACCGCGCTCGATAGCAGGAATCGGCGCCGAGGCAGTTGTCGGTGTTGTGGTTGATCGTGATCGAGCCCCACCCGTTGGCCAGCGTTAGCTTCTCTTCCTCGTTGTCGCTGTAGTAACCGCCGACCTTGAAGAGGTGGCTGGCCCCCAGGAAGTTGGCTGCGTAGGACGTCGTCAACTTGTACTCGAGCCGCTTGAAGTTATCGATGTCGCTGCGGAGCGAGGCCACTCCGTCGCACACGCCGCCGGTACAGAAGTAGCCGACGCTCGCCGGGTTGGCGGCGTTGAACGCCGGCTGGAAAGGAATCCCGATGGTCGGAATCGAGGAACCCGGGTTGTCGAAGTAGTTGAACTTGAAGTCCAGGTTCAGGTTCGGCGTCGCCGTCCAGAACCAGTGGCAGACGGCGACCCGGCTGATCTCCGTCTCCGTGCTGCCGGTCGATGGCGTGGAATCGATGTCGATGGCGGTGTTGTCCTGGTCGATGCCCCGGTAGCGGAACGAGGCGTCGATGAGCTGGCTCGACACCGGAGTCGCGGAGAGCTTGAC
>JBKOVK010000073.1:0-26061 GCA_046724475.1 Acidobacteriota bacterium | reverse complement strand
GTGCACGGGGGTGCCGTAGGCCGCGATCGTGAGGTCAGTCCCCTCGCGCCGCCGGCGCGCCTTTCCGAAAGGCACCGCGAACTCGGCCGGAACGGCGGCCCGCGCCATCGGATTGTTGTAGAGGTACTTCGGTTCCAGGATAAGCGTGAGGCCGCGCGAACGGATGGACGTTCGGAGCAGCCCCGCGGCGTCGTCCGCAAAAGCGGGATAGACGATCCGGATTCCGGGCAGCGTCACGAGCCATCCCTCGATGTTCTGGGAGTGATACAGCCCGCCGCCGATGTAACCCCCGGAGGCGATGCGCACCGTGACGTTCGGAACGAACTTCCCGTTCGTCCGCCAGTACTCGTGCGACATCTCGACCATCTGCTCGGCCGCGGGCCAGAAGTAGTCCGCGAACTCGGCGCCTTCGACCACGACCCGGATGTCCTCGGACAGGCGCGAGAACCCGTCGGACGTCCCGAGGATGAAGTCTTCGGCGATCGGGCCGTTGAACACCCGGTGCGGCCCGAACTCCTGCTGCATCCCCTTGGTCACGTTGAAGACCCCGCCCTTGTCGCGGTAGGCAACGTCCTGACCCCAGATGTACGTGTCGGGGTTGTGCCGGAACTCCTCCTTGAGCGTCGCGTTCAGCGCCTGGACCAGCGTCATCTCTTCGCCGGTACCGTCCGGCAATCCGTCGGGCCACCTTTCCGGAACCCACGGCTCGGGGACCACGAAGTCGTGGATCGTCGCGGGGTCCGGATCGGGCGACGCCTTCACTTTGTCGGCTGCCTCTTCGTAGGTTTTCTCGTTCTGCGCCTCGATGGAGTGCAGCTCGTCCTCGCCGAGAAGCCCGGTCTCGATGAGAAGCTTGCGAAAACGGGGCAGGGGATCCGCGGCCTTTGCGGCCGCGAGCTCCTCCGGCGTGCGGTAGAGCTCGTGGCGGTCGGAGTTGGAGTGCGAGTGGATGCGCACGCAGGTCGCGTGGACCATCGCGGCGCCGCCGCCGGACTTGGCAAACGCGACCGCCTCGCGCATCGCGCGGAAAGAGTCGAAGACGTCCAGCCCGTCGCAGTGGATGATCTTCAGGTTCGCAAATCCCGAAAAGTTGTCGGACGCGTAGAGGTTGGCGGTCTGGTCGGCCTTGGGCACGGCGATCCCGTACGCGTTGTCCTGCACGACGAAGACGACCGGAAGCTTCTCGCGCGACGCGCCGTTGACGGCTTCGTAGAAGTAGCCCTCCGACGTCGACGACTCGCCCACGGAGGCGAACACGACCGAGTCCTTGCGATACGTCTTGATGGCCCGCCCGAGGCCGACCGCGTGCTGCGCGTGGTTGGACACGCAGGAGGACACGTTCTGGATGCCGATGGACGGCTTGGCGAAGTGATTGGACATGTGGCGCCCGCCCGAGGCGATGTCGTCCGCCTTGGACATCCCGTTCAAGAGGATCTCTTCGGCCGTCAGCCCCGCGGCGACGCAGGTCGTCAGGTCGCGGTAGTAGGGGAAGAGGTAGTCGCGCCCGGGCCGAAACGTCATCCCGAGGGCGAGCTGGATGGCGTCATGGCCGGCGCACGGCGCGTGATAGCTCCAGCCGAGGCCCTGCTTGAGATAGTTGGGTGCCTTGTCGTCGAGCACGCGCGCCAGGTGCATCAGCGCGTACCACTTCCGAACCTCTTCTCGAGAGACGCCGGCGACGCGCGTCTCGCGGGCGATCTCCGCGACGTCCTGGGATCCCGTCAATGTGGCCTCCATGCCTCCGGAAACGAAACGCGACGAAACGAAAATCGCATTTTACCGGCATCGAGAACAGGGCGCGAGACTCTCGGATTCCACGGCCTGCTGCTATGATCCTCGCAATGCCAGCGCGCGACCCTCGCGACCCGGCCGCCGGCCGGGAGGAAGCCCAACGGCGCGAGATGGTCACCCGATTCGTGGCGCCCCGCGGGGTGGACGACCCGCGCGTGCTCGAAGCCATGATGCAGGTGCCCCGTCACCGCTTCGTGCCCGAGCCCCTTCGGGCAAGGGCCTACGGCGACCACTCTCTGCCGATCGGGTTCGGGCAGACGATCTCGCAGCCCTACGTCGTCGGCGTGATGACGCAGCGCCTGGGCGTCGGGCCCGAGCACAAAGTCCTCGAGATCGGCTCGGGCTCCGGCTACCAGACCGCCGTCCTCGCGAAGCTCGCGCGCAGCGTCTACTCGCTGGAGAGGATCGACGAGCTCGCCCGCGCCGCGGCCGCCTTGCTCGCGTCGCTCGGTTTCCACAACGTTTCGGTCAAGGCCTTCGACGGCACCTACGGCTATCCGGCGGCGGCGCCGTACGACCGGATCCTGGTCACGGCCGGGACCGAGACGGTGCCCGAGCCTCTGCTCTCTCAGCTCGCGATGGGTGGCCGGCTCGTCGTGCCGGTCGGACCTCCGGGTCGCCAGAGGTTGCGCGTCATCCGGAGGCGCAAGACCGACTACGCCCAGGAAGAGGGCGAGGACGTCGTCTTCGTGCCTCTGCTGGGGCGCTTCGCGGGAACTCCGGCGTGACGGCGCGGCGGGCGGTGGTCCAGGGGCGCGTCCAGGGAGTCGGTTTCCGCTACTTCGCGGCGCGGGCGGCCCGCGAGTTCGGCATCGCCGGCTGGGTGCGCAATCTCCCTGACGGCTCCGTCGAGACGCTGGCGGAGGGCGATGCCGGGGCGGTCGAGCGCTATCTCGATAAGCTCCGCCGTGGACCGTCGGCCTCGCGGGTGGAGGGGGTCGTGGTCGAGGAAAGAGCGGAGGAAGGACACTCGACGTTCGAGATCACACGATGAGCAACCAGACGCTGACGGACTTTCGCCCGTACATCCACGATGTGCCTGATTTCCCGTCGCCGGGAATCCTCTTTCGCGACGTCACGCCGCTGCTGGCGACGCCCGACGCGTTCCGCGCCGCTGTGGAGGCGATGGCCGCTCCGTTCCGCGCCGCGCCGCCCTCGAAGATCCTCGGCATCGAGGCCCGGGGATTCCTCTTCGGCGCGGCGTTGGCCCGCGAGCTCCACGTCGGCATCGTGCCCGCCCGCAAGCCCGGCAAGCTGCCGCGCAAGAGCGAGCGGATGTCCTACGGCCTCGAGTACGGCAAGGACTCCCTGGAGGTCCACGCCGACGCGTTCGCGCCTGGGGAGAGGGTGCTCGTCGTCGACGACGTCCTGGCCACCGGCGGCACCTCGAAGGCGGCCGCCGACCTGGCCGAGAAACTCGGCGCGCGCGTGGCCGGAATCTCCGTGTTCATCGAGCTTTCCGCCCTGGGCGGGCGCGCGGCGCTCGCCGGCCGGACCGTTCACTCCGTCCTGGTGCTATGATCGATTGACCCCTTAAAAACGACGCCATGGCCGCGGAAAAGATCCTGATCGTCGACGACGACGAGGACGTTCTCCTGATCGTCCAGACGATCCTCGACAACGCGGGGTACGTTGCACTTCTGGCGCGCAACGGCCGCGAAGGTGTCGAGAAAGCGATCGAATCCCGCCCCGACCTGATCCTGCTCGACGTCATGATGCCGGAGCTCTCGGGCTGGGAGGTCTGCACCACGTTGAAGAGCGCTCCGGAGACGCGGCAGATCCCGATCGCGATGCTGACGGTCAAGAGCGAGATCCGCGACCTGATCACGGGCATGCAGGTCGGCGCCGACGACTACATCACCAAGCCTTTCACCCGGAAGAAGCTCCTCGCGACGGTGCGCCGCCTTCTCGACGAGAAGCGCGACCGGCCCCCATCTTTCCTGACTTCGGAAAACGAGGATCTGCGCTTCCAGAACCTCCTGTTCGACACCGTGACCGAGCTGCCCACGGTTCCGGTCATCATCGACGCGCTGCGCGACCGGCTGCTGGACAACCGCGAGATGGGAGTGCTGTACATCGACGTCGAGCAGTACAGCCACATCGAAGAAGCCTACGGCTGGGAAGTGTTCGACAGCCTGCTTCGCCACACGGCGCGCACATTGCGGCGGATGATCGGGACCGTTTTCGCGACCGAGGACTTCGTCGCCGTCAACCGCGCCGGCGGATCCGACTTCTACGTCTTCGCGACGCTGGAGACCGGCGAAGACGCGCCCGCTCGCCTGCAGCGAAAGGCACGGCAGGTCGAGGAGTCGTTGCGCGGATCGCTCGACGAGGCCTTCGGCGCCCGGATCCACAAGCGGATCGGCGTCTTCGTGGGGCACGCCCTGCTGCGCCCGAGTCCGCAGATGCGAGTCGAGCGGCTGGTCTACCGGGCGCTTCGCCAGGCGATCGCCGTCGCGACGACGAAAGAGGCCGAACGGCAGGGCGCGCTGCGCGAGTCCTTCCGCGAGATCCTGCGCAAGGGCCGGATCCGGACCGTCTACCAGCCCATCTTCGACCTGGCGTCGATGGAGCTCTTCGGCCACGAAGCCCTGACTCGCGGTCCGTCGGACACCGCCTTCGAGAGCCCGGAGCTGCTCTTCCAGATCGCCGCCGAGAACGAGGCCGTCTGGGAGCTCGAGAAGCTCTGCCTCGGCTCCTCGGCGTCGAACTACCCGGCGTCGCAGTCGGGCTACCTCTTCATCAACGTCGAGGCGGAGACCATCATCGCGCTCTCGAAGAGCGGGCCCGAGGCCGTGCCGGCGCTCTACGGACGCAGTCACCCGGTCGTGCTGGAGGTGACCGAGCGCTCCGCGATCCGCGATCTTCCGGTCTTCCGCAATGCCCTGACGACGCTCCGCGAACTCGGATTCCGCATCGCGATCGACGACGCCGGCTCGGGCTACGCGTCGCTCCAGGCCATCGCGGAGCTCAAGCCCAATTTCATCAAGGTCGCCAATACGCTCATCACGGGCCTGCGCAGCGACTCGATCAAGCGCGACGTCGTCGAGATGCTGGTCAACCTCGCCCGGCGCATCGACGCGATCTGCGTCGCCGAGGGCATCGAGACCCCCGAGGATCTCGAGCAATGCCGGCGGCTGGGGATTCCCTACGGCCAGGGCTTCTATCTCGGCGTCCCGTCCGAGCGGGCCGTGACCGAGCCCGCGCGCGAGTTCTCCGGGCGCATCCGCACCGGACGCTGACGTGCCCCCGGGGGCCCTTCGCCTGCGGCTCGCGATTTTCGTCTGGCTGGGCGGGGCGCTCACGGTCTGCGGGCAGCCGTCACCGTCTTCGATCCCGATCCCGGGCGGCGAAGCGGGAGTCGGGTTCGACGATCTGCGCTACTCCGAGTCTCTCGGCCGGCTGATCGTGCCGGGCGGCCGGACCGGCGCGATCGTTCTCGTGGACCCGAGGACCTGGGCGGTGACCCACATCGAGGGCTTCTCCTCCTCCGCGAGCTACGACGGAGGCCACGGCGAGGGCGTGACCTCGGCGGACGAAGGGCGCGGCTTCCTCTTCGCGACGGACCGGAGCACGCAGCGTCTCATCGTCGTCGATCCGGCCGGCGGCGGTGTCGTTGGCTGGGCGAAGCTCTCCGCGGGACCCGACTACGTGCGCTACGTTTCGCGGACGGGAGAGGTTTGGGTGACCGAGCCGGACGCGGAGAAGATCGAGGTCTTCCGCCTGCAGGACAACCCGCCGCGCCCGATCCGCGACGGCGAGATCGAGGTCAAGGGCGGGCCCGAGTCTCTGGTGGTGGACGAGGAGCGCGGCATCGCGTACACGCACCTCTGGAAGGGCCAGACTGTCGCGATCCCGTTGAAGAGCCGCACGCCCCGGCCCGCCTGGAAGAACGGCTGCGAGGGATCGCGCGGCATCGCCCTGGACCCGTCGCGCGGGTTCCTCTTCGTCGGCTGCGCGGAGGGCAAGGCCGTGACGCTCGACGCGAAGACCGGAAAGATCGTGAGCTCGGTCAAGGTCGGCGCCGGCGTGGACATCGTGGACTTCAACCCGCGACGCGGGCACCTCTACGCGCCGGGCGGGAAGAGCGCGACCATGGCCGTCGTCGACGTTGCGCCGGACGGAGCCCTCGGGATCGCCGACACCGTTCCGATCGCCGAGAAGGGGCACTGCGTCGCGTCGGACACTTCCGGCAACGTCTACGTGTGCGACCCGAAGGGCGGCCGGATCCTCGTCATCCAAGATCGCTGGCAGCCGGCGCCGCGGAGCCCATAGCGGCTATCGGTCGTAGGGGCGGCCCTTGCGGCCGCCCGGGCGGGGACAAGCCCCGCCCCTACGACGGTTGGGCAATCGTTCGCCGCAGGTGCGCGTAGAGCGCGTCGTACAGGAAGCTCGCCCGCTCGAGGATGTCGGCGTCGTCGCGACCGACGTCCGTGAAGCCCTGACTGATGGCCCAGAGCCCGGCCGATTCCGGCGTGACGTCGATTTCTTCGGGAAAGTCGGCGCCGTGGACGATGCGGGCGAGGCGCACGAGCGCCGCATCGTCGGGGAGGCGCTGATCTACGAGCTGCTCGAAGGAGCAGCGTCCCTGAGCGTCCTTGTGCGGGTAGCGCGCGTCGGGGGCGTCGAAGCCGGCGGCATCCTGATCCCGCTGGATTCGTTCGACCTCTGACGGCTCGACGAAGAGGATCTCGGCGTCGGGATCCAGAAAACGGCGGATCAGCCAGCCGGTCGCGGTCCGGTTGACATGAATGCGCTTGCGAGTCACCCATCTCATGCGACCACCTCCTCGGTTCGAGGGCGCGACGGAAGAAACATTGCGGCCCACGCCGTCCCCGCCAGGCCCAGGGCCGCCGCCACGGTGAACGTGAGCGACGGCCGAACGGTCCACAGCGCGCCGCCGATCGCCGCCGCCCCGGCCACGGCGAAGCCGCGGATGCCGTAATAGAGGCCGACGGTCCTCCCTCGCGCGCGGGGGTCGGCGAGATCGACGATCAGGGCCTTGCGCGCGGGCTCTCCGATCTCGCGCAGGCCGCCGACGCAGTAAGCCGCGGCGAGCCCGGCGAAAGAGCGGGACAGGACAACCGCCAGGGGGAAAGCGGTGAAGAAGACGTAGGTCAGCAGGACGAAGGGTTTCTTCTCGACGCGTCCGGCGAGGGCCGCGGCTGGAGCGTACGAGAGGATCGCGGTTCCCATAAGGATCGAGGTCAGGAATCCGAACTGGACGGGCGTGACCTTGACGACCTCGAGCGCCCAGACGACCAGGAAAACGTCCGGAAGGCCCTCGCACAAGCGCACGAGGCAGTCGGCGATCAGGAGCTGGCGCAGCGAGGAATGCAGGCGCGGCGCCGCTCCTCCCGGGCGCGGTGGAGGCGGCGCGGCATCCTCCGTCTTGAGCGCCCGCGAGAGAAAGACGAGCGTCGGGATCGCGATCAAGATCGAGATCACGAATCCCAGGTGCATCCCGCCGGCGAAGCCGCGACGTTCGAGGAGGAGGCCGCCGAGCGGGGGAGCGATGAGGATCGGGATGCGCTTGACGACGGCCTGGGCGGTGAAGCCGCGAATGCGGCTCGCTCCCTGGAGTTCATCGCCGATCACGGCGAACGTGGCGGGCAGACCGAGCGACGGCCACGCCATCACCAGGAACAGACCCGCGAAGATCGCGACGACCGATCCACCGAGCGCGTAGACGGCGTATCCGGCCACGGTCAGCGAGCCGAAGAGCACGAGCGCCCGCCGCGTCCCCAGCCGGTCGGAGGCGATCCCTCCGGGGTAGGCGTACGCCGCGTCGAGCAGGTCCCGCAGCGTTCCGAAGACCCCGACCGCGAACGCCGACGCGCCGAGCGAGCGCAAGTACTCGGGGACGTAGCGCCACCACAGCTCCTGCCCGAAGCCGAGCGCGAAGAGCGCCGCGGCGAGACTTGTCGCGCGCCGGAGCCGCATGGGCGCCGACAGTATCAGCTGTGATATTGATAGCACAACTGCTATACTCTCGCGGATGAGCGCCCCGAAGCGGCGGGCCTGGACCGTCCTAATCCATTCCCTGCCTCCGACCCCTCCGTACCTCCGGGCCAAAGTGCGCAACCGGCTCCGTAAGGCGGGCGCAGCGGCGCTCAAGGACTCGGTCTATGTTCTGCCTGCGGATCGCAGGTCGCGCGAGGAGCTTCGAAGCGTGGCGGCCGAGGCGGTTGCCGGCGGGGGAGAGGCGTTCGTCTGCGAAGCTCGGTTCGACGATCCTGAGGTCGATGAGCGGCTGTCGCGCGAGCTCGAGCCGACCGGCGATCCGTCGCTTCTGGGACGCGTCTGGACGACGCGCCGGGGAGTGCAGATCGATCGCATCGCCTCGGCCTGGCTCATCCGGCGATTCCTGGACCCGAAGGCGCGCTTCCGCTTCGTCGAGCCCGGAGCCGAGCGCGAGTCCGGCGAGCTGCGGTTCGATATGCCCGGCGGCGACTTCACCCACGAGGGCGACAACTGCACATTCGAAACCCTTCTCGGCAGGGTGGCTGCTCCCGACCGGGCACTGCGCGAGATCGCCGAGGTCGTCCACGCCATCGACATCAAGGACGGCAAGTTCGACCGTCCCGACGCCGCGGGCATCGAGCGCGTCGTCCAGGGCATCGTTCTCGAATCCGCCGACGACGAGGAGCGCCTGAGGCGCGGGTCGGCGCTGTTCGACGGCCTGCTCGCTTCGTATGGCAGGCGCCCGAAGAGTTGACCCGTTTGAGCCTCGGGGAACCCTGTTCCTCCTTTAGGCCCTCCTAATCCGGGGCACGCGTTTTGCATCTTCCGGAGACAGAGTCAACGTGTACCCCGATCAAAGCACCGACGATCTGACTCGCGCGCCGCGGCGCGAGCGGCGGCGCACTCATGCCGTCCTCCCGGCCTTCCGCGGATGAGGAGTCCGATATGAGCGAATCCCCGGTGTCGCTCGGTCGCCGCCGTGTCCGCGCTCGCGTGCCCCGGAGCGCTTCCTCCCCGTCGCGTGGGGCGCCAAATCCCGAGACGGCGGAGAAGCGGCGCCTCCTTCAGGCGCTGACGCGGCTGAAGAAGGGTGACTTCACGGTCCGTTTGGGCGTCGGCCTCTCTGGCGACGAGGGGAAGATCGCCGATCTGTTCAACGAAGTCGTGGAGCTGAACCAGCGCATGAGCCAGGAGCTCGCCCGGCTCTCGCGTCTGGTCGGTGAGGAGGGGCGGATCTCGGAACGCGCGTCGCTGGGGGACGTCCAGGGCTCGTGGGCGTCGAGCGTTGGGTCCGTGAACAACCTCATCGCGGACCTGGCGCGCCCGACGATCGAAACCTCCCGCGTCATCGGCGCGGTCGCGAAGGGGGATCTCTCCCAGACGATGGACCTCGAAAGCGACGGACGGCGTCTCGAGGGCGAGTTCCTGCGGACGGCGCGCACGGTCAACACGATGGTCCACCAGCTTTCCTCCTTCGCGTCGGAGGTCACGCGCGTGGCCCGCGAAGTCGGCACGGAAGGAAAGCTCGGCGGCCAGGCGAAGGTCAAAGGCGTCGCGGGAACCTGGAAGGACCTCACCGAGAACGTCAACCTCATGGCCGGCAACCTCACCGGCCAGGTGCGGAACATCGCCGGCGTGACCACCGCCGTCGCCAAGGGCGACCTGACGAAGAAGATCACGGTCGACGTCAAGGGCGAGTTCCTCGAGCTGAAAGCCACGATCAACACGATGGTGGATCAGCTGCGTTCCTTCGCGTCGGAGGTCACGCGCGTGGCCCGCGAGGTCGGCACGGAGGGCAAGCTCGGCGGCCAGGCCCGCGTCGAGGGCGTGTCGGGAACCTGGAAGGACCTGACCGACAACGTCAATTTCATGGCGGGCAACCTGACGTCCCAGGTGCGCAACATCGCCGACGTCACGAAGGCCGTGGCCCGGGGAGATCTCTCGCGCAAGATCACCGTCGACGTCAAGGGCGAGATCCTGGAGCTGAAAGCCACGGTCAACACGATGGTGGACCAGCTCTCGTCGTTCGCCGCCGAGGTCACGCGTGTGGCGCGCGAGGTCGGCACGGAGGGCAAGCTCGGCGGCCAGGCGGACGTGCCGGGCGTGGCCGGCACCTGGAAGGACCTGACCGACAGCGTCAACTTCATGGCCGGCAACCTCACCGGCCAGGTGCGCAACATCGCGGACGTGACGACCGCCGTGGCGAACGGCGACCTCTCGCGCAAGATCACGGTCGACGTCAAGGGCGAGATCCTGGAGCTGAAGGACACCATCAACACGATGGTGGATCAGCTTCGGTCCTTCGCGTCGGAGGTCACGCGCGTGGCCCGCGAGGTCGGCACGGAAGGAAAGCTCGGCGGCCAGGCGGACGTGCGCGGCGTCGCCGGAACGTGGAAGGACCTGACCGACAACGTCAACTTCATGGCCGGGAACCTGACGTCGCAGGTACGCAACATCGCCGATGTCACGAAGGCGGTCGCGAAGGGAGATCTCTCGCGAAAGATCACCGTCGACGTCAAGGGCGAGATCCTGGAGCTGAAAGCCACGGTCAACACGATGGTGGATCAGCTGTCGTCGTTCGCGGCCGAGGTCACGCGCGTGGCGCGCGAGGTCGGCACGGAGGGCAAGCTTGGCGGCCAGGCGCAAGTCGAAGGCGTTTCGGGCACCTGGAAGGATCTGACCGACAGCGTCAACTTCATGGCCGGCAACCTGACCGGCCAGGTGCGCAACATCGCGGACGTGACGACGGCGGTCGCCAAGGGCGATCTGTCCAAGAAGATCACGGTCGACGTCCGGGGCGAGATCCTGGAGCTGAAGGACACCATCAACACGATGGTGGATCAGCTGCGAGCCTTCGCCTCCGAGGTCACGCGCGTGGCGCGCGAGGTCGGCACGGAAGGCAAGCTCGGCGGCCAGGCGGACGTGCCGGGGGTCGCCGGAACGTGGAAGGACCTGACCGACAACGTCAACTTCATGGCGGGAAACCTCACGGCGCAGGTGCGCAATATCGCCGAGGTCACGACCGCCGTCGCCAAGGGCGATCTGTCGAAGAAGATCACGGTCGACGTCAAGGGCGAGATCCTGGAGCTCAAAGACACGGTCAACACGATGGTGGATCAGCTCTCCTCGTTCGCGGCCGAGGTCACGCGCGTGGCGCGCGAAGTCGGCACGGAGGGAAAGCTCGGCGGTCAGGCGGACGTCCGCGACGTCGCCGGCACCTGGAAGGACTTGACCGACAACGTCAACTTCATGGCAGGAAACCTGACGTCGCAGGTGCGCAACATCGCCGACGTCACGAAGGCGGTCGCGAAGGGAGACCTGTCGAAGAAGATCACGGTCGACGTCAAGGGCGAGATCCTGGAGCTGAAGAACACGGTCAACACGATGGTGGATCAGCTGTCGTCGTTCGCGGCCGAGGTCACGCGCGTGGCCCGCGAAGTCGGCACGGAAGGCAAGCTCGGCGGCCAGGCCATGGTTCCCGGCGTCTCCGGAACCTGGAAGGACCTGACCGACAACGTCAACTCGATGGCGTCCAACCTGACCTCTCAGGTCCGCGGCATCGCTCACGTCGTCACCGCGGTCGCCGAGGGAGACCTGCGCCGCAAACTGACCCTCGAGGCCAAGGGCGAGATCGCCGCGCTCGCCGACACGATCAACAGCATGAACGACACGCTGGCGACGTTCGCCGCGCAGGTCACGACCGTGGCTCGCGAGGTCGGCGTCGAAGGACAGCTCGGCGGCCAGGCCAGCGTGCCCGGCGCGTCGGGAACCTGGAAGGACCTGACCGAGAACGTCAACCAGCTCGCCGCCAACCTGACCACGCAAGTGCGTGCGATCGCCGAAGTCGCGACGGCGGTCACGAAGGGAGATCTGACGCGGTCGATCAAGGTGGAGGCCCAGGGAGAGGTGGCGGCCCTCAAAGACAACATCAACGAGATGATCCGCAACCTCAAGGACACGACTCTCAAGAACACCGAAACCGACTGGCTCAAGACCAATCTCGCCAAGTTTTCCCGCATGCTCCAGGGCCAGCGGGATCTGCTGGCAGTCGCGCGCCTGATCCTCTCGGAGCTCGCGCCCGTGGTTTCCGCCCGCCAGGGCGTCTTCTACACGCTCGACACGGCGTCCGAGACGCCCCAGTTGAAGCTGCTCGCGAGCTACGCCTGCGCGGCCGACTCGCTGCGGCCGACACTGCAGCTGGGTGAGTCGCTGATCGGTCAGTGCGCTCTGGAGAAACAGAAGATCCTGCTGTCCCAGGTGCCTCAGGACTACCTGCTGATCTCCTCGGGCCTGGGCAAGTCCACGCCGGCCAACATCATCGTCCTGCCGATCCTCTTCGAGGGGCAGGTCAAGGGAGTGCTGGAGCTGGCGGCATTCAAGCGCTTCAGTCCGGCGCACGAGGCGCTGCTGGATCAGCTGACCGAATCGATCGGGATCGTGCTGCAGACCATCGAGTCCAACACGCGGACCGAGGACCTCCTGAAGCAATCCCAGTCGCTGGCCGGCGAGCTGCAGTCCCAGCAGGAAGAGCTGCAGCAGACCAACCAGCAGCTCGAGGAGAAGGCGGCGCTCCTCGCCGAGCGCAACGTCGAGGTTGAGAAGAAGAACCAGGAGGTCGAGCAGGCGCGCCTGGCGCTCGAGGAAAAGGCGCGTCAGCTGGCGCTGACTTCGAAGTACAAGTCGGAGTTCCTGGCGAACATGTCGCACGAGCTGCGCACGCCGCTCAACAGCCTCCTGATCCTCTCCGACCAGCTGTCACGCAACCCGGACGGCAACCTGAACAACAAGCAGACCGAGTTCGCCAAGACGATCCACGCATCCGGAAAAGATCTGCTGGCCCTCATCAACGACATCCTGGACCTGTCCAAGATCGAGTCCGGGACCGTCGTGGTGGACGTCGGCGAGCTCCAGATCGAGGATGTGGTGGACTACGTCGAGAGGACCTTCCGCCACGTCGCCGAGGCCCGGCGGCTCGACTTCCAGATCGACGCCGAGGGCCTTTACCCGCGCGCCCTCGTGACCGACTCGAAGCGGATCCAGCAGGTCATCAAGAACATGCTCTCCAACGCCTTCAAGTTCACCGAGCGGGGACGGGTCGCCCTGCGCATCGAGAACGTGACGTCGGGCTGGAGCCCCGGGCTCCCGACGCTGGACGAGGCCGAGTCGGTCGTCGCCGTTTCGGTGACCGACACCGGTATCGGAATTCCGCCGGACAAGCAGCAGATCATCTTCGAGGCGTTCCAGCAGGCCGACGGCTCGACCAGCCGCAAGTACGGCGGTACGGGTCTGGGCCTGGCGATCAGCCGCGAAATCGCGCGGCTCCTCGGCGGGGAGATCCGGCTGACGAGCGAACCCGGCCGAGGCAGCACGTTCACGCTGTACGTGCCCCAGGTGTACGCGGCGCCCGCCGCGCCCCGCGCGGCCGCGGAGACGCAGGCCCACATCGTTTCGGTCATGTCGGACGTCGACGCCGCGCATTCCCAGGCCGAGCCCTCGCTCGAGTCGCTGGAGGTTCCCGACGACCGCGGTCAGATCACCTCGGCGGACCGCGTCCTCTTGATCGTCGAGAACGACGAGAACTTCGCGCGGTTCCTGGTGGACCTCGCGCACGAGAGCGGCTTCAAGGCCCTGGTTGCGACCAAGGGAGCCGACGCCCTCACGCTGGTCCAGAGCCAGCGCCGCGTCGACGCGATCACGCTGGACATCCAGCTTCCCGTCATCGACGGATGGCGAGTGCTGGAGCGCCTCAAGAACGATCTCGGCACGCGTCACATCCCCGTCTACGTCATCACGACCGAGGAGGAGACCGACCGCGCCTTCCCGATGGGCGCGATCGGCGCGCTCCAGAAGCCGATCAAGACGCGCGCCATGCTCGAAGAGGTGTTCCGGGAGATCCGCTCCGCGGTGGATCGGACGCGGCGGGAGTTGCTGCTGATCGGTCCGGACGCCGAGGCGCGGGCAGAGATCCGCGAGGCCATCGGCACCGAGGGAGTCGGCGTCGCCGAAGTGGCGGGGCCGGCCGAGGCGCTCGGCGCCCTGGACGCGAACGCGTTCGACTGCGTGGTGTTCGACCCGGGCCGCAAGAGTGTCCGCGATTTCGAGGCCGTGGCCGAGGTCGTCCGGCAGTGCGCGACGCGGCGCATTCCGGTCGTGCTCTGGCTGCCGGAGGACGGCGTCCTGGACGATCCGGAGCTGGACCGGCTGGACCGGCTCTTCCGCAGCGGAGCGGCTCGTCCGGCGTGGTCCCTGGATCGCCTCGTGGACCAGACCCTGCTGCGGCTGCACCGTCCGGTCGCTCAGCTGACCAGTTCCGTCCGCGAACGGATCGAGCGACTTTACGAAACGGATCAGGTGCTGTCCGGCAAGAAAGTGCTCATCGTCGATGACGACATCCGCAACATCTTCGCGATGACGAGCGTCCTGGAGCGGCAGCGGATGGAAGTGATCTCCGCGGAGACCGGGAAGGAAGCCATCGACCTTCTCGATAGGACGCCCGACGTCGACATCGTCCTGATGGACGTCATGATGCCCGGCATGGACGGCCACGACACGATGCAGGCGATCCGCAAGACCGGCCGGTTCAAGGACCTTCCGATCATCGCGGTGACGGCGAAGGCGATGAAGGGCGACCGCGAGAAAACGCTCCAGGCCGGCGCCTGGGACTATCTCGCCAAGCCGGTCGATACCGATCAGATGCTTTCGGTGCTGCGTTCGTGGCTCTGCCGTTGAACGTGGCGCATTCGGACGACAACGGCGAGCAGGTCAACCTGCTCGCGGTCGACGACAATCCGGGCAAGCTCCTGACGCTGTCGGCGCTGCTGGCCGACCTCGGGCAGAACGTCCTGACGGCGTCCTCCGGCCGGGAGGCCCTGCGCCTGCTGCTGCACAAAGAGTTCGCGGTCGTGCTGCTCGACGTGCACATGCCCGGAATGGACGGGTTCGAGACGGCATCCCTCATGCGCCAGCGCAAGGCCTCCGAGCACACACCAATCATCTTCGTGACCTCCTATCCCGACGACACGCACGCCGCGCGCGGTTATCAGCTCGGAGCGGTGGACTACATCCTGGCCCCGGTGCAGCCCGAAGTGCTGAAGACCAAGGTCATGGTCTTCGTCGAGCTGTTTAAAAAAGCGGCGCAAATCCGGGCGCAGGCCGCGGCGCTCGAGCGACGCGCCACGCAGCTCCAGCGGCTCACGCAGGCCTCGCTGGCGATCAACTCCGCGCTCACGCCGGGCCAGACGCTGCAGGTCGTCGTGGATTTCGCGCGGGCGATCCTCGGCGTCCACCAGGCCGTCGCCGTCGCGGCCCCGGACGAGAAGTGGTACGCCGCCCGGACTGCCGTTTCGCTTTCGCCGCAGCAGGAGGAAGCCGGCGAGCGGCCGGTCCTGGAGGATCGCGCGGCCCTCGTGTCCTTTCTCTCCGCGGCCAGAGGCGCCGTGCTTCGCCCCCGCGGCCCGGCCGTGTCGGAATGGGACGGCCATCTCGGCGCCAACGGAACGGCGGCCGCCGGCTGGCTCGCGGCGCCCTTGACCCGGGGCGACGGGCGGCCGATGGGGCTGCTCCACGTGCTCGACCGCTGCGAGGGGGACTTCTCCGAGGACGACGCGAGCGTACTCACGCAGCTCGCGCAGATGAGCTCGATCGCGATCGAGAACGCGGTCAACGCCGAGGCTCGCGAAGCCAACCGCATGAAGGACGAGTTCCTCACGACGCTCTCCCACGAGCTGCGCACGCCCCTGGCCGCGATCGTGGGTTGGACGAGGCTTCTGCGCACGGGGCGGCTCGACGCCGACAGAACCGAAGGCGCGCTCGAAGTCATCGAGCGCAACGTCATGGCGCAGACGAAGCTGATCGACGATCTTCTCGACGTCTCCCGGATCATCACCGGAAAGCTCCGCCTGGCCGTGGCGCCCGCCACGCTGTCCTCGTCCATCGCCGCGGCGATGGACTCGATGCGCCCGGCGGCCGACGGAAAGCAGATCGCCGTGCGCTTCCAGAACCAGGTCCCGGCCGGAGAGGACCAGGTGCTCGGCGACCCCGACCGTCTGCAGCAGATCATCTGGAACCTCATCTCCAACTCGATCAAGTTCACCCCGCCGCGCGGGCAGGTGACGATCACCCTCTCCCGCCGGGTGTCGGGCTTCGAGGTGGAGGTCGCCGACACGGGGCAGGGGATGACCCCCGAGTTCCTGGCGCACGCCTTCGATCGCTTCCGCCAGGCCGACAGCTCCCGGACGCGCGCGCACGGGGGCCTGGGAATCGGACTCGCCATCGCGCGCCACTTGACCGAGCTTCACGGAGGGTCGATCTCGGCCGAGAGCCCTGGTCCGGAGCTGGGATCGCGGTTCCGGGTCACCCTTCCGGCCGTGGCGCTGGGCGTTGCTCCCGCGATCCCGCGGGAGCCTGACTCGCGGCCCGCCGCTCCGGAGCGCGATCCCGGATCCCTCTCGGGCATTCGCGCCCTGGTGGTCGAGGATCAATGGGACAGCCGGGACCTGATCGCCGAGATCCTGCGTTCGGCGGGCTGCGCGGTCGAGACCGCGGGCTCGGTCCCCGAGGCTCTCGAGGCGCTTTCGGGACCGCGCTTCGACGTCCTGATCAGCGACATCGGGATGCCGGGGGAGGACGGGTACTCGCTCGTGCGGAAGCTCCGACAGTCCGGCGACCCGCAGATCCGCGACGTCCCCGCCCTCGCCGTTTCGGCGTACGTTCGGGAAGAAGACCGAATCCGGTCGCTGTCGGCGGGGTTCCAGATTCATCTCGCCAAGCCTTTCGAGCCGGTCGACCTGCTGCTCGCGGTGAGTCGGCTGACTCACCGCGACGTTCCGTCCCCGGCGCGGCAGGTCGGCCCGTCGGCGCAGCCCCAGATCCTCGTCATCGAGGACGACAGCGACGTCCGCGAGGCGCTGCGAGAGCTCCTGAACGCGTCCGGTTACGTGGTCGACGTCGCCGAGAACGGTCCGCAGGGCATCGAGCGCCTGCTGGCGGGACGGCCGCGTGTGGCCCTCGTCGACATCGGTCTGCCTGGACTCGACGGCTATGCCGTCGCCCAGCGCATCCGGAGTCTCCTGCCCCGAGAGGAAGTCGCTCTGGTGGCGTTGACCGGACGAACGCATCCCGAGGACGTGGAGAAGGTCGTGTCCAGCGGCTTCGACGACTACTTGCCCAAGCCGGTTTCGTTCGACAAGCTCGACGCGCTGCTCGCGCGGCGGCTTTCCGTCTCGCCGCGCCCGTCGGGAAGCTGACGACTACGCCGTCGTCGCGAGCCGGTCCAGCCAGTCCGGCGTGATCCCCCGGGTGCGGAGCGTGTGCAGCACCCGTTCGGGTGTGCCCCAGTCGCTCCAGCTCGACGCCGGAAGGGCGGTGACTGCGAGGCGTTCCGGCAGCACGGCCAGGACCGAGTCCGAGAAGCCGGCCGTGGGAGCGTAGGCGTACGCCTTGTCGAGCACGCGCGCCCGGGCCAGGGGCTCGGCCACCGGACGGATCGGCTCGAGCGCGCCGGCCAGGGACGGCATGGATTCGCGAGCGGCGTCCAGAAAAGCCTCAGCCCGGCCGACCATGACAAACGTATTCCAGAGGCAGCCCTGCGTCAGGCAGACGCGCGCCATCTGCGCGGAGGGTTTCTCCCAGAAGCGGACCACGCGGCGGACGCCGGGAGGGCCCAGCCGGGCTCCCGGCTCGATCCAGCCGTAGCCGGTTTCCGCAGAATCCGGACGCGCGCCCACTAAGAAAATGCGGTCGAGGTCCCGCGCCGCCAGGCCCTCCAGACGCAGCACGTGTCGCATGAACGCCGCGTCGTCGGCGACGAAGTGATCGGAGGGGAAGACCGCGACCGTGGCCCCCGGATCCTGTCCCGCGATCCACTGGACCGGAAGCAGGATCCCGGCCGCCGTGCCGCGATCCCGAGGCTGGACCAGCACCTCCGGCGCCGGGGCGCTGGCGAACTCGGTCGCGAGAAAGGGCTCGTGCGATCGGGTCGCGACCACGACCGTTCGTTCCCGGGGAATCGCGAGCTCGACGCGATCGAGCGTCTGGCGCAGGAGAGAGCGCGACCCCAGGAGCACCGCGAATTGCTTGGGGCGGCCGTCGGGATGAATGCGTTCGATGAGTGGTCGAAGGCGCTTGCCTTCGCCTCCCGCGAGAACCACCGACCAGAGGCGGCCGGAGGCCGCGTGCAAGGCGGAAGCGCGGAGGCGAGAGGCGGAACGTGTCGAAGGAGAGACGGTGTGCGACGTCGAGGCCGACCTGACCATGGAGCTTGCTCCGAGATTGTGAGACTCACGTATATCACCGCGCTTCGCCGGATTCCACAGTGCTGTGAAATCATTGAGGCGCGGGGCCGTAGCTCAGTTGGATAGAGCAAGAGTTTCCTAAACTCTAGGTCGCCGGTTCGACTCCGGCCGGTCCCACCAGCCTTTTCGAACGCGTCGTTCGACTCCTTATTGGAAGGAGACGACAACATGGCCAATGTAAAACCCTCCTCCACGGCACAGGCTGCCACCCTCCCGTTAGCCGCCGCCATCTTTCTCTTTTCCGGAGCCTTCATTGTCGAGACCGCGCTTGGTCAAACACAAACCCCGCCTCCACAGGTACCGTTCTCCTATTACAAGCTCAAGGAAGTGAACCTCCCCGAGGAGAAGCGCCCGCCGGTGAAGTACACGCCCGAGCAGCTTCAGCTCAAGAGCGTGGGCGGCGAGCTGCCGACGTACGACGGTGAGCAGTTTCACCTGACCCTGACCGGGCAGTCGGTCGAATCGGCCGACGCCGCGCGGCGGCTCGTGGCTCAGTTCCTTCAGTCGCTGCAGAGTCCTCTGAAACTCGACGACCAGATCCGGTTGAGCGTCGACAAGAAGACCGGGAAGCCCGATGCGCAGTTTCTCGAGCAGCAGGTCCGCGCTGGCCGAGACGGCACGACGAAGAATCTGACCGGCAAGTTCAACCCCGTCGGCCCGGGCTCGACCCAGATGCTCGACGAGCTGGAGGCCGACCTCAAGAAGCAGGCGCAGGGGAACGTTTCCATCTACCGGTTCGACGAGTACTTCAACGGGGTCCTGATCGACAACACCGCGATCGCGGTCAGCAACCAGACAGGTCGGAACCTTTCCTCCCTCCTCGGTCGCTTTTTCAACGTCGTCGCGCCGACGAACAATCGCAAGCTCTCGCCGGCGCAGGCGGTGCCGATTGCCGTCCGGGAAATCAAGGCGACCAACAAGTACGACAAGGTGACGGGAGACGCCGAGCACGCCACCCTCGTCCTGGTCCCCTATGGCGAGGGTTTCAAGTACGCCTGGAGGACGATGATCACGGCGGACGGCCCGTACGAGGTCTGGATCGATGCCGAGAACGGGGCGGTGCTTCAGCTCCTCGCGCGCTTCTACTACGCGGACAACGCGAAGGGGCTGGCGTTCTCGCCCGATCCGAACGCCCCGACGAACGAGATGTCCTTCGAGGTGGATGCGCCGAGCGGCGGCAAGTACACGCTGAAGAAGACCGGGGTCGTCGTGCTGACGAACAACGGAACGGACGGGACGTCCGGCATCGTGCAGGTGAACGACGACGGGTCGGGCACGGCGAACTTCGACGTCGCGCCGATCAACGGAACGACCGTCGAACACACCAACCAGGCCGGCTACAACGGACTGTTCCAGCAGGTGAACGTCTTCGCCCACATCTTCAACGAGCGGCGGTATTACATGCTGCTCGGAAGCCAGGATTTCGGCCAGGTCAACGTCACGTTCAACATAACGGGAGACAACTCCTTCTGTTGTCCGCCGCAGTACTACACCGGTACGGCGACGACGGGTCCGGGGGCGACGACATGCACCGGCCCCTGCAACTGGGATCTGAAGTGCTACAACGCTGGAATCGACGGAACGATCATCGCCCACGAATTCGGGCATCAGCTCAACGGCAATCAGTACGCCGTTGGAGGCGGAACGGACCCCTCGAACGTGAACGAGGGGATGGCGGACTTCTGGGCGTTGACGACATTCAATACGGACACGTTCGCGAAATGGTGGGTGCACGATTGCGCGGCGGCCACGCAGTCCGGAATGGCGCCGCGCCGGGCCGAGGTCCTGGACATCTTCGGCCACAGGAACTCGTTGCCGTGTGCGTCGAACGAGGGGCATTCCGCGGGGCAGATCATCGCGTGGGCGAACTGGAGTGCGCGTCAGGGAATGAACGAGGTGACGGGGTGGGGCACCCTCAACATCAACATGGCGCTGATCAAAGCAATGACGACGGCGGGAATCGGTCTCGCGAACCTGGGCACGGATAAAGGCGTTCACGACTCCTACCTGGATCTTCTGAAGCAGACGGCCCCGCAATTCAGCGGGTCCCGGCTGATCCACAAGCTGCTCGCGGGTTACGCCCGGGCGGGGATCTTCCTGGCTGTGAAGGACGCCGTACTCGACATCTCGGACAATTACCTGGACAAGAACGCGGCGACCGGCCCCACGTTCACCATCTGGACGGGCCGGGACTACGCGTTCAACGGGACGAACGTCGATACGAGCTCCCAGCCATTCAACACACAGTTCGAAGTCGAGGTCGCCAACGACGAGGCGTTCTCGACCAATCTGAAGAGCAGCGGCTGGCTCGGAGGAGTGGTGGCCGGCGATGGCGGTAAGGCCACATGGGCACTGCCGGTGGCGGACTGGAAGAAGCTGAGAAAAGGGACGGACCTCTACTACCGTTTGAAGACCAAAGACAGTGCGGGGGCCAATCTCCGGCAGTCCTGGAAGCCCGGCAATGGATTCTTGGTCGGTGTCCCCGTCGGACGGGCGGCGATCAACGGCACGGGCACGCAGGATTGCTCCTGCTCGGCGGCGGCCGGTACCTTGAACAATGCGATGGCGCTGGTGCCGCTGCTTCCGGTCGGCGCGCTCTGGATCTACCGAAGAAAACGATTCCCCAACGGCGAGCGCGGCTGAGGACGTCCGGACCGACGTCCTCATCGTGCGGCCGCGAATCGTCGAGCTTCTGAATCGCTATTTCGGGTACGACGTCTTTCAGTACATCGTTCCCGATCCGGCGGTCGTCTATGCCGTCATGCTCGGATCGGGAATCCTGCTCTTTATCCGGCGGTGCCGGCGCAGCGGCCTGAGTCTGGAGCACGCCACCGGCATGGCGCTCTGGGCTGCGCTTGCGGCTCTCGCGGGCGCCCGGATCTTCTATCTTGTCCAGCATCTGGGCTTCACCCTGGCCCATCCGTCGGTACTCCTCGAGATCAACGGTGCGACCGTGTCGTTCGGCGTCTACATGGGAGGCGTTCTGGGCGCGGTTCTGTACGCCCGCGCGAAGCACGTCGTCGCGCTTCCCCTCTACCTCGACGTCCTCGCGTCCGTCCTCGGTCTGGGACCAATGATCGGACGCTGGGCATGCTTCCTCAACGGCGACGACTACGGAAAGATATCCAACGTCCCCTGGGCCGTGAGATTCCCCCACGGCAGCTATCCGTTCCTCGATCATGTCCGGCGAGGGCTGATCAGCCCGATGGCCGATCTGTCGTTGCCGGTTCATCCGGTCCAGCTCTACCTTTCGCTCAAGGGGCTGGTTCTCTTCGTCGTTTTCTCGTTTCTCTGGAGGAAGCGATACTTCAAGCCGGGCGCATTGTTCCTGCTGTTCTGGATCTGCTATGCGGGTGCGCGCTTCGTTCTGGAGTATTTCCGGGGCGACCACGACCGGGGATGGATCGGGGCGTGGTCGACGGGACAGGTCTGTTCGGCGGTGATCGCGGCGGCGTCCGTCGTCGGCATCCTCGTGGGCTTCCGGGGAAGGATTCTCCGCCCGGTCCCACCTGCTCTTTCTATGGACTCGGCCGTCTCCCGCTGAGCGCGTAGCCGGGATAACTCTCTCGCGCCGCCGCCGAAGCGGACAGGTCGATGTCGACCGTCGCGAATGGCGCGTCGAGGGCCGTCCGCGCCAGAACGTTTCCGTACGGGCCGATGATCCAGCCGACGCCGCCGAACGCACCCGACGGATCCACGCGATTGGACGACAGGCTGAATGCACCCGAGCGGACCGCCGCGACCACGCCCACCGACAGCCACTTTTCCGTCGTCGCGGCCGATGTCGCGCGTGGAGACAGGACCAGCTGCACGCCGCGCGCGGCATAGCCGGCGTAGGCTTCCAGGGCCCACAGCTCGGTGCAGATATTCAGACCGAACGACCACGTGTCGGCGCGGTACTCGATGAAATCGGAATCCCCCCGGTCGAACCACCGCGCTTCCCAGCTGCCCGGCTCATCCGGCAGGAAGAACTTGCGGCGCAAAGGGACAAGGTCTCCGTTGGCGGACCAGAGGAATCCCTGGTTGAAGGGGCGACCGCCGATGGTGACGGGACGGGTCCCGACGACGTGCGTGACACGCAACTCGGGGAGGCGATGGCGCCAGACCTCGCTCGCCGCCTGTGCGGCCGTCCAGCGGGCCTCGTCGAATCGCTCGTCCTGCCAGACGGCGTCGACCATCGCGAACTCCGGCAGCAGCACCAGCTCGGAGGAGTACCGCCCGGTGTGCTCGCACAGCGCGGCCCACGCGATGGCCAGCGCTCCGGGATCGTGCGGGAGCTCGCAGACGGTGACACGCATGGCCGCTTCGAGGCGTGAGGCGGACGTCTACCAGACCCGAACGCGTTCCGCGGGCATGAGGTACAGCCGCTGCCCGGGCCGCACGTCGAACGCCTCGTACCACGCATCCAGGTTGCGAACCGCGTCGGCTCGGTACTCGTCCGGCGCGTGGTCGTTGCTGGCCACCTGAGTTCGCAGCGCGCCGTCTTTGATCTTTCGCCGAAGGGTCTGCGCATAGGCGATGAAGAACTCCCGGTCCTGCTCCCGCACGTACTCCGCGTCCTTGGCCCGGCTGCCGAGCGTCTTGCGGTAAGCGTCGAACGCGGCGCCCAGGCCGCCGAGATCCGCGACATTCTCGGTGAGCGTGAGCTTGCCGTCGATCCACAGGCCGGGGAGCGGCTGATACGCCGAGAATTGATTCGCGAGCGGCTGCGTGAGCTCCTGGAAACGCTGCTTATCCTCGGGAGTCCACCAGCCGTGCATCCTGTGCTCGGTGTCGTACTCGGCGCCGAGCACGTCGATGTAGTGCGTGAAATCGTGCCCGAGGAGCGCCCCGACGGAACCGTAAGCCGCCGCATCGGATGAGGCGTGATCGTACTTGGGAGCCTCCAGCAGCGCGGCCGACATGACGTACGCGTTCTGCTGGAACACGAGAATCGCTCCGACCGTCTGCGGTGAGATGTACCAGTACTTCAGGTTGACCGGCTGGCCGAGCCGGGCCACGGCATTGCGGTAGGCGCGGTCCCGGACGCGTTGCTGGTTGCCCAGCGGGTCGGCCGGGTCCACGATCAGCGAGGAATCGTCCTCCCATTGATCCGGATAACCGATTCCCACGTACAGCGTCTGCAGCTTCGACAGAGCGCTCGCCTTGGTGGCCGGGGACATCCACGTCGCGCCCTCGACCCGCTTCGTGAGCGCCGCGCGGACGTCCTCGGAGATCCGCTCCACGCGGGTCTTCTGCTCGGCGGGGAAGTAGCGCCGGACGTACATCTTCCCCAGCGGGCTCTTCATGGCCGACTGCGTGGCCGCGAGCGCGCGCTCGGCACGGGAGGGCTGCGACCCGACGCCGGTGGCGGCGCGCAGTGCCAGCGCCGGCTCGGCAAAGGCGTGCGGCAGCAGGTCCGCGACATCGTGAATGGAGTGGAAGCGCAGGTAATCCTTCCAGGCCTCCAGCGGTTGCGACGCAACCTGCGCCGCCAACCCGGTCACCGCGGACGGCTGCCAGACGACGAACTCTCCCTGTCCGGCCAACCCCGCCGCGTCGAAGAAGACGGTCCAGTCGATCCCCGGGGCCCGCTGCGCGAAGTCGGAGCGTGTCCAAACGTTGCCGGCGTTGTGGTCGTTGGACGACGCCTCGCGCGTGCCGTGGGTCTGCGCGATCGCGGTTTCCAGCGCGAGGACCGCGGCCGCGCGCTGCTCGGTGCGGTCGAAGCCGGCGAGCCCGAGCAGCGTCTGGATGTATTCGCGATACCGCGCCCGGAGCGCCTCCTTCGCCGGCTCGGCGCTGAGATAGTCCTCGCGGTCCGGAAGGCCCAGCCCTCCTTGCACCAGGAAAGCGGTGTTGGTCTTCTCTCCGTGGATGCTCTGCTCGACGGAGAGCCCCAGCACGCTGGCGGATTTGTAAATGCCGAAGCCCATCGGGTCGACGTCGGCGCGCATTCCGCGGGCGAGCAGGCGGGTCAGCTCCGCTCGGTCCGAGACCTTCGCGATGGGATCGAGCGTCGACTGGAGCGACGCGAGGCCCCTGGACTCGATGGCCGCCTCGTCGAGGTAGGCGGCATGGAAGTCCGCAACCTTGCGCTCCGGAGAGCCGGCGGGCGCCGCCTTGGCGGCTTCGAGCAGCGTCGCGATGCGGCCGCGGTTGATTTCCTCGAGCTCGTCGCGAGCCGACCACCGCTCCTTGCCCGCCGGGATCGCGGTGGCTTTGAGCCAGGCGCCGTTGGCATACGCAAAGAAATCGTCGCCCGGGATCAGGCTCGCGTTCACCGTGTTCTCGAGCCGCGCGGCGGGCGGGGACATATGGCCCCACGAAACCACCGCCGTCAGGAGGACCGACAGCGCAACAACGGGAATGAGTCGGCCGGCGCGTGTTCGATCAATCATGATGATCCGGAAGATACCGATGGCTCGGCTTGCTGTCGCCGCACCTGGCCGACAACTTTGGATCAGTTTCGGACATCGGTGCCCGCACCGGGCCCCGCCGCCGTTTCGGCGGTATGCTGTGTTTAGCCGGCCTTTCCGCACATGATCGCGCGCGACCAGCTCATCGAAGTCCTCTTCGTGATCTCCCGGCACTCGCTGCTGCTGGACATCGCCGGGCCGGCGGAAGCGTTTCGTCTCGCCAACCTTCACCGCGAACGTCGCGGACTGCCGCCACGTTTTCGTCTCGTCTTCGCGGGGCCGACGGAAACGCTACCGACGTCGGTCGGGCTGTCGCTGGGCGATCTCGTTCCGTTGCCGGAACGGCTGGGCACTCCGACCTGGGTGGTGGTGGTCGGCCAGCCGGCGGCCAACCTCGCCCGGGTCACGCCGGAGATGGCGGCCGTCGCGCGATGGCTGAAGGAGCGGCTACGCGACGAGCTCCTCGACAAAGACACGCCGCATCGTCTGTTGACCATCTGTTCGGGCACGCTGCTCGCCGCGCGGGCGGGGGTGCTCGGCACTCGGCGTTGCACCACGCACCACGAGCTCTTGCATCTGCTTCGAAATCTGGCGCCGCAGGCGCAAGTCGTCGAGAATCGCGTGTTCGTGGTCGACGGCCCGATCGCGTCGAGCGCCGGCATCACGGCCGGAGTCGACGTCTCGCTGCACCTCATCGGCGAGGAGTGCGGCGAGGCGCTGGCGGCCGACGTCGCCGAGGACATGGTGGTCTATCTCCGGCGGTCCCCGCGCGACACCGAGCTGTCGCCCTTCCAGATGCATCGCCGCCACCTCCACCCGACCGTGCACCGGGTGCAGGACGCGATCGTCACCGACCCGCAGCGCGAGTGGGACATGGCGTCGCTGGCGCAGGTCGGTCACGCGACCGAGCGTCACCTGTTGCGGCTGTTCATCGACCACGCGGGCATCTCGCCGTTGCATTACCTCCGGTTGATCCGGCTCGAGCGCGCCCGCCAGTACCTCGAATACGGCGCGACGGTCACGCGCGCCGCCGCGGTGGCCGGCTTCGGATCCGACCTGCAGCTGCGCCGCGCCTGGAACCGACAGTGGGGCGGGTCGCCCCGCGACGTGGCACGCGCCGCGGGGCCGGCCACTCCGGCGCGGCGCACACCGCGGACCGCGCGATCTCGAGCCAGCCGGTGATGGTGGGCCGCACGGGCACGATTTCTGTTACTTTCGTCCGGAAGATGAACGGAAAAGTTTTCACTTCCGCAGTGATCACCGCGGCGGCACTTGCGCTCGCGGCGCCGTCGGCACGGAGCCAGCAGTCCACCAATCCGCGAACGGCTCCGACACCGGCCGCCTCCCGCGAGGCGGACCCGCGCCTGATCGAGCGTGGCCGTTATCTCACCCACGACGTCGCGATGTGCGTCCAGTGTCATTCGCCGCGCGACCGTAAGGGCGCGATCATCCGTGGCGAGGAGTTCCGCGGAGCGCCCAACCCGTTCCCGCCTCCCT
Source organism: Acidobacteriota bacterium (assembly GCA_046724475.1). GTDB lineage: Bacteria > Acidobacteriota > Thermoanaerobaculia > UBA5066 > Gp7-AA6 > DAHUXD01. Next base: position 119 of record JBKOVK010000073.1, on the reverse strand, counting down.
TCGAGGGCGTCCGATGGGCGATCCGGTCGGTCAACATCCGAGGCCTGGGCGGACTTCCGGAAGAGGCGGTGATCCATTTGCTCACGACCGGCATCGGGCGCAACGGCACACCCCCGGAC
>JBKOVK010000282.1:0-8072 GCA_046724475.1 Acidobacteriota bacterium | reverse complement strand
CGACCCCTCGCTGCCCGAAATCGTCCTCACCAGCCATCTCCAGGAGAACATCTCGGCCAACGACAACCAGTCCGGCGTCGCCAGCATGCTCGAGATCGGCCGGTCGCTCTCGAAGCTCATCGCCGAAGGCAAGCTCCCTCGCCCCCGCCGGGGCATCCGGTTCTGGTGGTGCGACGAGATCTACTCCGAGTACCGCTACTTCGCCGACCATCCGGGAGAGGAAAAGAAGATCCTCGCCAACCTCAACCAGGACATGGTCGGGGCGAAGCAGTCCCTCGGGTCGCGCACGGAGTACATGGCGCGCACGCCGTGGTGGAGACCGTCCTACCTCTCGGACGTGCAGGAGAGCGTCCTCGACATGGTGGTTCGCGGCAACAACGCGTACCTCGCAGCCTGGGGGTCAGGGTCGATTCCGCCGGGTGTGGCGTTCACGAAGCCTCTGTTCTCGCAGCTCGGCACGCGCGAGCCATACCACGCGAAGGCGGTCCCCTACTTCGACTCGACCGATCACATGGTCTTCAACGACTCTTGGGTCGGCGTGCCGGGCACGACGCTGACGAACTGGCCCGACGAGTACATCCACTCCAGCGACGACGACCTTTGGCAGATCGATCCCACCCAGATCAAGCGCAACGCGTTTGTCGTGGCGGCGACAGCCTGGTGGCTGGCGAACGCCGGCGACGCGGAAGCGACCTGGCTGGCGGACTACGTCTCGGGGCGCGCCACCGAACGGCTCGGCCGCGAACGCGTCACGGCACAGAACTGGCTCCGTAACGGAGATGGAACCGAAGCCGACCGCCGCCGCGCCGCCGGCGACCTGTTCATGGTCGCGCTGGACAAGGAAGTGGCAGCGATCGAATCCACCCGCGCCCTCGGCGCTCCGGATGCCGCCCGCTCGCGCGCGGTGACCTCGCTGAAGGCCGTCGCCGGACCGATCGCCCAGGCTCTCCCGGCCACACCCGACCGCGCCGCCGATCCCGCACTCACCCGCCTCGCCGCCCGTACCCCACGCCGCCCGGTCGCGACTCTCTCCGAGTGGATGGCGCTCGAGCACGAGGTCACGGGCAAGCGTCACGCCGCAGAACGCGCCCTCAGAGACTCCAAGGAGAAGGACGAGGAAGCTCGCAAGTCAGCGCGGGGCAAGAGGCCCGCGGCTCCCGCCGCGCCGGCGGCCGACGAGGAATCCGAGAAGCTCTCGCCGCTTATGCAAGCCGCGGTCATGAACCGGATCGACGGAAAGACCAATGCCGCCGACATCGCCCGCGCGGTATGCGCCGAGGCGCTTTCGGCGGGCTGGTGGTACTACGGAAAGACGACGCCGGATCTGGTCGAGAAGTTTCTGGCGAAGCAGGCCAAGGACGGGCTGGTCGTCTGGTAGCGCAGACGCTCGGGACTCAGCTCCACCGCCCTTCGACCCAGTACCAGCCCTTGCGGGAGTGCTTCCAGGTTCCGGATATCCAGACGGCGCCGGCGCGCGGCGGCCGTTTCCAACCTCCGTCCACCCAGATGTAGGTAGTGCCGTCCCACCGGTAGTAACCCTTCGTCCAGACATAAGAGGTGCCCGGCGAAACGCCCTGGCTTTCCTCGATCGGCTTGGGCGGCGCGACGTTGACGTAGACCGTATTCGGAGGAGGCTTAGGTACGCAGGCCGCCGGAACCAGAACCGCCGCGCCCAGCAGAAGCGGCGCGGCGATTCTCCTCACTTCCACCGTCCCTCGATCCAGTACCAGCCTCCATGTCCATGCTTCCAGTGGCCCGCCGCCCAGACGACGTGCGGCCGCGGAGGCACAACCCAGTGGCCGGGCACCCAGACGTATGCGGTCCCGTTCCAGCGGTGGAATCCTCCAATCCACACGTAGTTCGGACCCGGCGCCACGACCTTCACTTCCACCGGAGGAACCGGCGGCGCCACCTTGACGTAGACCCGCGTGCCGGCGAGCGCCGGCTCGGCGAAGAGCACCGTGGCGAGCAAGAGACCCGCAAACTTCGAACGCCGCTTCATCAGCTGCCTCCCCACATTCGACGAGCGCCGCATCCGCCCGGTTGACGCGTCAGAGCTCGTGCTGGAGCACGCGCCGGAGCGTGACCGCGTCGATGTTTCCCCCGGATACGATGACAGCAACCTTCTTGCCAGAAAGCGTATCGCGGAGGCGCAGAAGTCCGGCCAGACCGGCAGCGCCCGCGCCCTCGGCGAGGTTGTGCGTCGCGCGCAGGAGCAGCCGCACGGCTTCGGCAATCTCCGCCTCCTCGACGACGACGAATCCGGCCAGGCCCTCGCGCAGCGCATCGAAGGTCATCGGGTACACGCTACGCGTCGCGAGGCCGTCCGCGAAGGTGTCGGCGCTCGCGCCCTCCACGGCGTGTCCGGCGTGGAACGAATCGTGCGCGGCGCGCGCCCGTGCCGACTGCACGGCGTAGACCCGGAGCCCGGGCTTGAGAGCGCGCGCGACGGTCATCGCGCCCACCGCCTGGGAGCCGCCGCCCACGGAGACGACGAGAGCATCGAGATCCGGCCGCTCCTCGAGAATCTCGAGCGTCAGGGTGGCGGCGCCCGCGATCACGTCCCGGTCGTTGGTCGAGTGCACCAGCCGCATTCCGCGTTCGGAGACGAGACGCTGCGCGACCTTCGCCGACTCGTCGTAGTCCGCGCCCTCCTCGACGAGGGTGGCGCCGTAGCCCCGCATCCCCTCGTTCTTCTCGGGATTGTTGCCGCGCGGGACGCAGACGGTGATCGGTATGCCGAGCGCCGCGCCCGCAAACGCGAGGCCCAGTCCGTGGTTGCCCCGCGTGGCCGCGACGACGCCGCGCCGCCGCTCGTCCGGAGACAGGCGCGTGAGGGCGGCACAGGCGTTTCGCACTTTGAAGGAGTTGGTCGGCGCCTGATTCTCGTGCTTGACCCAGACCTCGATGGCGCTGCCGACCGCCACGTCCAGGGGCGCGTACCGCCGCAGCGGCGTGGGCGCGACCCAGGGCCGGATGCGCTTCTGCGCCGCCAGGACGTCCTCGAACCGGATCGGCCACGCCGCGGTGCGCTCGACCTCGCCCATGAACCGTGAAAATATCCGGGCTCCAGATGCCCCCCAAGCGGAAAAAGAAGGTCGAGCCCAAGTCGCGCGGCCTCTCCCCCTCCGACATCGGGGCGGGAGACCCGTCTCCGGCTGCCGCAGCCCTCGCGTCGTCGATCGAGAAGGACGGCGGCGCGGCGCTGTCGGTCTACCGCGACCCCCTCGGCGGGCACTGGCAGGTTCTCGCCTCGCTCCCGATCGATCTCGTCGAGCCCACGCCCTTTCAGCGCGATCTCTCCGACGCGCACGTCAAGCGCTTGACGGCCGTTCTGGAGGCGCTGGACCGCTTCCTCGATCCCATCATCACGGTGCGGAGCGAGGACGGGCGCTACTGGACGCCCAACGGCAGCCATCGGCTGGCGTCGCTGAAGAAACTCGGCGCGAAGTCCGTCGTGGCCCTCGTCCTGCCGGAGCCAGAGATCGCCTACAAGATCCTCGCTCTCAACACCGAGAAGGCACACAACCTGCGCGAGAAGTCTCTGGAGGTCGTGCGGATGGCCCGCGACCTCGCCGAAAAGGATTCGCTCGCCGAGAAGGACTACGCGCTCGAGTTCGAGGAGGCCGCGTTCCTGACGCTCGGAATGTGCTACGAGAAGAACGGGCGCTTCGCGGGCGGCGCGTACCACCCCGTGTTGAAGCGCGTGGACACGTTCCTCGACAAGCGCCTGGCGGCCGCGCTCGAGATCCGCGCGAAGCGCGCCGAACGTCTCGGGGAGCTCGAGGAGGCGGTGGCCGAAGCCATGGCCGCTTTGAAGGCGCGAGGCTTCGAGAGCCCCTACCTGCGCGCGTTCGTCGTGGCGCGGATCAATCCGCTGCGGTTCCAGCGCGGAGCCAAGGCCGAATTCGACGAGACGATCGACAAGATGCTCGCGTCGGCGAAGAAGTTCAAAGCGGAATCCGTCAAGCCCGAGCAGCTCGCCCGGGCCGGCGGAGCGTCGGAGGATTGAGATGCGCAAACGCTGGATCGTCGCCGCCTCGCTCGCGTGCGGGGCGGCCGCCGCCGCCGCGAGCCCCGGCGCTCCCGACCTCGCGACCGCGAAGGTCGTGGACCTGACCCACACCTTCGACAAGACCACGATCTACTGGCCGACCTCGCCGTCGGCGTTCGAGCTCAAGCCCCTCGCCGACGGACAGACCCCCGGCGGCTGGTTCTACCGATCCAACGCGTTCTGCACCCCCGAGCACGGCGGCACGCACCTCGACGCTCCGAGCCACTTCGCGAAAGAAGGCCGTTCCGCCGACCAGATCCCGGTGCGGCAGCTCATCGGCCCCGCCGCCGTCCTGGACATCGCCGCGGCGTCCGCGAAGGACCCCGACTACCGGCTTACGCTGGACGACGTGAAGGCCTGGGAGAAGAAGCATGGTCCGATCCCCGCCGGCGCGATCCTCCTGCTTCGAACCGGTTGGAGCGCGCGCTGGCCCGACCGCAAGAAGTACCTCGGCGACGACACGCCGGGAGACGCGTCGAAGCTCCACTTCCCCTCCTATGGCAAGGAAGCAGCCGAGTACCTCGTGCGCGACCGGAAGGTCTCCGCGATCGGCGTCGACACCGCTTCGATCGACTACGGCGCGTCGCAGGATTTCGTCGTGCACGTCGTCGCCAACAGCGCCAACGTGCCGGGGCTCGAGAACCTGGACCATCTCGAGGAGCTGCCGGAATGGGGAGCGTGGGTGGTCGCGCTGCCGATGAAGATCGGCGGGGGCTCGGGCGGCCCGCTGCGCATCGTCGCGCTGCTGCCGTCGGCTCCGTGATGGCGCCGCCGCACCCCCTCGGCCTCCACCGGTCCCTCGATCCCCCCGGCGTCCTTCCACAGGCCGCCCGGAGGCTCGACGCCACACCGCGGGCGCTCGAGAACGAGATCGCCGTTTCGGTGCGCGCGCTCTCGATCGACTCGGCGTCTTTCCGGCAGCTGCGTGAGAGCGAGGCCGCGACGGGCGAGCCCGTGGGCGATCAGATCGCGCGCATCGTCGAGGATCGCGGCAAGATGCAGAACCCGGTCACCGGCTCGGGTGGAATGCTGCTCGGCGAGATCGCCGAAGTCGGCGCCGGGCACCCCGCAGCGGGCACGTTGTCGCGCGGGGATCGCATCGCCTCTCTCGTCTCGCTGACGCTGACTCCCCTTCACCTCGAAAGCGTGGGCGCCGTCCACGTGGAGACCGAGCGCGTCGAGGTCTCGGGCACGGCGATCCTCTTCGCGCGCACCCTCTTCGCGCGCCTGCCGTCGGATTTTCCCGAGGGCGTCGCCCTGGCGGCCTTCGACGTCGCCGGAGCGCCCGCGGCCGTCCTGCGCGACGCCCGGCCCGGCCAGACGGTCCTCGTCGTCGGCACCGGAAAGGCGGGGCTGCTGTGTCTGGCGGCGGCACGCGAAGCCGTCGGAGCGAAGGGCCGCGTGCTCGCCGTCGAGCCTTCGGCGCGCGCCGCCGAGCGCGCGCGATCTCTGGGCTTTGCCGACGAAGTGTTCGCGATCGACGCGCGCGACCCCGTAGCTATGCTCTCCGCCGTCGAGACCGCGACCTCCGGCGCCCTCGCCGATCTCGTCGTCAACGTCGTGAACGCACCCGGGACCGAAGCCGCCAGCGTGCTCTGTGCGCGCGACGACGGCGCGGTGCTCTACTTCGGGATGGCGACCTCCTTCTCGGCCGCGGCGCTCGGCGCCGAGGGTCTCGCCAAGCCGACACGACTTTGGATCGGCAACGGCTTCGTCCCCGGTCACGACGAGGCGGCCCTCGCGCTGCTGCGCCGTCATCCCGCCCTGTCGGCCGCGTTCGCGTCGCTCGCGGGGCCCGCGCGGTGAGCGCCGCCGGGTCGCTGGCCGCGCGGCTGCGCGCGTTCGGAGCCCGTCGCGTCGCTTTCCTGGGTCTGGCCAAGAACGTCGGAAAGACCACGGCTCTGGTCTCCGTGCTGGCCGAGCTTCACCGGATGGGAGTCGCCGCGGGGACCACGTCGGCCGGCCGAGACGGCGAGGCCTTCGACGCGATCACCGGAGAACCCAAGCCGCGCTTCCGGGTGTGGCCGGGACAGTTCCTCGCCTCCGCGGAGTCCACGTTCGCCGCCGCCTCGTTCCCTTCGACCGAGGTCGCCACGCTTTCCTTTCCCACCCGGTTCGGCCCGGTCCAGCTTCGCCGCAGCGAGGGAGAAGGAGAGATCGAGCTGATCGGACCCTCGACCGCCGCGCAGATGGACCGCTCGGCCGCCGCCCTGGAGGCGGCCGGCGCCGAGATCCTGCTCCTCGACGGCGCCATCGGCCGGCGCGCGTTCGCGGGGGCGCGCGTCTCCGATGCCGTCGTCCTATGCGTGGGGATGGCGGCCGGTGCGACGATCGAAGCGGTTCTCGCGGCGACGCGCGGAGCGCTGGAGCTTCTCCGGCTGAATGCGCCACGCGAGGACGCCGCGATCGTGCCCCGCGAAGGCGCGGTGACCGGAGTCTCGCTCGAGGAGCGCCCGCCGTCGCCGGGAGAGACGCTTGTGGCCGAGGACTTCACGTCGATCTTTCTGACGCCGGAGGAACGCCGCGCCCTGCGCGACCGGGGCGTATCGCTGGCCGTCCGGAGACCCGCCCGTCTGCTCGCCGTGACCGCCAACCCCACGGCTCCGGCGCGGCCTCCCCTCCCCGCCGAACGCTTCTTCGAAGCCCTCGTTCGCGAAGCGGCCGGAACTCCGGTCTACGACCTGGTGGCTGACCTCGAGTCACGCTGAGGCGCCTCTCGTATACTTTTCGCGCCCATGTCCGGAAAACTCGACCTGCCCGCCGCCGAGATCGAGCGCTGCCGGGCGCTGGCGCGGACGGTCGCCGAAGGCGTGCGTGCCGAGACCGAGCAGTACACCACGGTCTCCACGGAGCGGACCGTGCTTCGCCTTCTCGGCGTGGACGGCGTCGACGCCGACGAGGTGCCGATCCCCAATCGCGTGGTCGACGCCCTGCAGAAGGCCGGCCGCCTGTCGCGGGGCGCAGCGGTCTGGATCGGCAGCGCGATGGCGATTGGGGCCGCCGATCCCTCCGACGCCGCCCGGCGGCTGATCGAGGCCGGCGGCAGCGTGCCGGAGCACCCGCGCTGGCGCGAGGCGATCGCCCCGCATGTCGAGCGGGGGCTCACGCGAATCCTGGCCAACCGCGCCGAGCGCGAGCGCCGAGTGGCGGCCCATCCGGCGGAGGAGCTGCCGCTCCTGTACGCGATCGTGGCCACCGGAAACATCCACGAAGACGTAATCCAGGCGACCGCGGCGGCCCGCGCCGGCGCGCAGTGCATCGCTGTGATCCGGTCGACCGCGCAGTCCCTGCTGGATCACGTTCCCTACGGCGCGACGACCTCCGGCTTCGGAGGCACGTATGCGACGCAGGAGAACTTCCGGCTGATGCGCGCGGCGCTCGACGCGCTCGAGCCCGAGATCGGCCGCTACGTGCGGCTGGTCAACTACTGCTCGGGCCTCTGCATGCCCGAGATCGCGGCGATGGGCGCCTTCGAGCGTCTCGACATGATGTTGAACGACGCCCTCTACGGAATCATCTTCCGGGACATCAATCCGCTGCGGACCCTGATCGACCAGAACTTCTCGCGGCGCATCAACGCGGTGGCCGGAGTCGTCATCAACACCGGCGAGGACAACTACCTGACCACGGCGGACGCCGTCGAGCAGGCGCCGGCCGTCCTGGCCTCCCAGTTCATCAACGAGCGGCTGGCGAAGGACGCGGGACTGGAGACCTGGCAGATCGGGCTTGGCCACGCCTTCGAGATCGACCCGGAGCTCGAAGACGGCCTGCTTTTCGAGATCGCGCAGGCCGAGGCCGCTCGGGAAATCTTCCCCGACGCGCCGCTGAAGTACATGCCCCCGACCAAGCACATGACGGGAAACGTCTTCCGCGGCTATCAGCAGAACGCGCTCTTCGTGCTGACGTCGGTGGCCACCCGGCAGTCGATTCACCTGCTCGGAATGCTGACGGAAGCGCTGCACACCCCCTTCCTCCACGACCGCTGGCTCGCCATCGAGCAGGCGAAGACGATCCGGAC
>JBKOVK010000366.1:0-2886 GCA_046724475.1 Acidobacteriota bacterium | reverse complement strand
TGCGCGATCTCCCTGGCCTGCGCCAGCCTCCCCGGCGGGATGTGCACCATGCGGCGCGCCCGGCGAGCCGGATCGGAGAAGAGCTCCTTCAAAAGCGGCGTATCGACCGGACCGGGGCAGAGGGCGTTCGCGCGGATACCTTTGCGCGCGAACTCGATCGCGATCTCGCGCGTCATCGCGAGCACGCCTCCTTTGCTCGCCGTGTAGGCGATCTGAGGCGTTGCGGCCCCCACCAGCGCCACGAACGACGCCGTGTTGACGATGCTGCCTCCGCCCGCGCGGAGCATCGCGGGGATCGCGTACTTGCAGCCGAAGAAGACGCCCTTCAGGTTCACCCGCATGACGAGGTCCCACGTCTCCTCGTCGGTCTCGAGGACCGAGCCGTCGGCGGCGGGGAAGATGCCCGCGTTGTTGAAGAGAACGTCGAGCTTGCCCCACTTCTTCTCGGCGGCCGACACCATCGCCTGGGCGTCTCGCGCGACCGAGACGTCCGCATGGACGAAGAGGGCCTGACCTCCGGCGCCTTCGATCTCGCCCACCACCTTCTGCCCGGCCGCATCATTGACCTCGGCGACGAGGACTCGGGCGCCCTCACGCGCGAAGAGAAGCGCCGATTCGCGCCCGATGCCGCTCCCGGCGCCCGTGACGATGGCGACCTTGTTCTCGAGCCTGCCCATTTCCACCTCAGCCTCTCTCGAAGAACCGCTCCCGTTCCCAGCTCGTGACGACCTCGTCGAACTTGCGCTGCTCGGTCCGCAGAAAATGGAGATAGTGGGCGACGACGTCTTCGCCGAAGGCCTCCTTCGCCAGGCGGCTCGACTCGAGGAGGCCGATCGTTTCGCGCAGGCTCCCCGGGACCCTCGGCAGCTCCCTGGCCGCATAGACGTCGCCCCGAAAAGGAGGCGGCGGCTCGATGCGCCCGGCGATTCCGGCGAGGCCCGCGGCCAGAGTCGCGGCCCAGGCGATGTAGGGGTTCGCGTCGGCTCCCGGGATCCGGCACTCGATGCGCAGCGTCTCTCCCTCGCCGACGACCCGGATTCCCGCCGTCCGGTTGTCGATGCTCCACGCGATCGTCGTGGGTGCGAACGAGGCGCTCTGAAATCGCTTGTAGGAGTTGACCGAAGGCGCCCAGAAGGCCGTCAGCTCGGCCGCGTGCGCAAGAATGCCGCCGAGGAAGAATCGGAATGCGTCGGCACAGGCGATCCCTCCCAGCCGCCCCTCGCCCGGAAAGGCGTTCGCTTCTCCCGCCGCGTCCCACAGCGAGATGTGCTGGTGGAGTCCGCTGCCCGCGGCCCTCTCGTCCCACTTCGCCATGAAGGTCACCGCGAGGCCCTTTGCATACGCGATCTCCTTCGCAGCGTGCTTGGCCAGGACGTTGCGGTCCGCCTGTTCCAGTAGGTCGCAGTACTCGAGGTTGAGTTCCTGCTGCCCGGGCCCCCACTCGCCCTTGCTGCCTTCCATCGGAATGCTGCTCTGGTCGAGCGCGCGGACGAGCTCGCCCACGACCGGCTCTTCTCTGGTTCCCGCGAGCAGGTGATAGTCCTCGATGTAGCCGCCGAACGGGACGAGGCCCTGCCAGTGCTTTTGCCGCGCTGAGTCGTAGGTTTCGCGGAAGAGGTAGAGCTCCAGCTCCGCTCCGCCTTTCGGCACGAGGCCCATCTCTCTCGCGCGCTCGACCTGGCGCTGGAGGATCCGGCGCGGGGAAACCTCGACCGGAGCCCCTGCCTCCGTGACCACATCGGAGAGCACGATCGCGGTGTTCGGCAGCCACGCCGCGCGGCGAAGCGTCTTCCAGTCGGGGAGGCAGCGGACGTCCCCGTAGCCCTTCTCCCAGCTCGTGAAGGCGTAGCCCGGAACGGGGTCCATCTCCATGTCGCACGCGAGCACGTAATCGCAGGCGTGCCAGCCGTGCTCCGCCACGCTCTCCGCGAAGAAGCGTCCCGTGAGCCGCTTGCCCAGCAGCCGTCCATACCAGTCGGGGATGGCGACGAGCACGGTCTCGATCGTCTCCTGCCGGATCGCGTCGAGGAGCTCCTCGCGCGTCATGCGCCCCGCCGCCATCGCCTCACTCCTCCGAAATGAAGACGCTCTTCGTCTCGGTGTAGTGTTCGAGGGCCGCCAGCCCCAGCTCTCGCCCGAGGCCGCTCTCCTTGACGCCGCCGAACGGCGCCTCGAGAAAAACGCTCCGGCTGCTGTTGACCGACAGAACACCCGTTTCGACGGCCCGCGCCACTCGCATGGCGCGGCCCAGGTCCCGGGTGAAGAGCGAGCCCGAAAGCCCGTACCGGCTCGCGTTGGCGAGACGCACCGCCTCCTCCTCGTCCCGAAATGGAATGATCGAAACGACCGGCCCAAAGATCTCCTCGCGGGCTACGCGCATCTCGTTGTCCACATCGGCGAAGATGGCCGGCATGAGAAACGACCCCTTCGAGAGCCTCGGGTCGGCCGGAATCTCTCCTCCCGTCACGCGGCGGGCGCCTTCCGTGTCCCCGATTGCGATCCACGCGCGCACCTTCTCGCGGTGGGCAGGAGTGATGAGCGGCCCCATCTCCGTTTCCGGTGAAAGCGGGTTCCCCACGCGGATCGCCGCGGTCATCTTCGCGAGGTCCGCGACGACGCGATCGTAAATGCTCCGCTGGACGAGGAACCGCGAGCGGGCACAGCAGTCCTGGCCGGCGTTGTCGAAGACGCTCCAGAGCGCTGAGGGCAGACACGTCGAAAGGTCGGCGTCGTCGAAGATCAGGCATGCCGACTTGCCGCCGAGCTCGAGCGAGATGCGCTTGAGGCCGTCTGCGGCCAGGCGCATCACGCTCTTGCCGGCATCCGTGGATCCGGTGAAGGAGATCTTTCGCCCAGCGGGATGGGAGACGAGAGCGGCCCCGACGA
>JBKOVK010000103.1:0-4065 GCA_046724475.1 Acidobacteriota bacterium | reverse complement strand
CACCGACGGCGTGCTGGACGGCGGCGATACCCTCCTCGGAACCCGGCCCGTGCCGTCGCTCAACCCGCTCGCCTCCAGCATCGGCACCACGAGCGTCGTCATCCCGGCGGGACAGGCTCCCGGCAGCTACTTCCTGATCGCCAACGCCGACGCGGACGGTACGGTTCCGGAATCCAACGAGACCAACAACGTGCGGACCAAGGCGTTCACGGTCAAAGGCCCGGATCTGACGGTCACCACGCTCACCGTGCCGGCCTCTTCGGGAGCCAACCGCACGATCTCGATCACGGATACGACGCGGAACAATACCGGCGCCGCTTCCGCTCCGGCTTCCACGACGAGCTACTACCTCTCCACTGACAATGTCTGGGACGGCGCCGACATTCTCTTCGGCAGCCGCGCAGTGCCCTCTCTGGCGAGCGGCGCAGGGAGCACGCTCACGACCAGCCAGACCCTTCCCTCCGTGCCGAACGGCAACTACTTCATCATCGCGAAAGCGGACGGGCCTCTCGCCGTCTCCGAGAGCAACGAGACTAACAACACGTTGGCCAAGGCGATCGTGATCGGCGCGGAGCTCAGCGTCTCGGTGCTCGGGGCGCCTGGGAAGTCGGGCGCCGGGCTTTCGATCACGGTGACGGACACGACTGCGAATGCCGCGGGTCGGAGCGACGTGGCGGATTCCACGACGGCGTACTACCTCTCGTCGGACTCGGTGCTCGGCGGCGACACGTTGATCGGCAGCCGGACTACCGGCGCGATCGCCTCCGGCGGGAAGAGTCTGGGTTCGGCGCTGGTGACGATCCCCGCCGGGACGGCCACGGGGACCTGGTACATCATCGCGAAGGCGGACGATCCGAACGCCGTCTTCGAAACCAACGAGACCAACAACACCCGCGCGAAGTCGATCGCGATCGGCCCGGACCTGATCGTCTTGTCGATCTCGGCTCCGGTCTCCGCGCATCCCGGGCAGACGATCAACGTCACGCCGACGACCCAGAACACGGGAGGCGGGTCGAGCGGCGTCAGCTCGACCACGAAGATCTACCTGCGGCCTCCGAGCGGTCCGGACACATTCCTGGGATCCCGCACTGTTCCAGCGCTGGCGCCGAACGGCTCTTCCGGGGGAGCTGTGTCGGTGACGATCCCCGCCGGAACGCCGATGGGGAGTTACAACCTCTTCGTGGTTGCCGACGACGGCAACGCGGTGGTGGAGACGAACGAGACCAACAACACGAAACTGAGGGCCATTACCATCAACTGAAGGAAGACATGGTTCCCTCTCCTCAGCGGAGGAGAGGGAACCGGTCGGGATCCGCTTAGAACCGGAGGAACGCCCCGATCCCGCCCAACTCCCGCAGCCGCTCGGCAGCGGCCGCACCGACGGGCTCGATATTCCCGCCGCTCTCCGCGACTCTTCGAGTCATCTCTTCGAGCAAGTCCTCGACGGGCAGCGTCTCCCGCTCGCAGTACCGGCAGAGCTCCGCGCCTTCCTCGAAGAGGGTGCCGCAGTTAGTGCAGCGTCTCCCGCGGAGGGACACGCCTTCGGCGTAGAGCAGCGTCAGAACCCGGCCCTCGCGCAGCGCCTCGAGCGTGTCGTCGAGGCCGGCGGCGGCCCGGGCCTGTTTCGCCGACGCTGTTTCGAGCGCGGCGACTTCGTCGCGATCGCGCTCTTCACGCACGCGGCGCTCGAGGTCCATGGCCGCGGCGAGGACGTCGTTCTTCACGGCTTCGACTGGAATCGGGGCGATGCCGACGATCGATTCCGCCAGCCGCTTGGGAAGGAGGTCCCGCAGGCGGTTCGCGGCATCGAGCGATCCTCCGAGCATCAGACGATCGAACCTTCTCGCCCGCGCCAGCGCGTCGAGCATGGAGGCGACATGCTTCCAGTGGAGGTGCGCGTGCTCCTCGGCGCGGCGCTGGAGGTTCATCGTGCGCGCCTGGTCGGTTCCGGTCGACGCGACGTGCTTGACGGGCTCGGGGTTGAAGGCATCCCGTTCTTCTTCGATCTCTCCCAGGAAGATCGTGAAGAGCCGGGCGCGGCCGCGGTCCACGAGGGCGACGCCGAGCCGCGAATGCTCACCGACGGACTCCAGCAGCGGCAGCAGATACGGCTCGCCGTTCCAACGCGCTATCGACGCGACCGGCAGGTTCAGCTCGCCGGTCCAGATCCGTCCCGAGGGCTCCGCGAATACCGCGAGGCTGCGGTCGTGGAATTCGCGCTCGGAGAGGGCGCGGATCGCATGCTGTGCGGCGGCCGCGAGCGAGCCCTGGTCCGAAGTGTCCACCGAAGGCTCCAACTCCTTCAGGAGCCCCTTGACGAGCGGCCCGATCTCGGCCGGATTCCAGAACCCGGTGCCGGTCTTGCGGTCCACGTAGAGGGACAGGATGCGTCCCCCGTCGGCCGGCTTCCACGAACGAAGCTCCTGCAGGTTCTGGCTCGTGATCATCTCTCCTCCTCGGCGTTCTCGGGCGGGCCGATCCCGCCCGGCTCCTACCAGCGTCGCAAGAGGCGGGCCAACGGTCGAAGTCAGGGCTTTTTCGGATTCATGTACTTCCACATCCGGGGCTTGCCCTGGCCGATCCACTCGACGGCGGTCGCGAGGCGCTTGTCGCGGGTCGCGTCGGTCTTGGCCTCGACGATCCACTCGGAGTAGTCGCGCTGCTGGCTCGGCGAGAAGGCCTTGAACTTCGCCAGCGCGGCCGGTTTCTTCTTCAGCGCCGCCGTCAACTCCTTCGGAACGGGAATCGGCTTGCGCTTGGTCCGCGCCATCGGTCCGAGCTTCTGCCCCGTCTCGTTCAAGCGCGCGGCTTCGCGGATGTAGCCGAGCAGAACGCGGTCCTTCGGCATGTCCGCCGCCGACTCGAGGCGGCCGAACTGGCCCATGGCGGCCCCCGGATCCGAGTCGGGAATCTTCAGCGCCCGGTTCCAGAAACCGAAGGCGCAGTGCTGCTTGAAAGCCGCCATGCCGCAGAGGATGCCGTGGTACTCGAAGCTCGGCGAGCCCCACTTGATCGTCTCGACGACGTCGGGACAGCCCTCGTGCACGAGCTTGCGGATGCGCGTCAGGATCGGTTTGGCGAAGTCGGCCGACTTCGCGATGTAGGCGTCGATGCGCGGATCTTTCTTGCCCATCGTCAGTGCGCCTTCGGCTCGGTCACGCTGAACCAGTTGCCCGAGTTGTCCTTCATCAGGGCCTCGATCCCGTAGAAACGTTCGGTCGGGGGCGACAGAAACTCGACGCCCTTGGCCTTGAGCTCCTCATAGTCCCGGCGGCAGTCCGAGGTGTGCATCGCGCCGCCGCTCATGCTGCCCTCCTGCAACAGCTTGCGGAGGGTTTGCGAGACCTCGGGCTTCATCATCGGGCCGTCGACCTTCATCAGGGCGATCTCGAGGTCGGGCTGGGTCTTGGCACCCACCGTGAGCCACCGGAATCCGTTGTCCATCGTGGCGTCGGTGCGAACCTCGAAGCCGAGCTTGTTGACGTAGAAGTCCTTGGCGGCGTCCTGGTCCAGGACGTAGATGGTGACGTGCGAGAGACGCTGGATCATCGAAGCCTCCTTTCGGATGCCGACGCTACCTATCCGGCGTACGGCGCGCTTCTCGATTCTTGCGCTCCGATCAGGAAACGCTGGTAGCAGGCCGGAATGTAGAAGAGGGGCCAGCGGCGCCGGAACCCCCCGAAGAGCCGGCGGGCCTCGCGCCGGAAGGCGGCGGGGGAGAGGCCCGTCAGCGTCGAGAAGCGGGTCGAGAAGGACCCCAGACTCTCGTATCCGACGTCGAAGCAGATGTCGGTGACGCTGTCGTGGTCCTTAAGGAGCTGCTTCTTGGCCTCGTCGATCCGGAGGCGCGTGACGAACTCATGGGGCGTCTCGTGGAACGCCTGCGTGAAGAGACGGTTGAAATAGAAGGGCGAGAGCCCCGCTTCGCGCGCCGCGTCCTCGAGCGACGCGCGCCGCCGGAATCGGTCGGCGAGAAAGTCCCGCGCGCGACACAGCCTCGCGAGCGTCGCCGGATCGAAAAGGCGGACGCTCCGCGGGTACGGTGGATCACCGGACCGGGGACGC
>JBKOVK010000115.1:0-6110 GCA_046724475.1 Acidobacteriota bacterium | reverse complement strand
GGCTACGCCCGCGGCACGCGGTACCGGATCCACGCCGACGAGGACGGACTGCTCGCCGCCGGACAGCCCGGCGTGCAGCTGACCTGGATGGACGCAAAGGTCGGGGACTGGGTCGTCACGCCCCGCATCGGCAAGCCCGTGGAGATCCAGGCGCTCTGGATCAACGCCCTGAAGATCGCTTCGAGCTTCACCGACCAGTTTCGGGATCTCCTGGAGATGGCGATCGGGTCCTTCGCCCGCCGCTTCTGGAACCCGCAAGCCGGCTGCCTTTACGACGTCGTCGACACGGATCACCAGCCGGGCAAGGTGGACGCCTCGATGCGGCCGAATCAGATCTTCGCCGTCGGCGGGCTGCCGTTCGCTCTCGTCGAAGGCGAGCGGGCTCGCTCGATCGTGGACGCGGTCGAGGCCAAGCTGTGGACACCGCTGGGGCTCCGTTCCCTGTCACCGGACGACCCGAGCTACCGGGGACGTTACGAAGGAGGCCCGGGGGAGCGCGACGGCGCGTACCATCAGGGAACCGTCTGGCCGTTTCTCGCCGGCGCCTTCGTGGACGCCTGGCTGAAAGTCCACGGGGGAACCGAGACAGCCCGGCAGGAAGCCCGTGCGAGATTCCTGTCCCCGCTCCGGAAGCATCTGGACGAGGCGGGGTTGGGCCACGTTTCGGAGATCGCCGACGGCGATGCGCCGCACAGGCCGCGCGGATGTCCGTTCCAGGCATGGTCGGTGGGGGAGCTGCTCCGGATCGAGCACAGGATCCTCGGTTCGTGATGGACGAAGGCGCCGAGCACGCCCGCCTCGAAGAGGACCGCAAGCGGACGCAGAACTGGAAGCGCTGGGGCCCTTACCTCTCCGAGCGACAGTGGGGCACCGTGCGGGAGGACTACAGCGCGGACGGCGCGGCGTGGGACTCGTTTCCCCACGAGCATGCGCGCTCCCGGGCGTATCGCTGGGGCGAGGACGGCCTGATGGGAATATCGGATCGCCATCAGTACGTCTGCTTCTCGATTGCGCTCTGGAACGCAAAGGACCCGATCCTGAAGGAACGGCTTTTCGGCTTGAGCGGCCCGCAGGGCAACCACGGGGAGGACGTCAAGGAGTGCTACTACTACCTCGATTCCACTCCCAGCCATTCCTACATGAAGGCGCTGTACAAGTATCCGCAGCGCGAGTTCCCCTATCAATGGCTCCTCGACGAGGGCCGCACGCGGACGCGTCGTGACCCCGAGTTCGAGATCCTCGACACCGGCATCTTCGACGACGACCGCTACTTCGATGTCTTCGCCGAATACGCCAAGGCGTCGCCCGACGACATCCTCGTCCGGATCCGCGTGTTCAATCGAGGTCCCGAAGAGGCCGTCGTCCACGTCCTGCCGCAGATCTGGTTCCGCAACACGTGGTCGTGGGGTCTCGGCCAGCGCCGCCAGAGATTGCGCGCCGGCGAGGCGCACGCCGGCCGGGCTCTCGTCGAGGTCGACAGCGAGTATTACGGCCGGCTCGTGCTTCGGTGCGAGGGCTCTCCGGAGCTCCTCTTCACGGAGAACGAATCCAACGCGCGCCGGCTCTGGGGAGGCGACAACGAGTCGCGATACGTCAAGGATGCCTTCCACGACTACCTCGTGAAGGGCGTCGCGGACTCCGTCAATCCGGAGCGCGTAGGTTCGAAGGCCGCGGCCCGTTACATCCTCGAGATCCCGGCGGGGGAGCAGCGCGAGGTGAGGCTGCGCCTCTCCCGGGCGGCGACTCCCGAGGATCCGTTCGACGCCGGTTTCGATCAGGTCTTCGAGGATCGCATCCGCGAAGCGAACGCGTTCTACGCCGGCCTCGCGACACCGGATCTCTCGGAGGACGCGCGCGCCGTGCAGCGCCAGGCCTTCGCCGGTCTGCTCTGGTCCAAGCAGTTCTACCATTACGACGTCAACCGGTGGCTTCGCGGCGATCCGGCCGGGCCCGAGCCTCCGAAGGAGCGTCTCCACGGACGCAACAGCGAGTGGGGGCATCTCTTCAACTCCGACGTCATCTCGATGCCGGACAAGTGGGAATACCCGTGGTTCGCCGCGTGGGACCTCGCGTTCCACACGATCCCGCTCGCACTCGTAGACCCCGATTTCGCCAAGCAGCAGCTGATCCTCCTACTCCGCGAGTGGTACATGCACCCCAACGGCCAGCTGCCGGCCTACGAATGGGCGTTCGGCGACGTGAATCCGCCCGTCCATGCCTGGGCGGCGTGGCGCGTCTACAAGATCGATAAGAAGCGGTCGGGCGAAGGCGACCGCAAGTTCCTGGAGCGCGTCTTCCACAAGCTGCTCCTGAACTTCACGTGGTGGATCAACCGCAAGGACTCCGAGGGCAAGAACGTCTTCCAGGGAGGGTTCCTCGGTCTCGACAACATCGGCGTCTTCGACCGGAGCTCGCCCCTTCCCACCGGCGGCCACATCGAGCAGTCCGACGCGACGAGCTGGATGGGCATGTACTGCCTGAACATGCTCGCGATCGCGCTCGAGCTCTCGCGCGAAGACAGCGCCTACGAGGACGTCGCCTCCAAATTCTTCGAGCACTTCGTCTACATCTGCCGGGCGATGAACAACATCGGCGGCGCGGGCATCGAGCTCTGGAATCGCGAGGACGGTTTCTTCTACGACGTCCTGGACCTGCCGGACGGACGCAAGTTCCCCCTGAAGGTGCGCTCGATGGTCGGCCTCATCCCGCTCTTCGCCGTCGAGACGCTGTCGTCGGCGACCGTGGATCGTCTCCCGGGCTTCAAGCGGCGCATGCAGTGGTTCCTCGAGAACCGTTCCGACTTCGCGCAACACGTCGAGACCGACACGACTCCGGACGGCAAGGTCAAGCGGTTCTTCTCACTCGTGGACCGGCAGCGCTTGAAGCAGGTCTGCCGGTATCTCCTGGACGAAAGCGAATTCCTCTCCCCCCACGGAATCCGCGCGGTCTCGCGCCATCACCGGGAGAATCCGTACGTCCTGAGCGTCATGGGCATGGAACATCGCGTCGATTACGAGCCCGCGGAATCGACGACCGGCCTCTTCGGCGGCAACTCGAACTGGCGAGGGCCCGTCTGGTTCCCGGTCAACTACCTGATCATCGAGTCGCTGCAGAAGTTCCACTTCTACCTGGGCGACGCCTACAAGGTGGAATGCCCATACGGCTCGGGCCAGATGCGTACGCTCTGGGACGTCGCCGGTGATCTCTCGCGGCGGTTGAACCGCATCTTCCTGCGCGATTCCGACGGGCGGCGTCCGGTCTTCGGCGGCGCCCGGAAGCTCCAGACCGATCCGCACTTCCGGGACCACGTCCTTTTCCACGAGTATTTCAACGGGGACAACGGCGCGGGCCTCGGGGCAAGCCATCAGACCGGCTGGACCGGCCTCGTCTCCAAGCTGATTCAGCAAAGCGGCCAGTAGCGTCGCGCCAAGGAACCACGATGAAGGCCATTGCGGTCACCGGAAAGCGGGGTTCGATCCATCCGAAGCCGCCCGCGCCGGCTCAGGCGGAGGCGGACTCCTATTCGGCTCCCGCGGTCCGATCCGGGACATGGACCAGGAACTCCGGCATGTCCGGAAGATCGGCGATGAACGTCCCCTTCTTCTTCCCCTTCGCAGAGAAGCGCCGCACCCGCTGCTTGATCCGCTCGGCCACATAGAGATCGCCGTCGGGGCCGATCCCGAAACCGGAGGGGTGCTTTGAGCTTGCCGTCGATGACCGTGCGCGCCTTCAGCTTGCCGCGCGGAGCCTTCGTGGGGATGTCGAACGCGAGGATGCTGCCCGTGCCGGCGGCGCCAATGTAGAGGGTGTCGTCGTGAAGAAAGAGATGCACGGGCTTGGTCAGCCGGCGCCCTCGGATGCGCGCCACGAGCCTGCCGGACTTCACCTCGAAAATCTTCACGGCGTCCCCCGCCTCGTCCGCAACGTAGAGATGTTGGCGGTGCACGATGATCCCGCGCACGGAGTGCCGGGGCTTGCCGTGCTCGTCGAGCGCGACCTTGAGGCCCTGCGGCGAGGGCACGTTCAAGACCGCGCGGTCGCCAACCTCGGGAAGTTGCCCCTGACAGGAGGCGACGAGTGTGCCGGGAAGGAAGTTCCCTCCGGGGAACTTCTTACGGAGGTGTGCCGCCACGGGCGCCGGCTTGCGCGATCTCGGCAGAACGACGACCACGGTGTTCGTGTCCTGGCACGAGATGTAGAGCCTGCCGTCGTCGCCGAGCTCCACGTCGAAGGGATGCACCATGGCGGAAATGTGCCTGGTGGTCACGACCACGCCGGCGAAGTGGAACATGTCGCCGCGGCGGCGGTAGCGTGCGACATGGCTATCCTTGCGCCAGGCATTCGCGATGTAGAGATCGTCGCCCACCAGCGCGAAGCCTCGGGCGATGTGCAACGCGTGAGCATCGGTCGACGGGTCGAGAAGCAGAGGATGCTTCTTGCGCGGAGTGCCGTCGTCCTCGAAGACGCCGATGTTGTCGATGCCGGTCTTGCCTTCACCTCGGTAGCTGATCCACCACACGATGTGTTTTCTCCACTGTCCGGGATGTTTACTTGGACTCTTTTGGCGGGCAGCGGAGTGTGTAGTCCTCCTGCATCCGCCTCAGCTTGAGGATGCCGTAGAACACCGTCGCGGCCATGGCCAGGACCAGGAGCCCGGCGAATTTTCTTTCCAGCCCGTATTCGGCCCGACGGTTGGCGGTGGAGGCGGCGATGATCAAGCAGAGTATGGCGAGGTTGAGGACCCAATTCACAGGCCTCGAAACGACGAAATGCATGGTGCCGAAGCCGGCCAGCTGATAGAGCATAAACGGCAGGATCGCCACGGCGGGGAGCAGCTCCGAAGCGCCCAGCGAGATGTCGACGGCGCCGGGCGCCCTGGCGTGCAGGAGCGTGCTGTTCGCGAGCTCGTGGAACAGCGCAGGCACGGCGCACAAGAACGGGACCGCGGCCAGCAGCTCGAGCACCAACGGCCCGCTCCAGGTGCCGATACGGGACGAAGAGTCGGAGCCGCGATCGTCGGACTGGGTCCCGATGAACAGGCCTCCGACAATGGCAGCCGCACTGGACAACATCAACAGCTCGACCGTGATGCCGAAGCTCGCCGGTTCGCCGGCCTTCAGGAGCAGCAGGGCGAGGAAGCCGGGGGTGTAGAACATCACCCTTACCAGTCGGGCCCAAACACGCGCGTCGCGATCCGGCGGCAGCACCGGCAGCGCGCGTCCATCACTCCCGATCATCGGTCTCGCCTTTGCCATGTCGACATCCTCCAGGAGCCACGGTGGGGTCTGGCGGCATACCGTAGGATCGCGCCGCCAGAGCCGGCGACCCGAGGCCGCGCGTCGTCGCCTCCAGCGACGCTACGACGGGCGGCGAATCCCGAGGATCTTCATCCGGTAGCGAAGCGTCGACGGGTTCAGGTGGAGAATCTCCGCCGCCTTGCCGTGCCCCTCGACGCGCCAGCCGCAGCGCGCGAGCACGCTCTGGATGTGCTCCCGCTCGACACCATCGAGGGAAAGGTCCGGCCGTACTGCGACGGTCGAAGATTCCGTCGTCTCGGTCCGATCGAAATCCTCGCCGAGCCGGAGCGTGGATCCCTCGGAAAGGATCAGAGCGCGCTCGATGACGTTGGCGAGCTCTCGGACGTTGCCGGGCCAGGCGTAGGCCGTCAGCCGCTCCATGTCACCTCGGGAGATCTTCGAGACGTGGCGGCCGATCTCGCGTTGCTTCTTCTGGATGAAGGCCCATGCGAGCAGCGGCACATCTTCGCGCCGTTCGCGTAGCGGCGGGACGGCGATGGGAAAGACACTCAGGCGGTAGAAGAGATCTTCCCGGAAGCGCCCTTCGGCGATCCCTCGCGGGAGGTCGCGGTGGGTCGCGGCGATGACGCGGACGTTGACCCTCCGCGTCCGGCTGGAGCCGACCCGCTCGAACTCCCCCTCCTGCAGCACGCGCAGGAGCTTGCTTTGCAAGTCGAGGGAGAGGTCGCCGATCTCGTCCAGGAAGATCGTCCCGTGGTCGGCCAGTTCGAAGCGGCCGATGCGCAGCGTCTGCGCCCCGGTGAAGGCGCCCTTCTCGTGCCCGAACAGCTCGCTCTCGATCAGTGCGGGAGG
>JBKOVK010000153.1:0-9767 GCA_046724475.1 Acidobacteriota bacterium | reverse complement strand
ATCTACTACAACGGCTACGACTCCCCGGACCGCGGCCATGGCCACGCGATCTACGCCCAGAACAAAGGATCAACGCCCAAGCAGATCTACGACAACATCATGTTCCAGCAGTTCGGCTGGGGCATCCACGCGTACGGCGAGGGCGGGCACCTGGACAACCTGGACTTTCAGGGCAACATCTCGTTCAACAACGGAAAACTCTCGGGCAACTATCACACCAACATCCTCGTCGGCGGCCTCCAGCTCGCACACTCACCCGCGCTGATCTCCAACTACACCTACAACTCAATCGACCAGAACAACAACAACCTCGGCTACAGCGCCGGGAGCACGGGAGCGAAGGTCCAGGACAACTATTTCGCCAGCGACACGGCCCTGGGAGTCGTCAACGGCAGCAGCATGACGATCACAGGCAACACCTTCGCCGGCAAGACCTCGGGCTTCTCGACGGCGTCGTTCCCCGACAACACCTACTACGGCTCGACGCTGCCGACGGGCGTGAAAGTCTTCATCCGGCCCAACGCCTACGAGTCCGGCCGCGCGAACATCGTCGTCTACAACTGGGATCTGACGCCGACCGTTTCGGTCGACCTGTCCTCGATTCTCGCGCCGAGCGCAACCTACGTCCTGACGAACGCGCAGGATCCCTTCGGGCCCGCGGTCCTGTCGGGCACGTACGACGGATCTCCGATTTCGGTGCCGATGACGGGTCTGGCGGTCGCGGCGCCGATCGGCGTCGCGACTCCGGCTCCGACGGGCCCCGAGTTCAACGCATTCATCCTCACCAGCACGCCGGGTCCCTTCGAGTTCTTCGACGTACCCCTCTCCAACATCTTCCATGACGCGATCCACACGCTGGCCGCCAACGGCATCACCGCGGGCTGCGGCAACGGGAACTTCTGCCCCAACGGCATCGTGACCCGAGCGCAGATGGCGGTCTTTCTTCTGAAGTCCAAGTACGGCGTCGCGTACACGCCGCCTCCGGCGTCCGGCACCGTGTTCGCCGACGTTCCGATCGGCGCCTTCGCCGCGGACTGGATCGAGGAGCTCGCCGCCGGAGGGATCGCGACCGGTTGTGGGGGAAACAACTACTGTCCCGGCGCCGCCGTCACGCGGGCGCAGATGGCCGCCTTCCTTCTGAAGGCGTCGCTCGGCCCGACTTACGCGCCGCCTCCCGCCAGCGGAACGATCTTCACCGACGTGCCGGCGGGCGCGTTCGCCGCGGCCTGGATCGAGGATCTCGCCGCCCGGGGCATAACGTCCGGCTGTGGAGCCGGAAAGTATTGTCCCTCGAGCGCGAACACTCGAGGCCAGATGGCGGTGTTCCTGGTCAAGACATTCTCTCTCCAGTAGAACCCGTTAAGACGGGCTAAGGGCGGTCCGCGGCCACGCCGGCGCGCTATGATTGCCGGTCTATGGACAGAATCCGATCCGGGCTTCTGGCCCTGGCGGCGGCCTTCCTCGCGATGCCGGTGGCGGCGGCAGAGTTCTTCGTCGCGACGTCCGCAACCGACTCCGGAACGGGAACCAAAGAGAGCCCTTGGACCCTGAACAGGGCCTTCTCCCAGCCGACGCAGGTGAAGCCCGGAGACACGATCTGGCTGCGGGGTGGAACGTACACCGGCAGTTTCATGAGCCACCTCAAGGGCCTCGCGAACAAGCCGATCATCGTGCGTCCATATCCAGGGGAGCACGTCATCTTCGACAGCGCCGGGACGGGAAACCTGCCGAGCCTCGACGTCCGGGGTCTCTACACCTGGTATTGGGGTTTCGAGTTCACCAACTCCAGCACCGACCGGGGTTCCGCGGCCGGGGACGTGGACCGGGGCACGGGCGTCCACCTCCTCGGCCCCGGAACCAAGCTGATCAACTCCGTCGTGCACGATGCCGGGCAGGGAGTTCTCTCGACGGACGCGGCTCCCGACGCCGAGATCAATGGGTGCCTTCTCTACTACAACGGCGAGGACGGCCCCGACCGCGGCCATGGCCACGGCATCTACCTCAACAACGGGACCGGCAACAAACGCATCGTCGACAACATCATGTTCGATCAGTTCGGCTGGGGAATACACGCCTATACGGAGGGTGGCACGCTCGACAACCTTCACTTCGAAGGCAACACGTCGTTCAACAACGGATTGCTTTCCCAGGTTTCCGGGGCGACGACCAACATCCTGGTCGGAGCCGCCGGGTCGCCGGCGGAGAGTCCCTCGTCTTCGACGAAGGTGGCCAAGGGAACCACCCTCATATCCAACTTCACGTACTACGCGAACGACCGCGGAGTTGGCGTGAATCTCGGCTACAACAAGGGGATCGCGTCCCCGACAGTCCTGGACAACTACGTGGCCGGAGGCGACAACGCGTTGGCTCTCATCAACGCGTTTCGGCCGATCCCGATGAGCGGGAACACCTTCTTCGGCAAGCTCAGCGGTTTCCAGGCGACGGAATTCCCAAACAACTCCTACTTCACGAACCGTCCCACCGGCGTGAAAGTCTTCGTGCGCCCCAATCAATACGAGCCCGGCCGCGCGAACATCACGATCTACAACTGGGACAAGGTGCCGAGCGTCGGCGTCAGCCTGAAAGGGATTCTGAAGGCCGGCACGGCGTACGAGATTCGAAACGCCCAGAACTTCTTCGGACCGGCCGTGCTGTCCGGGACCTATGACGGCTCCTCCACGATTTCGCTTCCGATGAATGGACTCGCGCCGGCGACCCCGGTGGGCCGGCCGGCACCTCCTCCGACGGGACCGGAGTTCCAGGTCTTCGTCGTCCTGCCGAAGCCCGCGGCATCGAACGGCAAGGCGCCGGTGGCGTCGTTCTCCTTCGGGCCCGGGTCATTGACCGCCGGCCAGGCGGTCGCGTTCACCGACGCTTCCTCGGGAAGCATCACTTCCCGAACGTGGGACTTCGGCGACGCGGCGAGCGGCGCGGCGAACGCCTCGACGCTCTCCTCCCCGACGCATACCTATTCGGCGCCCGGGACCTACACCGTTGGGCTCACCGTTTCCGGCTCGGGCGGAGACAGCACGCGCTCCCGCGAGATCACCGTCGGAGCATCGCCGGGGACCTATCAGGCGACCTTGCCGGTGGCGGGACACGTGCGCGGCGCAAACGATGCGACGTTCGTGACCGACGTGGCGGTCCAGAACCCGACTTCGACCCCCGTCTCCGGGCAGTTGATCTACTCGCCGAGCGGCGGCGGATCTCCAATGGATCGCGACCTGACGCTCGCTCCGGGAGAAATTCTCGTCCTGCCCGACGTCGTCGCGTCGCTGTTCGGCGTCAGCGACTCGCTCGGATCGCTGCAGGCCGCCACCTCGGGATCGCCTCCGGCCCCTCTGCGCCTCGTCAGTCGCACCTACGTCGCCGACGGAGGCGCCACGCTGGGGCTCGGCGCGGTCGGACTGTCCTCCGCGGACCGGGCGAGAGGGAACGGCTTCGTCTCGAACATCGCCATCACGGATGCGTTCCGATCCAACATCGGCGCACTGAACCTCTCGGGCGGCGACGAGGTCGTCACACTCCAGCTACACGACTACTCCGGAAACATCCTGGGCCGGGCGCTCCTGCCGCTCAAGGCGGGAGAGCAGGGGCAATGGTCGCTGCCGCAGCTCTTCCCCGGCGCCTCGGGAGACGGCATGACGGCCCGGATCACGGCGCCGACGGGCGCCCTCCTGCCGCTGGCCTATGCAGCGGTGACCGACAACACCTCGAGCGATCCGACCTACTATGCTTCGCGAGAGCCCGCCCCCGTGCAGTACGTGCCGGCGATCGCAAACGTATCGGGCGCCGGCGGCTCGCTCTTCACGAGCGAGCTTTCCATCACGAACGGCGAAAGCGGCCTGACGACCTTGACGGTGACGTTTCTCGAGCACGACCGCGACAACACCACGGCGCCGACCGCGACGCTCGTGCTGGCCCCGTTCGAGACGCTGCATTCGGACGACGCGCTCAACGAGCTCTTCGGGAAGAAAGAAACCTACGGCGCTCTGAGAATCGAAAGCGACCGTTCCCCCGGCGTCACGGCATTCCAGCGAATCTCCACCCCCGCCGAGCTCACCGAAGGAACGGTCGGGCAGCAGGTCGATGCGGTCTCCGCCGAGGACTTCGCGCCGGGCGGAACCATTCTCGGCCTGCGACAGGACGCCACGTTTCGATCCAACCTGGGCCTGCTCAATCCCGGCGCGGGCAACGCCACGGTTGCGCTGACCCTGATCCGGTCGCCCGCAATCCCGCTCGCCAGCGCCGCGGTTGTCGTGCCGCCGCGCGGATACGTCCAGCGCAATCTCGTCAGCCTCTTTCCTTCCGCCGCCATCCCCGCCGGAGAAACGCTGTCGATCGCGATCGACGGTGGAGGGAATCCGGTATTCGCGTTTGGCTCGGTCATCGACAATACGACGCAGGATCCGACCTACTACCCCGAGCAGTGACGCTCCGCGGCTCCCGCCGCATGGGCCGTGCTAGCATTTTTGGATGTTCTCGACCGGAGCTCCGGGTGAGGTCTTCCGGCCTCGCGGCCGCATCGGTTTGCCGGTGTTCAACAGCGAGGCATATCTCGCGGAGGCGTTGATCGCGCGCAGCCGGGTCCGCAACGGCTGACGACCGCATGGAGAAGTCGCTTCCAGCCTGCCGGTTCTGCGGGACTCCCCTGCGGCACACGTTCGCGGACCTGGGCATGTCTCCGCTGTGCGAGAGCTTTCTCCCGGAGGAGGGCCTGAACCGGATGGAGCCCTTCTACCCACTGAAGGTCTGGGTCTGCGAGCGCTGCCTGCTGGTCCAGCTGCAGGAGTACGTGTCACCGATCGAAATCTTCACCGAGTATGCGTACTTCTCGTCGTTCTCCACGTCCTGGCTCCGGCACGCCGAAGCGTACACGGACATGGCCGCGACGCGGTTCGGCCTCACGCCGCGCTCGCGGGTCGTCGAGATTGCCAGCAACGACGGCTATCTCCTTCAGTACTTCGTGCGCAAGGGGATCCCGGTTCTCGGCGTCGAACCGGCCGCGAACGTGGCGAAGGCCGCGGTCGAGAAGGGAGTGCCCACTGTCGTGCGGTTCTTCGGCCGGGAGACGGCGGCGGATCTCTCGAAAGACCCCGGGCCGGCGGATCTCATCGTCGGCAACAACGTGCTCGCGCACGTCCCCGACATCAACGACTTCGTCGGGGGTCTCGCGACGCTTCTCGCGCCCGAGGGCGCGATCACGATGGAGTTCCCGCACCTCTGGCGGCTGATGGAAGAGAACCAGTTCGACACGATCTACCATGAGCACTTCTCGTACCTCTCCTTCCTGACGGTCCGCGACGTCTTCGCCGCGCATCGCCTGCGGCTCTTCGACGTCGAACAGCTGCCGACGCACGGAGGGTCGCTGCGGATCTTCGCGTGCCACGACGGAGCCCGCCGGCCGACCGAGGCCGCCGTCGGGAGGCTCGCAGCGGAGGAGGAGGCCGCCGGGTTCCGCAGCCTCGACCGCTACCTCTCCTTTGCGCCGCGCGTCGAGGAGACCAAGCGCGCGCTTCTGGACTTCCTCATCGAGGCCCGCCGCGCAGGCAAGCGCATCGCGGCCTACGGCGCTCCCGGAAAAGGAAACACGCTTCTGAACTACTGCGGCATCCGCACGGACTTCGTCGACTATGCCGTGGACCGGAATCCCTACAAGCACGGGCGCTTCACGCCCGGGACACACATCCCGATCTTTCCCCCCGAGAAGATCCGGGAGACGAAGCCCGACTACATATTGATCCTGCCCTGGAATCTCAAGAATGAGATCGTGGAGCAGCTTTCCTACGTGCGCGACTGGGGAGGGAGGTTCGTCATCCCGATCCCGCGCGTCGAACTGATCTCCTGATGCGCCTGCTCGAGACCCCGCTTCGCGGCGCCTTCGTGATCGAGCCCGAGCGGTTCGCGGACGAGCGCGGCTTCTTCGCGCGCACGTTCTGCGCCCGGGAGTTCGAGGAGAAGGGGCTCGATCCGCGGGTCGCGCAAGCCAACCTGTCGTTCAACGAGCGGCGGGGGACGCTGCGGGGGATGCACTATCAGCGGCCGCCGTTTGCCGAGGTCAAGCTCGTGCGGTGCACGCGTGGCGCGATCCACGACGTGATCATCGACCTGCGGCCGAGCTCCCCCACGTTTCACGGCCACTTCGCCGTCCGCCTCGACTTCGAGAACCGAAAGATGCTCTACATCCCGGAGGGCTTCGCCCACGGATTCCTGACCCTCGAGGATTCCACCGAGGTCGCCTACCAGATGTCGGCGCCGTACAGCCCGGAGCACGGCGCTGGCGTGCGCTACGACGATCCCGCCTTCGGCATCGTCTGGCCCGAGCCCGTCCGGGTCATCGCCGAGCGCGACCGGACGTATCCGGACGTATCCCGATGACGCCGGCGTCCGTGGCGGCCGTGAAGGCCTCGGCCGACTTCGCCGCGCTCGGCCGGCAGATGCATGCCCTCGTCGCCGAGCTCTACCCCATCTGCCGCAGCATCACGGGCGAGGGCCTTCGCGCCACGCTCCGACGGGTTGCGCAGGACACCGGCCTGTCGATCCGCGAGGTCCCGTCGGGAACACAGGTCCTGGACTGGACGGTGCCCCGCGAGTGGAACATCCGTGACGCCTGGGTCGCAAACGCCCGCGGAGAACGGGTCATCGACTTTCGCAAGTCCAACCTCCACGTCGTCAACTACAGCGTGCCCGTCCGCACGCGCATGACGCTGTCGGAGCTTCGCCCGAGACTCCACGCCCTTCCGGACCGGCCGGACTGGATTCCGTATCGCACCTCCTACTACTCCGAGGACTGGGGCTTCTGCCTCGCTCACAACGAGCTCGCGCGGCTCCCCGAGGCCACCTACGACGTCGTGATCGACTCGAGCCTCGAGCCCGGAAGCCTGAGCTACGGTGAGCTGTTTCTGCCCGGCTCCTCCCGCGACGAGGTCCTGATCTCGTGCCACTGCTGCCATCCGTCCCTCGCGAACGACAACCTCTCGGGCGTCGCCCTTCTGACGACGCTGGCGCAGCTGCTCGCAAAGGCTTCGAGGCGGCTGTCGTACCGCTTCCTCTTCGTGCCGGGAACCATCGGCTCGATCACCTGGCTCGCCGCCAACGACGACACCGTTTCGCGCGTGCGGCACGGATTGACCGCCGCGTGCGTCGGCGACGCGGGCCCGCTGACCTACAAGAAGACCCGACGGGGCGACGCCGAGATCGACCGCGCGGCGCAGCACGTCCTGAAAGCGTCCGGGCAGCCCCACCGGGTCGCCGAGTTCTCGCCGTACGGTTACGACGAGCGCCAGTACAACTCCCCCGGTTTCAACCTTCCGGTCGGGAGCCTGACGCGCACGCCGCACGGCCAGTACCGCGAGTACCACACGTCCGCGGACGACGTCGGCTTCGTCCGGCCCGAGAGCCTGGCCGGCTCGCTCTCCGCGTACCTCTCGGTCCTCGCGGTTCTCGAGGGCAACGAGCGGTATCGCAACACGCATCCGAAGGGCGAGCCGCAGCTCGGCAAGCGCGGGCTCTACCGCGCGATCGGAGGCGAGCCCGATCCCGGCCAGCTCCAGATGGCGATGCTCTGGGTGTTGAACCAGTCCGACGGAGGGCCCGCGCTCCTCGACATCGCCGAACGCGCCGGGCTGCCCTTCGAGCAGGTCCGCGCGGCCGCCGACGTCCTCCTCGCGCACGGACTGCTCGAGGCCGTCGGGGATCCGAAAGAGATCGCTTCTTCCGACCCTTCCTAAATATAGACTAAACATCGTGACCAGGTCGTTCCCTCGAAGAGGGCCGACCGGGACCGTTCCGGACAATCGAGGCGTCGGGTTTCTCGACGGAACAGACTCCGGGATCCCGAGAGGAAATCCGGGCGCTCCACCGTGAGCCCGGCACGTTCCGGCGCGAGGCCTCTGCGGGTGATGTTGGCCGACCCGCCCGTCGAGGAAGAGCACTACATCTATTACCAGCCCACCATGGGGCTTCTCTATCTCCTCGGCGCTCTCCGGAAGGCCTTCTCCTCCGCGGACGTAGAGGTTCGATACCTGCAGGGCTTCGGGACGATGCGCGACCACCTCCGCGCGA
Organism: Acidobacteriota bacterium; assembly: GCA_046724475.1. Lineage (GTDB taxonomy): Bacteria > Acidobacteriota > Thermoanaerobaculia > UBA5066 > Gp7-AA6 > DAHUXD01. The sequence goes on along the minus strand of JBKOVK010000153.1, from coordinate 1,703 downwards.
TCGAAGACTACCGGCCCGACATCTACGGTCTTTCGTACAAGACCCCGATGGCGCGCCTGGGCTGCCGAACCCTGCGCGCCGTCAAGGAGCGATTCCCCTCGCTCCCCGTCATCGCCGGAGGCTCCCACGTGTCGATCATGGCCGACGAGGTCATGACCATGACGCCGACGGACGCGTGCTTCCAGGGGGAATGCGAGGACACCGTCGTCCGCATCGTGGAAGCCTTCCGCAACGGCCGCCCGCGCTTCGAAGAGATCCCCGGTGCCGTATTTCGGACGGGCTCCTCGCTCGGGCACACTCCACCCTCTCCGTTTCGAAAGGACCTCGATTCCTTTCCCTGGCCCGCGTGGGACATGATCGATTTCGATCGATTCCCCGGAATGCCGTACAGCAAGCGACGCCCGTACCTCGGCGTGCTCATCAGCCGGGGGTGCCCGTTTCGTTGCACGTTCTGCTCGGAGCCGGTGTGGAAGATCTTCGGCCGACCGACCTATCGCTCGCGCTCTCCCGGCAACATCATCGAGGAGATCCGCTTCCTGTACGACCGGGGGGTTCGAGAGATGCGCCTCTGGTGCGAGGAGTTCAATGCGGGCACCGCGTGGGGTCTCGACCTGCTCCACCGGATTGCCGCGCTCGGTCACGAGGACTTGTTTTTCAATTTCAACATCCGTGGCGACGTCATGCCGGAGGCCATGGCCGACGCGATGGTCGCCGCCAACGTGTGGCTCGTCTCAATGGGTTTTGAGAGCGCTTCGAATCGGACGCTGAAGGGCGTTCAGAAACAGGTCACGGTCGAGCAGATCGAGAGCTCTTGCGCCACGCTCGCGGTACGGGGAATCAAGATCGCCGGCTATTTCCAGTTTTATTCGGCCTGGGAAGAGGCCGGGCAGCTCTGCTGGGAGACGACGGAAGACTCTCGGAGAACCATTCGCTGGGCCCTCGCTCTCGGAAGACGCGGCCTTCTCCACTACATGTATACCAACGTCGCGACCCCGAGACCGGGCACCCCTCTCTGGGAGCTGGCCCTGAAACACGATCTGTTGAGGGCTCCCGCGGACCAGCCCTTCCCCTATCTGGTGCAAGGAATGAAGCTGCCGGGTGTCACCCCGCAGGAGATGAAGGCGACTCGCCTGTATGGCGACATTGCGAAGATCCGTTTGGCGGCCCGAAACGGCAATCTCAACATGCCCGTCCTCTTCCGCAAGGCGCGTCGAAGCCTTCGCGTATGACGTGGCCGCGTCGGGTCCTCGTGATCTCGTATCTTCCTCCCACCCACGGCGGGATCGCGACCTGGGCGGGAGCCTTGCGCCGCTGCGCCTCGAATTCGGGCTATCGATTCCTGTTCGAAAGCGTCGGCGGAATCCGGTCCGGCGACGGCCTCCCGCTGGGCCCCAAGGCCCTGGCCGCGGTCGGGCTCATCGTCCGCCTGCTTTACCGCCTGGTCGTGAACCGCCCCGAGCTCGTTCATGTCAACTGCTGCATGTCACCGCTCGGCGTTTGGCGAGATCTGCTCGTAGCAAGCATGGTGCGGGCGTGCCGCGTTCCGCTTCTCGTGCACTATAGAGGAAGCCTCCCCGACGTCATCGATCGTCTGTCCCGACGGTCTCGGCTCGCCCTTCACTGGTTGATGAGACTGGCGAGCGTCAACGTCGGCGTGACACGCGACTCCGAACCTCTGCTGCGACGCTTCTGCGGCGGCGACC
>JBKOVK010000032.1:0-10091 GCA_046724475.1 Acidobacteriota bacterium | reverse complement strand
GTCCTGCCCGGACTCCATCCGTTTCTGGAGATCGGCGACGGTGGCCTCCTCGAGCTCGAAGGCTTCGGGGGCCGCCGCGGCCGGCGCTTGCGCGCGAGCGGTCGTTCCTGCCAGCGCCGAGACACTTCCCAGCGCTCCGAGCTTCAGGAGCGCCCGCCGGTCGAGAGCCGAGCTCATGGTTGTCCTCCTGCGAGTTGGGGCAGAGATATCACGGACGGGAAGTCAGAGCTTCGACGAGCGCCGAGGTCGATAGAGGCTCCCCCGTCGCCTCTTCCAGGATCTGGTCCATCGTCTGACTTCCGCCCTTCGAGAAGAGGCGCGCGCGAAGGTAGTCCCCCGCGGTAAGTCCCCAGGACGCTCCGAACTTTCGATTCACGGCGCGATGCACCTGGCGTCCAATCATCTCGGCGAGGACGTAGCTCTGCAGATAGATCGGGCCGGTCGCGTAGAAAGGGTTGAACACCCAGACCGGAAGGCCGTGCGCCGAGACGCCGACGTGCGCCTGGAAAAGCCGGTCGTAGGCGGCCGCGAGATCCTGTCCCGGATTCGCGTAGGCCTCCAGCTCGAAAAGCGAGGAGGCGATCCGCTGCCTCAGGTCGTAGAGGCTCCCGAGCCGGTACGCTTCGGAGAGCCGCGAGGCTTCCTCGCGCGAAAGGCCGAAGAAGCGCAGCGCTACGTCAGGCTCGTAAAGACACAGCGCCATGACCTGGCCGAGGCCCTCGTCGAACGGCTGCGCGTAGTTGCTCTGCAGGAGAAACGTCGACTCGGAGTCATAGCAATAGTGCAGCGCGTGCCCCGACTCGTGGAGGAGCGTGTCCGTGAACATCAAACCCTCGTAGGTGTTGACGAGGATGCGGACCTCTTTCCCGTAGAGGATGGGGTACGTGCCGCCGCCGAAGGCGATGTCGGCGATCTTCAACGTCACGGGCAGCTTCGGGAAGTCGTATCCGAGGGAAAGCGCCAGCGCCTGGATTCTCGGCCACGCTTTCGCGCGAGCGAGCGCGCGGTCGGTCTCCGGGCCAGAAAGTCTCGAAGAGAAATAGTCGAGGTCCCAGGGCTCGAGCCGCTCGACGCCGAGCTCGCGCTTCGCGCGCGCAGCGAGGCGGCCGAATTCCTCCTCGGTGCCGCGCCTTATCTCCTCGAAGGCCGCGCGCATCTTCGCGCGGTCGACCTGGTTGCGGCGCAGCATGAAGTCGGGATAGGACTGCCCGGCGTACTTGCGCGCGAGCTTCTCGCGCAGGGCCATGGCCTCGCGCACCCGCGCTCCCGCGAGGCGCTCCATCTCGGCGCGGGCTTCCCAGGCCTGCCGGCGCTTCGCACGGTCCGGGTCCTGCGAGACGATCGTGTTGAGCTCGGCGCGCGCGATTTTCTTCCCGCCGACCGTGAATCGCGCCGCCGCGTAGGTCTTCTCGAGATCCTCGGTCAGCGCCGCGAGCTCCGGGTCGCCGGCGATCCGGGCGTCGGCCGTCTCCTCGAGAAACAACTGCCGGCGGCGCTCGACGAGAGGCTCGGCGAACCGGGTCTGCGCCAGCGTCTCGGGGAACCCCGAAGCCGTCAGGACCTCGCGGATCTCGGCGCGAATCCGAAGTGTGGAAGCGTCCTTGTCGCCGAGCGCGACGCGGTACTGCGCGCGCCAGTACTCCGCCCACAGGCTCGCGAGGCGTTTCTCGCGCGACGACATCTCGGCCTCGAGCCGGGCCGGGGCCTCGGGCGCCGGCGCGGCGCCTCCGAGACACAGGGCGAGAACGAGAAGAACTCCGCGCCTGAACATTGGCGCGGTATTGAAGCACAGGCGTCAGCGGTTCATGGGAACAAGTGCGCGATCGAGCTCGCGTAGTACGTCAACAGGGGCAGCTCGTCTTGTCGGGCGCGGTAGAGACCCCCCGTGTCGTCGACTAAGCGACGAAGCGTGAGCATACGCAGCCCGACCGTGATCGCGTAGTCCTGGTCTCCGCGCGGAAGGTAGACGTGCGCGCCGCGACGGTCGAGCTCCTCCATCAGCCGCAGCACCTCGCCCTTCAACTCCAGCTCGCTCCAGGCCCGAGCCGGCTCTCGAACGAACACCGTCGCGACCAGCGAGACGGGGACGACCGGGATGACGCGGGCGACCGAGGCCATCAGCTCGCGCCCGAACTCCTCGAGCCGCCGGGAATGCTCCTCCTTCGGAAGCGCGCGGAAGTCGAGCCCGTGGCGGGACAGGTACGCCGACAGCGAGACCGGCGAGCCGAAGTTGACGCACGCATACCCGAAGCGATGCCAGCGGTTCTGCGCGCGAAGCCAGAGGTTACGTCCGATGAAGCGCGCCGTGGTGACGAGCGACTCTCCGGTTCCGGCGCGCGCTGCGCCGGGCGCGAGCTCCTTCAAGAAAGAGCGGTCCTCGAAGGTGCGGTCGTAGTTGATCCCGACCGGAATGAAGACGATCTCCCGCGGGCCTTCCGGATCGAAGGCCCGCAGCATGTAGTCGAGGATGCCGAGCTTGGGAGGACGAAGCTTTCCGTCTCGCGAGAGACCCCCCTCGGGAAAAACCGCCTGGGTCACGCCGGCTTCGGTGGCCATGGCGACGTAGCGCTCCAGAACCTTTCGGTAAAGAGGGTCCCTGGAGTTGCGCCGCACGAAGTACGCGCCCATCGCCCGGATCAGCGTCTGCAGCGGCCAGATGCGCGCCCACTCGCCGACGGCATAGGACAGCGCCGCCTTTTCCGCCGCGAGGTACCCGACGAGGATGTAGTCCATGTTGGAGCGGTGGTTGATCAGGAACACGACCGTGGCGTTGGAAGGGATCGCCGAGAGACTCGCCTCGTCGGAGTAGCCGAGGCGTACACGGTACAGAGAACGCGCGAGGTTGCGCGCGAGCCAGTAACCGACCCGGAAATAGACGTAGGCGTTGAACGCCGGGACAATCTCGTGGGCATACCGGGAAACCTGTGCCATGACGACTTCGCGCGGCATGTCGCGCTCGCGCGCGTACGCCTCGGCGGCGTGCTGCACCTGGGGATCGAAGAGGAGACGGTCGATCAGGACTTCCCGCTTGGTGAGCTTGAACGGAGGGATGCGGATCTTCAGCCGGGTCTCGAGCTCCTCGAGCACGCGGTTGACCCGGCGGCGCACGAGGTACCGGACGCTCGGGATCAGAAGGCGGTCGACGGCAGCCCACGCCGCCAGCAGCACCAGGACGATCGCGAGCCACAGGGGCAGCGTCACGCCGTCGCGCATCGCTCTTGAGCCAGAGCATAGGATGAAAGGACTCGAAGATGCCGAGCCATTCGATCTTCGTCACGGGCGCCACGGGCTATCTCGGGCGTCGCGTCGTGCCCGACCTCCTCGCCCGCGGCCACTCGGTCAAGGCGCTTGCGCGCCCCGGGTCGGAGGGAAGGCTTCCGACGGGTGTCGAGCCCGTGATCGGCGACGCGCTCGACGCCGTTTCCTTCGCGGCGCGGGTCGCACCCGCGGACACGTTCTTGCAGCTGATCGGGGTCCCGCACCCGAGTCCCGCGAAGGCCGCTTTGTTTCGCAGCGTCGACCTCGCATCGGCGAAGGCTTCCACAACCGCCGCCGCCGGCGCCCGCGTGTCGCACTTCGTCTACGTCAGCGTCGCGCACCCCGCCCCGGCCATGAAGGCGTACTGGCAGGCGCGCGCCGAGGCCGAGGCATTCCTCGCGCAGACCCGATTGAACGCGACCGTCCTTCGTCCCTGGTACGTCCTGGGGCCGGGGCACCGCTGGCCGTATCTCCTCCTGCCCGGCTACTGGATCGCCGAGCGCCTCCCGGGAACGCGCGAGACCGCCCGACGCCTCGGCCTCGTCACCCTCGATCAGATGGCCGCGGCGATCGTGCGGGCCATCGAAAACCCCGCCGTCGGGATGAAGATCGTCGAAGTGCCCGAAATCCGGGGCGCGCGCGTGTAAGGATAGGCGCCCGAAACGCCGGCATGGAAGTCACACGCGGCACCTTCTCGATTTCGACGGATTCCTCGCGGCTCGACCACGGGTTGATCCATGACTATCTGTCGCGTTTTTCGTATTGGGCCAGGAGCATTCCTCGCGAGATCGTGGACCGCTCGATCCAGGGCTCGCTCTGTTTCGGGATCTACGACGGCGATTCGCAGGTCGGCTTCGCGCGCGTCATTTCGGATCGCGCCACGTTCGCCTATGTCTGCGACGTGTTCGTCCTGGAATCCCACCGCGGCCACGGCCTAGGGATCTGGCTGATGGAGGTGATCCGCGCACATCCGGACCTCCAAGGCCTCCGCAAATGGGTGCTCACGACCCGCGATGCACACGGGCTCTATGAGAAGTCCGGGTTCCGGAAGGTCGAGGACCCGGTGCGTTACATGGAGATCCTCGACCGCCAGATCTATGAGCGAAGGTAAAGCGAATCCCGAGTGGTGGCGCGAGTTCTTCTCGGGCCTTGCCGTCGAGTTCTGGCAGGCCGCCCTTCCCGAGGAGGCCACTCGCGCCGACGTCGCGTTTCTCTGGGAGAAGCTCCGTGTCTTCGACGACGCCCGAGTTCTCGACGTCGCCTGCGGCGCCGGCCGGCTGATGATTCCGCTGGCCGAGAGGGGCTGCTCGATGTCCGGACTCGATATTTCCGACGAGTTCCTCCACGAGGCGGGGCGCGCCGCCGCGGAGCGGGGACTGCCGCTCGACCTTCGCCAGGGCGACATGCGCTTCCTGCCCTGGACGGACGCGTTCGACGCCGCCTTCTGCTTCGGCAACAGCTTCGGCTTCCTCGACGACGAGGGCCACGCGACGTTTCTGGAATCCGTGGCGCAGGCACTCAAGCCCGGAGGGCGCTTCGCGTTGGATTACGGGCAGGCCGCCGAATCGATTCTGCCAAGGCTCGTGCCGCACGAAGAAGCGCAGGTCGGCGATTTCCGGTTCATCGAGGACAACCGCTACGACCCGCGGGAGGGCCGTGTCGAGACTCGTTACACGATCGTTCGCGGCGAAAGGACCGAGACCAAGCTCGGATCCCACCGCGTCTACACGGCCAACGAGCTGGTCCGGATGCTCGATCGCGCCGGGCTCTCGACGGTCGAGCTTCTCGGATCCCTGGACGGGCAACCCTTCGCCATCGGCTCCCCGCGCCTCATCCTCGTTGCGGAGACGCCCTCAGGCTCTTCACGACCGACCAGAGGCTGATCAGGGTCCAGCTTCCTTCGAGCACGGTCAGGCCCAGGTTCTCGACCTTCACCGCGAAGTAAGTCAGGATCGCCGCTCCGAGCAGGTTCAACAGCAGGTAGGCGCGATCCTCGGATTTCAGGCGACCCGACTGCTGGCCGGCGAACGCCAGGAGGATCAGTGCGGCGCCCACGAGCGAGATGACCTGGCCGATCATCGGCCGACTCCCGAATGCGAACTCTCCACATCAGCCTCCCTTCGGCGTTTCGGGCTCCTCGGACGGAGCCGGATAGCAAGTCAGGACCAGGCGGTAAGGTCGCCCGCGCCCGGGGCGTCCGTTCTCCAGCTGGTTGGGCGAAGAATGCCGCGCGATGACGTCGACGAGAGCGCTTCGGACCGCCTCGGCGAAAGCAGCCCGGTCCGCCGCGGTCTCGAACCGGAACTGCGACTTGATCGAGAGCGTCGTCAGCGGCTGTTCCCGCGCGGCGGCCTCCTCCGCGGCCCGCGTCACGTCCGCTCGGACCTGCTCGGTCAGGGCCAGCAGATAGTCGGCGGAAGCGGTGTCCGCGATCGCGCGCCAGTCGGCGCCGACCGGTCCCAGCAGACCCGGGGCGAGCACGTAGGAACGGGCCGTCGCCACGTACCGTTGCTCGATCAGGTTGCGGCGGCGGCGGCGCTCGGCGGCTCTCAGGAAGCCGGCGCGTTCGAGCGCCCGAACGTGGTAGTTGACGCGCTGCCGGGGAAGCCCGACGCGCCGGGCCAGCTCGCTCGCCGAAACGGGCTCCCGGGCCAGGGAAAGGAGCCGAAGTCGCAGAGGATCCAGCAGCGAAGCAGCCCGCTGCACGTCGGTGACGCTCTGAAGAGGAGGCAGAGTCTCGACCACTGAAAAATATATTTGTCCGTACAAATAAGTTTGTCAATATGATCTTGATGCGTCGTATCCGACTCTTTGCGCGTAGTTAGTTCGTGACCCAATTTCCCTTCCGAGCCACGTTGCGCCCGTACAATCCTGACGTGCCTTCCTACAATTGCCTGTCCCACGCGGAGTCTCCTCAGCTATGGCAAAGCTCGGTCTAACCGGCGGCGGCATGACCTCGCGCATGGCGCGAGCCGAGCGCAACCGGGGCGGCCGGGCCCGGCCCGAAGAGGACGCGAAGAAGAAAAAGAGCCCCTCGTGGAAGGTCATCGCCCGGGACGCTCTGGAGTTGATCGCTGCCCGCCGGGGCCGGCTGACCCTCGGGCTCGGACTCATGCTCGTCAGCCGTCTCGCCGGCATGATCCTGCCCGGCACGACCAAGATCCTGCTCGACGACGTCATCGGGAAGGGCCGTCGCCAGCTGCTCCTTCCGCTCGTGGCCGCCGCCGGCGCCGCGACGCTCATCCAGGCGATCACGGGTTTCGCCCTCTCGCAGGTCCTCGGAAAGGCGGCCCAGCGCTCCATCACCGACATGCGCCGCGCCGTCCAGTCCCACGTCGGCCGGCTGAAGGTGGCTTTCTTCGACCAGACCAAGACGGGCGTTCTCCTGTCGCGCGTCATGACCGACGCCGAAGGCATCCGTAACCTGGTGGGAACGGGCTTGGTCGAGCTCGCCGGAGGGCTTCTGACGGCGGTCTTCGCCCTCGCGATCCTCTTCTACTTCAGCGTCAAGCTGACGCTGATCGCACTGGGCGTCCTCTCGCTCTTCGGCCTCGTCCTGCTCTACGCCTTCAAGACACTGCGGCCGCTCTTCCGGGAACGCTCGAAGATCAACGCCGAGGTCTCGGGCCGCCTGACCGAGTCTTTTTCGGGCATCCGCGTCGTCAAGGCGTATCGCGCGGAGCGCCGGGAGGCGTTGATCTTCACAGAGGGCGTGCACCGCCTCTTCCGCAACGTGGCCAAGACGATGACCGGATTCTCCGCGGTCGCCTCGTTCTCGACGCTGTTGCTGGGGGTCGTCGGGGTGGCGATTCTCTGGGTCGGCGCCCACGAGATCGAGGCCGGGCGCATGACGGTGGGTTCCTTCGTCTCGTTCTCGCTCTATCTGGGTCTCCTCGTCGGGCCCGTCATCCAGATCGTCTCGATCGGCAGTCAGATCACGGAGGCCTTTGCGGGCCTCGAACGGATCCGGGAGCTGCGCGAGGAACTCGCCGAGGACGCGGGAGACGCCGCCCGGGAGCCGCTGCCGCCTCTGGAAGGCGCGGTCGAGTTTCGCGACGTGTCGTTCTCCTACGAAGAGGGCATTCCGGTTCTCCACGATGTGTCCTTCGCCGCGCGGCCGGGTACCGTCACGGCCCTGGTCGGCCCTTCGGGCGCCGGCAAGAGCACGATGATCGGGCTCGTAGCGGCCTTCTATCGGCCGACGCACGGTTCGGTCCTGGCCGATGGACGGGACCTCTCGAAGGTCCGCCTGTCGGATTACCGCTCCCAGATCGGCGTCGTGTTCCAGGACAACTTCCTCTTCGACGGCACCGTCTTCGAGAACATCGCCTACTCGCGCCCCGACGCCACTCGCGAAGCGGTCCTGAAGGCCGCCGCCATCGCGCGCTGCGACGAGTTCGTCGAGAAGCTGCCCGACGGCTACGACACGATCGTCGGCGAACGCGGAGTCAAGCTCTCCGGCGGTCAGCGTCAGCGCGTCGCGATCGCCCGTGCCATCCTGGCGGATCCGCGCATCCTGATCCTCGACGAGGCGACGTCCTCGCTGGACTCCGAGAGCGAGGCCCTGATCCAGGAAGGTCTCGCCGAGCTGATGAAGGGCCGGACGACGTTCGTCATCGCCCACCGTCTCTCGACGATCCGCCGTGCCGACACGATCCTGGTCGTCGAGGGCGGACGGATCGTCGAGAGGGGACGGCACGAGGAGCTGCTCGCCCGGGGCGGCCGATACTTCGACCTCTACACGCGCCAGTACGGCCTCGAAAGCAACCTCTTCCTGAACCCGGGCGAGAACGTTCGGGTCGAGGAGGACTCCAAGGTCGCGCTCTCCTCGGCCGACTCCGGCGCCGTCGGCAACCTTCCGCTAGTGGGCGGCGGCGGCCCCGGCGAGTAGCGTACCCATCCCGGCCTGAAGGCGGCCAACCACGGGCGCGGCCGAGCGCGGCGCCTCCGCGCGGACGGGCCCGCCAAGGAACTCGACCGCCTCGCGAATCACTAGGGCGCTGCGCAGGATCTTGTGGTGCCCCAGGCCCCGCGTCTCGAACAGGGTCGCCTGCGGCCAGGTCCGCGCCACGGCCATCCCGTCGCGGATCGGCACGCGCCAGTCGCCGCGGTCGTGCACGACGAGCGTGCGCACCGGGGGAGGCGACGTCGTGAGCATCAGATCCCGGAATCGCACCCGGTAGCGCTGCTGCAGTCTCTCCTTCATGCCGGCCGTGGCCGCCTCCGACAGTCTCAGATAGCGCGCGAAACGCGAGGTGTACTTCTCGGGATCCACGAACGGGGCGACCAGCACCGCGGCTTTGACGTCGAGACCGTCGCGGACCGCGAGCGCGCACGCCGCGGCTCCCATCGAGTGCCCGATCAGCGCGATCGGCGCGACTTCGGACGCGACCGCGCCGATCGCCTCGACGAAGTCGGGCAGCGAGGCGAACCATCCGTCCGACGCGCCGTGCGCCGGAGCATCGAACGACGCGACACCAAAGCCGGCGGCCGTCAGCGCCGGCACGAAACGGCTCAACCGTCCCGCATGTCCTCCCCAGCCGTGGACCAGAAGGACGCGCGGACCCGAACCCCACTGCCAGACAGCGATGCGTCCCTGGGAGCCGCGTATGAACGAGACCTTTCCTCCCGACAGGACGCGGCGCTCGCCGGGCCTCGGCGCGGAGCGGGGAGGACGGAGAAACGCCAATGCCGCGCACGTCGCGCTGACGCCGTGGGACAGCCGGCCGATCAGGTTGAACACCTTGCGCGCGGCCTTCACTTCCTTCGTCACGCCGATTTCTCATTGCGAGTTTCGGGCCACGGTGACTCGTTTTGGAACGAACGTTGCAATGCCGGAGAGGCGGGAGGAGATCATGCCTCGACGGAAGCGAAACTCCGCCCGATCCGTCGCGCGTCCCGGCAAACGCCGCGTCCGCTACGCGGTCGTGGGTCTGGGACACATCGCGCAGGTTGCCGTCCTGCCAGCCTTCCGGCATGCCGCCGAAAATTCGGAGCTCGCCGCTCTCGTCTCCGACGATCCCGTCAAGCGCGACGCGCTGGCGCGGCGCTACCGGCTCTCGAAGGTCTACGACTATCGCGGCTTCGCCGACTGCCTCGCCGGCGATGAGATCGACGCGGTCTACATCGCGCTGCCCAACCACCTGCATCGCGACTACGCCGTCGCCGCGGCCGAGGCCGGCAAGCACGTCCTTTGCGAAAAACCCCTTGCCGTGACCGAGAGAGACTGCGAGGAGATCATCGACGCGGCCTCGCGCAACGGCGTCCGGCTGATGACGGCGTACCGGCTGCACTTCGAGGGCGCGAACCTCGAGGCCATCGAGACCGTCCGGTCCGGCCGGCTGGGAGTGCCGCGCATCTTCGCGTCGGTCTTCACGATGCCGGTCGAGGACGAGGAGAACATCCGCCTCAACTCCCACGAGAAGGGCGGCGGCCCGATCTACGACATCGGGATCTATTGCATCAACGCCGCGCGGTATCTCTTCCGAGACGAGCCGACCGAGGCGTTCGCGTGGTCGGCGAGCCGCGACGCGAAGCGGTTTGCGAAGTCGCCCGAGATGATGGCGTGCCAGCTGCGGTTCCCCGAAGAGAGGCTGGCGTCGTTCCTGTGCAGCTTCGGCGCGGCCGACGAGGGCTGGTACGAGGTGATCGGCACGAGGGGATTCCTGCACCTGGACCCGGCGTACGAGTACGCGCAGCCGCTCGAGCTCTCGGTGACCGTCGACGGCCGGACGCGCAAACGGCGGTTCGCCAAGCGCGACCAGTTCGCGGCCGAGCTCGTCCACTTCTCCGACGCCGTGCTTCGCGGAAAGGATCCCGAGCCGTCGGGACGC
>JBKOVK010000320.1:0-22661 GCA_046724475.1 Acidobacteriota bacterium | reverse complement strand
GCCCGCATCCGCCGCCGCAATCACCGCGCGCCGCGGCTCCACCCCCGGCTTCACCTTCTGGTACGCGGCGCGCATCAAGCGGAACGGGAACCAGCGCTTCTCCATGGCGGCGAATCCGTAGAGGCACCCGATTGCGAGAGCTGCTGCGAGACCCAGTGCCGTGAGGGCTTTCTTCACGGCGGGCGAGTGTAGCCGATCGGAGATCGGACTAGGTCAGACCGAAGCGACGCGGGAGGGAGTGGGTCGAGCAGAAGTCGGCTTGTCGGTAAGCCACTCCCCCGGCGCCATGCCCGCCTCGAGCCACGCGAAGTCGCCGTCGAGGACGCCCATGGCGGCGCGGTACTTCGCGACGTCGTCGTTGGAGCGGATGCCGCGGAAGAACTCGGCGATGCGGCGTCGGGCGCCGCGGCAGAAGATGTCCGTGAGCTCCACGGCGCGCGGCGCTTCGGCGGCGCCGGCGCGGCGCAGGGCGTCGGCGCGCGACAAAGCGGCGGCCATGGCGAAAAGCTCGGCGCCGATATCGACGGCGCGGAAGAGAACCGCCTGACGTTTCTCGAGCTCGGGCCCGAGCTCCAGCATCTGGTGGAACAGAGCCCGGGAGAGACGGCGGGTGGTGCGCTCGGCATAGCGCACGTGCCGCGCGAGCGGCCCGAACTCCGAGTAGCGCGGCCAATGGCCCCAGCCGAGCCACCGCGACGGATACCACCAGCCGTAGAACGCGGTCATCTTCGGTAGCGCGGCGAGCTTGGCGGAGAAGGTGGCCTTCGGGTCGGCGAAGGGCCCGGCGACCTTCAAGTGCGTGTCGACGGCCTCGCGCGCGATGAAGAGGCGCATGATCTCCGAAGAGCCTTCGAAGATGAGATTGATGCGGAAGTCGCGCATGATGCGCTCGACCGGGATCCCCGGCTCTCCGCGCGCGCGGAGCGAGTCGGCGGTCTCGTAGCCGCGGCCGCCGCGGATCTGGAGCGTGCGGTCGACGATCTTCCAGCCTTCCTCGGAGTTCCACATCTTGGCGACGGCGGCTTCGAGGCGGATGTCGCGGTCGCCCATGTCCGCCATCGAAGAGGCGAGATCCGTGATCGCGTCCATTGCGAAAGTCGTCGCGGCCATTTCCGCCAGGAGCTGAGCGATCGCGTCGTGGCGGCCGATGGGCTGTCCCCACTGGACGCGCTCGTTCCCCCACTCGCGGCAGATCTCGAGGCAGCGCTTGGCGACCGCCGCCGACGATGCGGGCAGAGTGAGGCGCCCAGTATTGAGCGTGATCAGCGCGAGCTTCAGTCCCTTGCCCTCGCCCCAGAGAAGGTTCTCCTTCGGGACCTTCACATTCGTGAATCGAATGACGCCGTTCTCGATCGCTTTGAGCCCCATGAAATGGCACCGGATGACGACTTCGACGCCCGGCCACGACTTCTCGACGATGAAGGCCGAGATCTTCTTTGTGTCGGGATGGCGTGCCATGACGACGAAGAGATCGGCGATCGTGCCGTTGGTGCACCAGAGCTTCTCGCCGTCGAGGACGTAATCTCCCTCGGGCGTGCGCGTGGCGATCGTCGAGAGATTCGCGGGATCCGATCCGACGTGCGCCTCGGTCAGCGCAAATGCGGACACGGCGCCTGCCGCCAGGCGCGGCATGTACTTCTTCTTCTGCTCCTTGGTCCCGAAGAGCTTCAGCGGCTGGGGCACGCCGATCGACTGGTGGGCCGAAAGCAGCGTGACCAGGTTCCCGTCGCGGCTGGTGATGAGCTTCATCGCCTCGCCGTACTCGCGCTGCGTCAGGCCCAGGCCGCCGTACTCCTTCGAGATCTTCATGCCGAAGGCGCCGAGCGCGGCCAGGCCCTGGACCACGCGCGGCGGGATCTTGCCGTCCCGGTCGATCGCGTCCGAGTCGACCTCCTCGACGAGGAAGCGCTCGAGCTTGTCCATGAAGGCACGGAACTCGGGCCGCTCCGGGGGCGCCGCCGGAAAGGGGTGGACCAGGTCGAGGCGGAAGTTGCCCAGGAAGATCTGTTTCAGGAAGGACGGCGCCTTCCACTCGCTTTCCCGGGCCTCTTCGGCGACCCGCCGCGCCTCGTCGGCGCTGACCGCCTTGGTCTTCGTCTCTGCCATGGAATTGGAAACTTTACAACAGGAGAGAGCATTCCGCGTGTGACGTCTATATCTATAGTTGCACTCGCGTGACGAACAAGTACCTGTCCTATGACGAGGAGCGCGCGCCCCATGTGCGCGAGTTGTTCACGCGCGTGGCGTGGCGCTACGACCTCGTCAACGACGTCATGAGCTTCGGGATGCACCGGCGGTGGAAGCGGCAGACCGTGCGGTTGGCGTTGTCCGGACCCCGGCTTCCGCAGTCGCCGCGCGTCCTGGATCTGTGCTGCGGCAGCGGAGACCTCTGCTTTCTCGCCGAGGACATGGGCGCCGGCTCCGTCGTCGGCGCAGACTTCACGCTGCCGATGCTCGCAGTCGCGCGTCGCCGCCGGAACGAAGGCCGCCATCGCACGCGATTCGTCCAGGCCGACGCGCTGAGACTCCCTTTCCCCGACGGCGCCTTCGACGTCATCACGATCGGCTACGGTCTGCGCAACGTGGCCGACATTCCGGCCGCGCTCTCGGAAATGCGGCGCGTTCTCGCCCAGGGAGGCCGGGCCGTCGTCCTCGACTTCGGCAAGCCCGATCGGCCCGTGCCCGCGGCGCTCTATCGCGCGTATCTCGGCACGGTGATGCCCGCCATGGGCTGGATCTTTCACGGGGATGCCGACACCTACGCGTACATCCCCGCCTCCCTGGAGCGCTATCCCGCACAGCGCGGCGTCGAGGCACTGATGCGGCAGGCGGGATTCGGGCGCGTGCGCTACGAGGAGAGGCTCCTGGGCACGATGGGGATCAACATCGGAGAGATAAGCCCGTCATCCCGAGGAGCGTAGCGACGAGGGATCCCGCGCTTGTCGAGTTCGGGATGAACGCGCGGGCTTCGCCCGGCGTTGCCTACTGCTGAGGGCCTGCCTTCGGTGGTCGGCTATCTCGCTGCGCTCGGGATGACACTGGATCGTGTAGACTCCCCCGCCCTATGGCACACCAGTACATCTACACGATGGTCAATCTGCGGAAGGTGGTCCCTCCGCAGCGCGAGATTCTCAAAGGCATCTATCTGTCGTTCTTCCCGGGCGCCAAGATCGGAGTCCTGGGTTTGAACGGCGCGGGCAAGTCGACGCTGCTGAAGATCATGGCGGGCGTGGAGAAGGATTTCGCCGGCGAGGCGTTCCCGGCCGAGGGCACGCGCGTGGGCTTCCTTCCGCAGGACCCGCGGCTCGACACGTCGAAGAACGTTCTCGGAAACGTCGAGGAAGCCGTCGCGAAGACGCGGGGACTCTTGAAGCGCTTCGAAGAGCTCAACGAGAAGCTGGCCGACGACCTCTCGGAGGCCGAGAGCGCGAAGGTCATGGCCGAGTACCAGCGCGTCCAGGACGCGATCGAAGCGGCCAATGCATGGGAGCTCGACCGTCAGCTCGAGATCGCGATGGACGCCCTGAGGCTGCCTCCTCCCGACGCCGACGTGACCAAGATCTCGGGCGGTGAGAAACGCCGTGTCGCGCTCTGCAAGATCCTCCTGGAGAGGCCGGATCTGCTGCTTCTGGACGAGCCCACGAACCATCTCGATGCCGAGTCGGTCGCCTGGCTCGAGCGGCATTTGGCCGAGTACCCCGGCACCGTCGTCGCGGTCACGCACGACCGCTACTTCCTCGACAACGTTGCGGGCTGGATCCTCGAGCTCGATCGCGGCGCCGGCATTCCGTGGAAAGGGAACTACTCGAGCTGGCTCGAGCAGAAGGAGCAGCGCCTCGAGCTCGAGGAGAAAGCCGAGACCGCCAAGCGGCGCACTCTCCAGCGCGAGCTCGAGTGGATCAAGATGTCGCCGCGGGCGCGTCACGCCAAGAGCAAGTCGCGCATCGAGCGCTATGAGTCACTCCTGAACGAATCGGGGCCCGAGGGGCGCGGCGAGACGCAGGAGCTCTTCATCCCGCCCGGTCCGCGCCTGGGAGACGTCGTGGTCCGAGCCGAGGGCGTGCGCAAGGCCTTCGGCGATCGGCTGCTGATGGAAGACCTGTCCTTCGATCTGCCGCGAGGCGGGATCGTCGGCATCATCGGCCCCAACGGCGCGGGCAAAACGACGCTTTTCAAGATGATCGTCGGCAAGGAGAAGCCGGACGCCGGCAAGCTCACGGTCGGCGAGACCGTCGTCGCTTCCTACGTGGATCAGGACCGCGACCGCCCGGATCCGTCGAAGACCGTGCACGACGAAATCTCGGCGGGGCAGGACAAGATCGTGCTCGGCAAGCGCGAGATCCCGTCCCGCGCTTACGTCGCGATGTTCAACTTCAAGGGCCAGGACCAGCAGAAGAGAATCGGAGACCTGTCCGGCGGCGAGATGAACCGCCTCCACCTCGCGCGCACGCTCAAGAAGGGCGGCAACCTGCTGCTCTTGGACGAGCCGACGAACGATCTCGACGTCGACACGCTGCGGGCCTTGGAAGAGGCGCTTTTGAACTTCGGCGGCTGCGCCGTCGTCATCAGCCACGACCGCTGGTTCCTCGACCGGATCGCGACGCACATCCTGGCCTTCGAGGGCGACAGCCAGGCCGTCTGGTTCGAGGGCAACTACCAGGAGTACGAGGCGGACCGAAAGCGCCGGCTGGGCATCGAAGCCGACCAGCCGCACCGGATCAAATACAAGAAGCTGGCGGTCGGCTAATCGGGGCGGCCACGAGGGCCGCCCCTACGAGCGTAGGGGCGGGGCTTGTCCCCGCCCCTTATTTCCTACCCACCAGCGCCACGCCGACGCCCACGAGTCCCAGAATCGCCAGCGCGTGGACGAGACGAAAGCGGCGACGCCGCGGGCGCACGCGGCCCATCCAGTCCTCGGCGAGGGCGGAGCCCTTCTCGGAGAGCGACTCGAGCAGGGCCGCGCCCTGCTTGCGCACCTCCGCATAGACATCCGCGCCGCGCTCGGAGAGCTGCTCCTTGAGCTCCTCGAGCTCGGGCTTGCTCTCCTTGACGCCCTTGGCGAGGCTTTCCTTCGCCTCTTCGTAGAAGCGATCGGTGTCGAACTTGCCTCCGCGCCGAAGGCTCTCGATGGCGATGGGCAGCGCGACCTTGGTGACCAGTGGTACGACGATCGGGCCGAGGGCCTCCGCCGTCGTACGGGACAGACTCTTGCGGGCCATGCATCCTCCTAGGAGTCGACAGTTTATCTCCGACGGTCTACAGTCCGGGCCGAGTGTTGCTCTCGGTCCTTCTGCTCCGGCTCTTCGGCTTGCAAAGTCCGGGCCCCGAAGCGCTCGTTCTGGGCATCGCGCAGGACGGGGGCGTGCCGCACGCCGGCTGCCAGCAGCCGCTCTGCGTCGAGGCGCGCAAGGACCCGTCCAAGAAACGCCTGGTGGCGTCCCTCGGTCTGCTCGACCCCGCGGCGAACAAGCGCTATCTGATCGACGCGACGCCGGATTTCGGCGAACAGATGGAACGCCTCGGAGGCCGCCCCGACGGAATCCTCCTCACGCACGCGCACATCGGACACTACCTCGGCCTGGCCCAACTCGGCCGGGAGGTCCTCGGAACCCGGCGGATCCCGGTCTACTGCACTCCGTCGATGGCCCGATTCGTGCGTGAGAACCGACCCTGGAGTCGCCTCGTGGCGCTGGAGAACATCGTCTTAGTCGAGGTCGAACCCGGAAAAGAATTCGAGCTGACGCCGTCGCTTCGCGTCACGCCGCTCTCCGTGCCGCACCGCGACGAGGATTCCGACACCGTCGCGTTTCTCGTGCGCGGCCCGAGCCGCAAGGTCCTCTGGCTGCCCGACATCGACAAGTGGGAGAAGTGGGATCGGCGCCTGGAAGATTTTCTCGGCGATCCATCTCTGACCGCGTTCGTGGACGGGACGTTTTTCTCCGCCGACGAGATACCGGGACGCTCCATCGCCGAAATCCCGCATCCGCTCGTCCCCGACTCCGTTGCCCTCACGGCCTCCGTCTCAAACCCGCGCGGCCGGCTGTTTTTCGTTCACCTCAATCACACGAACCGGCTGCTCTGGGACGCGAGCGCCGTGGCGGAGATCGAGCGCAAGGGCTGGGGTGTCGCTCGAGAGGGACAGAAGGTCCCTCTCGGCGGGGAGTAAGATCGAGCCGCCATGGGCGCTCCGTCTCCGGATCCGCCGCCCGTCCTGCCGTGGAAGGGGACGACCGTACGGCATCCCCACACGGGATGGCCTCCGGGATACTGGCGCAAGGTTCTGTGGCGCGGACTGCGCCTTCGCTGCCCGGTCTGCGGTAACGGCAAACTCTTCCGCACGTACTTTCGCATGTATGACACCTGCTCGGTCTGCGGCGTCGGCTTCGCGCGCGAGCACGGACAGTGGGTGGGATCGCTCGACTTGAACACGTTCGTCGTGGCCTTCGTGCTGATGATCGGCGCGGCGTTCTCGCCCATCTGGCCTCTGGGAATCAGCCTCGCCGTCTGGGGAGGAGCCGCGATCGTGATACCTCTCGCGACGTTTCGTTTCAGCCGGGGCCTGTGGACCGCGATCGTCCACCTGACGGGAGGCGTTTACTGAGGGGAATGCGGCCGCTTGCCCCGGTGTTAGCGCCTGCCCGGAACCGAACGTGACGCACAGAAGGAAGACTCGACGCATGACCGAAGAAAAGCCGGAGGGTTCGGCCAGCCCGGACCGCCGCGACATCGAGGACCGCCGCACCGAGAAGCGCCGGGAGCACGAACGCTTCGTTCCGAGCGACGCCGACACGAGCGACCGGCGCCGCAACGAGCGGCGGCGCGAGCGCGAATAGTCATCGCGCCGGGCAAGTCGCCGTTCGGCGGCGCCCGAAAATCGGTATCCTTACCAGCCGCATGTCCCTGACACGCCGTGCCTGGATGGCAGCGACGGGAGCCGCCGCCGCGGCCGCCGCATGGCCGGCGAAGCTTTCGGCCGCGGAAACGGCCGCTCCCTTGCCTCCCCCTTTGCCCGCGGAAGTCTTCCGTGACCGTCAGGCTCGTCTCCGCGCGGGCGCCCGGGCGGTCGGCATCGATGTGCTCTACGCGACGCCGTCCACGAACCTCGCGTATTCCGCGAACCTCGCGATCGGACGCAGCGAGCGTCTGACCGCTCTGCTTCTCTTCGTCGACGGCCCGGCCGTTCTCGTCACGCCGTCCTTCGAGGCCGACAATCATCGCCGGGACGCGGTGGTCGACGACGTCGTGACCTGGAAGGAGGACGAGGACCCCGAAGCCCTCGTCGCAAAGACGCTCGGCAAGGCCCGGGTCGTCGGCATCGAGGGCTCGACGGCTTTTGCGACCGCGGCCCGCCTGCGCGCCGCGACCTCGGTCGAGGAGCGCGACGCGACGCCGATCTTCGACGCCCTCCGCACCGTCAAGAGCGCCGAGGAGCAGGCTCTCATTCGCGACGCGGCGCGCCGGACGTCGCTCGCGATCGCCGCGACGCACAAGCGGCTTTCCCGCGGAGTCACGGAGCGCGAAGTCGCGACCTGGCTCGAGCAGGAGTTCCAGAAGCAGGGCGTCTCGGGAGGAGGGCTCGTGCAGTTCGGCCCCTCCGCCGCGCTGCCGCACGGAGGCCCCGGCGACCGCCGACTTGCGGCGGGCGACGTCGTCCTGATCGACGCAGGCTGCAAGGTCCGGGGATACACCTCCGACGTGACGCGGACCGTCTGTTTCGGCCCTCCCTCCGACGAGTTGCGCAAGGTCTACGCGACGGTCGACCGGGCGCAGCGCGCCGGCATCGACGCGCTGATGGCCGGCGTTCCGGGAGAAGACGTCGACCGCGCGGCCCGCAAGGTGATCGAGGACGCCGGATACGGGGCGTTCTTCTCGCACCGGCTCGGCCACGGCTTGGGAATGGACGGACACGAGCAACCCTACCTGGTGCGCGGGAATCGGACGCCCCTCGCGGCCGGCAACACGGTCACGATCGAGCCGGGCATCTACATGCCGGGCAAGCTCGGGGTTCGTATCGAAGACGACTATTGCGCCGCGGCGAGTGGGGCGCCCGTCAGCCTGTCGACGCGGCCGGGCGAGCTCGTCGTGCTATCGGCGTGACGAAACGGACGAAAGGATCGAGATGCTCTACCTCGTTTTGACCACGCTCCTCACGATGCCTCAGGCTTCCGGCTCGCCCGAGGTCACGTCGGGCGCGACCTCCTCAGGACAGACGACGGCTCCTGATCAGCCGACGCCTCCGCCCCGCGCCACGCCCCGTCCAGGAACGCCGACCGTGACACCGGTGCCCCGCAACACGCCCACGCCGAATCCCAAGGGATCGCCCGACCGCCTGGTCGTCGTCAACAAGTCCGACAATTCCGTCTCGATCCTGGACGCCTCCAATGGAAAGCTGAAATGGACGGCGCCCGTCGAGACCGGACCGCACGAAGCCGAAGTCCTCGCCGACGGCCGCACGGTCGCGATCAGCGACTACGGGCGCGCGAACGAGCCCGGGAAGCTCGTGTCGCTCGTGGATATGGAAACCGGAAAGGTCGTCTCCCGAATCGATCTGGGCGACGGCGCGCGCCCCCACGGTCTCGAGGCGCTGCGCGACGGACGGCTGCTGATCACGGCGGAGGGCAAGAAAGAGCTGGTAGTCGCGGATCCGCGTACGGCGAAGATCACGGCCCGCATCCCGACCGGCCGCGACCTGTCCCACATGGTCGCGGCGTCGCGCGACGGGCATCGCGCCTACGTGACCTCTCTGGCCGCGGGCGGCGTCTCGATCATCGATCTGACCGCCGGGAAGGTCCTGCAGTTCGTCGAGACCGGCAAGGGCGCCGAAGGCGTGGACATCACACCCGACGGCCGCGAGGTCTGGGTCACGAATCGGGGCGCGAACACGATCTCGGTCGTCGACACGAAGACCGCGAAGGTCACGGCGACCATCAAGGCCGGCGAGTTCCCGATCCGGGTCAAGTTCACGCCCGACGGGAGACGCGCGCTGGTGTCGTTCACGGGCTCCGGCGACGTGGGCGTTTTCGACGTGGCCAGCCGCGCCCAAGTCAAGCGCATCGCGCTGGGACGGGATGCCGTCGCGAAAACCGATGGCCGGGTTTTTCAGAAGCGTTTCGGCACCAGCTCCGCGCCCGTGGGCCTCTTCATCGAGCCGGACGGCCGGCGCGCCTGGGTCGCCGCCTCCCATGCCGATGTCGTCGTCGTGATCGACCTGGATCAACTGCGCGTCGACGACGCCTGGGTGGCCGGCGCCGAGCCCGATGGCCTCGCGGGGAAATTCGGGAAGCGCTGAAACGAGTGTCATCCCGAGGAGCGAAGCGACGAGGGATCCCGTACTTCACTCGCGACGAGGCGCGTCGAGTCCGGGATCCCTCGCTGCGCTCGGGATGACGGGCGAAAACCGCATCGATTCGGTCGACGTCCTGCGCGGCGTCACGATCGCCGGCATGATCGTCGTCAACGACCCGGGAACCTGGTCGGCGGTCTACCCGCCTCTCCTCCACGCCGAATGGCACGGATGGACGTACACCGACACGATCTTTCCGTTCTTTCTCTTCGTCGTGGGCGTCTCGCTCGTACTCTCCTTCGCGCGGCAGCGAAAAGACGGCGCCTCGGACGGCGTTCTCTTTCGCCGTATGGCGATTCGCGCCGCCGCTCTCGTCGGACTGGGCCTCGCACTCAACTTCGTCTCGTATCTCGCCTTCCACAAGGCGCACATGCGCTTCCCGGGGGTTCTCCAGCGCATCGGTGTCTGCGTCCTGGTGGCGGGCGCGATCGTGCTCTGGGGCGGTGTCAGAGGCGCCGCGGCGGCCGCGGCCGCGCTCCTGCTCGGCTACTGGGCGTTGATGGGCAGCGGACCTCTGGATCCCCAGTCGAATCTCGCCGCGCGCATCGACGCGGCGGTCTTCGGGCCGCACACCTGGAAGCCGGGCTGGGACCCGGAGGGGCTCCTCTCCACGCTGCCGGCGATTGCGACGACGCTGTGGGGCGCCGTCGCGGGAGAACGGCTCCGATCGCCCCTTTCGCCGGAGCGCAAGTTTACGGAGCTTCTGGCCGGCGGCGCCGCGGCGGCGTCCATGGGATTCCTCTGGGGCCGCGTCTTTCCCGTCAACAAGAACCTCTGGACGTCGTCGTACGCGCTGGCGATGGCGGGGCTCGGCGCCATGGCCCTCGCGCTGTTCTACTGGGCGATGGACGTCCGCGGATGGAAACGCCTCGCGGCGCCCTTCCTCTGGCTCGGCCGCAACGCCATCGCCGCCTTCGTGCTGTCGAGCCTGACGGCGATCGCGCTGATCGCCGTTCACGTCGAGGGCCCCGACGGGAAACCGCGCCCCCTGTGGACCGCGATCCACCGGACGCTCTTCGATCGGTTCGCCGATCCGCGCCTCGGGTCCCTCGCGTTCGCGCTGGCGTATCTCGCGATCTGGATCGCGGTCTTCGGTCTGCTCTACCGGCGGCGCGTCTTCTTCAAGATCTAGCGATCACGGGTTCGCCCCGACGGTCACACGCACCGAGCCGTCGCTCGAGATCGTCGAGAGAGCGCCCCAGAGCACGCCGGTCCCGCTGACCATCGTGGCTCGGACCTGACCGAGCGGCAGAAGATCCGTCCCGAACTGCTTTGCGACGTCGACGAGCGTGAAAGCGCTGGAGGTCGACTCGCCCGGAATGACGTAGGTATTGGTTCCGAGCGAAGTCCCCGAGGCATCCACCAACTCGACCTCGACGGTGGCTCCCGCGCCCCCGAGGGCCTCCAGGATGAGGTTGCTGTACGTATTTCCGTTACGGACCACACCGGGGAAGACGAGCACCGGAACCGCCATGGCCTCGATGGTCGAGCTGCGCACAACGGTCAGCTCGGCAAATTCCGACGTGCGCAACGAGCTGACCGAGCGGGCGTGGACGACCGGGAGCTGGCCGCCCTGCGCCGTCTCGACGCGTACCATCTGCGGGCCGGGATAGATCGAGCCGATGAAATCGCTCGCCCTGACCGTGATGGTCCCTCGCGCGGGCACGTCGTACGTCTTACCCGGGCAGTTCGGAGGGCACGGGACGGCCAGAGGCAGCCCCTGGATCGACAGCGTGACCTGAATCGGATTGGACGACACGTTCGCGATGTCGACCTCGGTGTCCCACTTTCCCGCAAAGCCCGCGCCGGCGATCACGAGCGAGTCCGCCGAAAGCAGCGCCGGCAGGGCCGCCGCCGCCATCGCGAGGAAGAGAGATTTCCACAACGACAACTGTTTCATCGAGCACCTCCGTGGGATGTGGAACGCGACAGACGCCGCGCTCCCCGTCCGCTCTGGGCGGACGATAGCCTGTTCATGCATGCCCCGTGCCCTCAATCCCGGGTGACGACCCGGGTCTGCCTCGGCCGGTTGCATCGCGCGGGCCCGGCCGTGCATTCGCCGTCGTCGAGCGTCGTGCCCGGTGCGGCGAGAATCAGCTGGTCGCCGTCGGTGATCTCGGTCAGGCCCCAGAAGAGACCCGACAGCGACTGGCGCGTCACGACGATCTGGCCCTCGAAGTCGTTGAAGATGCCCAGCGTCGTCAGCACGTTTTTCATGACGAGCGTACCCGTGAAGGACCGCGTCGTCGTGGCGACGACGCCGACGCCCTCGCGCACGGCGTCGATCCGGACGGCGAGGGCGCCGGCGGTCTCGACGTCCGCCACGATCAGATCGGTGTGGGCGCCGGGCCGGCGGCGGGCGGGGAACGTCAGCGACGGATGATGGGTCGGCGAGGTCGACGGGCCCTGCGAGTCGGCCAGGGTCCAGTAGTCCACGAGCGGGAGCTCGGCCCGAGAGCCGTCGCCCTCGTCGATGAGGAAGGCTTCCGTTGCCGGGAGCTCCTCGATACCGGTGAAGTCTTTGCCCGTGATCGAGTACAGCTCGACGCCGCCGGTGAGCGGGATGTCGCTCGCAAGTAGAGTGACCGTTCCCTCACCGGGAACGTCGACCAGCACGCCGGAGTCGGGACAGAGGGTCGGACAGATGATCGGCGGATGGGTGCCCACCCGCACGCGGAGCGGATCGCCGCTGGCGCTCGAGAGATCGAACTCCGTGTCGAACGTCTCGTCGTGGCCGGCCCCGACCGCATAGATGCGATTCTCGGACAGCCGTCCGACGATCTTGTTGGTGCCGTCGATCCACCACACCGATCGCGGCGCCTCGGTGCCGTCGGAGTTCTGAAACGTGATCGCGATGCCGTCCGGACGGGCCCCGGACAGCGAGAACTCGACGAACGTGCCGTCGAAGGACAGGCGGCCGAGCCTGCCGGCGAAGCGCTCCGTGAACCAGACGCCGTCGAAGTCGGCGATGATGTCGGACAGGCCGCTGCCCGGCGTGGGAACCGGAAACTCCGTCACGACTCCGGCGTCCGTGATCCTTCCGATCTTGTTGGCCTTGGACTCCGTGAAGTACCGGAAGAGACTGCCGCCTCCGGCGTCGGCCTCGACGATGGCGGTCGGGCCGCTGTCCGGCGTCGGAATCGCGTACTCGGTGATCACGCCGCTGGCGGTGATCCGGCCGACCTTGTTCGCCAGGAACTCCGTGAACCAGATGTCGCCGCTGGACGACGTCGCGATTCCCAGCGCCCCGGCGTTGGGCGTCGGCAGCGGGAACTCGGCGATGGAGCCGGAGCCGGCCGTGTCGAGACGGCCGATGGCATTGCCGTCGTACTCGGTGAACCAGATGAGCTGGTGGTCCACGACACCGCGCGGATCGCTGCCCGGAGTCGGAATGTCGTACTCGGTGAGATCCCCGGCGGAATCGATGACGCCGATGCGGTTCGTTCCGGGCTCCGTGAAGACGATCCGTAAGAGCGGGTCGCTCTCGGGCGCGATCGCGAGGGGCCGGCTGCCTGCGTTGGGAAGGCGGTGCTGGGAGAAGTCGCCGTCCACCGTGAGCCGGCCGATGGCGTTGGCGTTTGGTTCGGGGAAAACGAGCGCGGCGCCGCCGCCTCCGCTCGCGATCTGCACAGCGCCTCCCGCGGAGGGTACCGGGTATAGATGAACAGCCGGACCCACAACGATTCCAAGGGACGCCGCCGAGATCAGAAGCCCAAGGGCCCCAGTCACAAGCGCCCGCATGCGCGCCTCCCTTTCGATGCTTATGCTATTAGAGCATGAGCGCCGCCGCGGTCAAAAGGGGCGTTATTTCAGCTGAATGATCGAGAAGGAGGCTCCCTGCGGATCCTGGATCGCTGCGAACCGACCGACGCCCTCGACGTCCTTGGGCCCGAAAAGGGGCCTCCCGCCGGACGATTTCGCTTTCTGGAGCGAGGCGTCGCAGTCGGTCACCTGGAAATAGATCGTCCAGTACGGCGGGATGCCTGACATCTCCTGCGTCATCGTAAAGAGGCCGCCGATCGGCGTGCCGCCACGGGTCAGCTCGGTGTACCCGGGCGAGCTCTTCAATCCCCAGCCGAAGAGCTGCGTGTAGAAGCGCGCGGCACGGTCGGGCTCGCGCGTCGCGAGCTCGCACCAGCACAACGCGCCCGGCTCGTTGATGCGGCCGATGCCGGCGAGGTCGCGAGGCTGCCAGACCGCGAGAACGGCGTTTTCCGGATCCTGGATGATCGCCATCCGCCCGTACGTCGCGACATCGAAGGGCTCGGCGAGGAGCTTGCCGCCGAGCTCCCGCGCTTTGGCGGCGGACGCGTCGGCGTTCTCAACCGTGACGTAGCACATCCAGTTCGGGGGAACGCCCTGCTCGCGCTGGTCTTTCATCATCGGATAGAGCGCCGCGACGTCCTTGCCGCCGAGCTGCAGCCGCGTGTAGACGTCCTCGGGCCCCGGGCCCATCGGGGAGTCCACGGCCTTCCAGCCGAAGAGAGCCGAGTAGAAAGCCTTGGCGGCCGCGGGATCCGTCGTCGCCAGCTCCGCCCACGAGAACGAGCCGGGCTCGTGCCGAGACACTTCGACCATGGGTTCCTCCTCGGGCATTGATTCGAAAAACGAGGCCCTGGGTTTTGAACGTTCGGAAGGTTTCGGCTCGGTACTTGCTAGTCTGCCCGGCCATTGGGGAGGGAGGTCGCGTGAAGAGACTGTTTCGGGGTTTTCTCCTGGTTTGCCTGGCCGCCGTAGGCGTGGCCTCCGCCCAGGAGGCTCCTCCTCCCTGCCCCTGCCCCGAGCCCCCTCCGCCGCCCGACCCCATCTGGTTCGGAAAGGCGGACTTCTCGTTCCTGTCGACCTCGGGGAACACGGACACCACGTCGATCGGCGCCGGCTTCGACCTCAACTACCGGCCCAAACCCTGGCTCTTCACCCTCAAAGGCGCGTACCTGAAAGGCGCGACCGACGGCGTGACGACGGCGGAGTCGTTCACCGGCTCCGTCCGCGCCACGCGCGACCTGACCGAACACATCGACGTCTTCCTCGGCGGCAGCTATCTGCGGAATCGCTTTTCGGGAATCGACAACCTCTACGGCTTCGACGGCGGCGCCGGCTACAAGTTCCTTCTCGGACCGGTCCACTTCCTCCGCGTCGAGGGCGGCGTGGGCTATACCCACGAGGAAGACATCATCACGGCGGACGACGTCACCTTCACCACTTCGCGCAACTACGCCAACGCGAAAGCGGGCCTCCAGTACAAGTGGCAGTTCACGAAGAACGCCGCGTTCACCAACGAATTCAGCTACCTGGTGGACCTCGACGACACCGCGAACTGGTTCATCGGGGACAAAGCCGCGATCACAGCGGCCATCTCGAAGGTCTTCGCCCTCCAGGCTTCGTGGACGCTGCTCTATCGCAACCAGCCGGTCATCGGCTTCGGCCACACGGATACGGCCACGGCGGTCGGACTGGTCGCGAAGTTCCCCTAGCGCGCCGGCTCCCGCCAGTTGGGTAGAATCCGGACGATTCACTTCCCGTTCGGGGGTCCTCCGGAATAGGGAGGGATGACGGTCGGCGAGCAGGAGTTCCGCGGTACGGAGCGGTTCCGGATCCAGCGCTGCCTGGGTGCCGGAGGGTTCGGTGTAGTCTATCAGGCCTTCGACCAGCAGCGCGGCGAGTCGGTCGCCTTGAAGGCCCTCCGCGACGGAAGCGTCGAGGCGCTGTTCCGCCTGAAGCGGGAGTTCCGCGCGCTGGCCGACATCGCGCATCCGAACCTGGTACGGCTCCACGAGCTCCTCGGAGAGGGCGACCAGTGGTTCTTCACGATGGAGCTGATCGAGGGAATGGACTTTCTGCAGTTCGTGGGCGGTGCTCCCTTTCGGGAGCGCGCCGATTCGGCCGAGCGCACGCTGCCGGCGCCGTCGCCGCACTCTTCCCCGGTGTCGCCGCCGATGCCGAGCGCCGCGGCGCGCGATCACCTGGCAATCGGCGTGGAAGGTGCGGGCGATCCGGATTCCACGGGCCCCGGCCCGCCGCTCGACACGGAGCGCCTGCGCTTCGGGCTCCGACAGGCGGTCTGGGGGATTCAGGCCCTCCATCGCGCGGGGCAGCTTCATCGCGACATCAAGCCCTCCAACGTTCTCGTCGCACGCGACGGGCGCGTCGTGTTGCTCGACTTCGGAGTGGTGACCGATCTGTCCGTCGCGGGCTCCAAACGCAGCATTTCGGTCGTCGGAACGCCGGCCTACATGTCCCCGGAACAGGGATCCGCGCGACCTCTCTCGGAGGCCACCGACTGGTACAGCCTGGGCGTCATGTTGTTCGAGGCGCTCACGGGGCAGTGGCCGTTCACGGGAAGCTTCATCGAGATGATGTGGGACAAGCGGCACAAGGATGCGGCCGCGCCGCGCGATCTGGCCCCCGGAGTTCCCTCCGACCTCGACGCGCTCTGCGTCGACCTGCTCCGGCGCGAACCCTCGCAACGCCCCGGCGGCGACGAGATCTTGGCGCGCCTGGGCGCGGTGCAGGCGGCCACCTACCGGCCCTCAGGGACCGCTCCCTCCGCGCCGGCGACCGCCCCCTTCGTCGGGCGCGAAGAACATCTGCGCGCGCTCGGCCGAGGCCTCGAGGCCACTCGGGCAGGGACCGCGGTCGTCGTTCGCCTGCACGGCCCCTCCGGCGCCGGAAAGACCGCGATCGCGCGCCGTTTCCTGCAGACCGCGCGGCGCTCGGGCGCGGTCGTTCTGTCGGGACGCTGCTACGAGCGTGAGTCGGTGCCCTACAAGGCGCTCGACAGCCTCATCGACGCTCTGAGCCAGTTCCTGAAAAAACTCCCCGTGGCGGAGGCCCGAGAGATCCTGCCGCGGGACGTCCTCGCCCTGGCAAGGCTCTTTCCCGTCCTCAGGAGAGTCGAGCCCATCGCCGGAGCCCGGCGCCGAGTTCTCGAGATTCCGGACTCGCAGGAGCTGCGCCGGCGGGCCTTCGCGGCGCTCCGGGAGCTTCTGGCGCGGCTAGCCGAGCAGCACGACGTGGTCCTCTTCATCGACGATCTCCAGTGGGGCGATGTGGACAGCGCGGCCCTGCTGGCCGATCTCCTGCACCCGCCTCATCCTCCGTCTCTGCTCTTGCTCGCGTGCTACCGCGCCAGCGAGGCGGCGGCGAGCCCATTCCTGAAGAGGTTTCTTTCGCCGGGCGGCGCCGGCTGCGGCCCCGACGCCATGGATTTGCCCGTCGGTCTTCTGAGCCAGAGCGAAGCGCGGGACCTCACGCTTGCGTTGCTGGGAACGGAAGCCTCCCCGATCGGCGCGGACGAGATCGCCCGCGAATCCGGCGGGAATCCCTTCTTCCTCTCCGAGCTGGTCCGCTACGCGCAAGCGGGAATCGATCCGTCGGAAGCCGGCCGCGTCGCTCGCGAGGCCGTCGCCGCAAAAGTCACTCTCGAGGAGGTGATTCGCTCGCGCATCCGCCGCCTGCCGGATTCCTCCCGGCGGCTTCTCGAAGTTCTCGCGGTCGCGGGAGCGCCCCTTCGCCCCGCGCTCGCCCGGCACGCGGCGGGCCTCGAGGGCGACGACGCCCCGCTCGACTTCCTGCGAGTGAACCATCTGATCCGAACCCGCGCATCCGGGGACCGCGACGAGATCGAGCCGTACCACGACCGGATCCGCGAGACGGTGGTGGGTCAGCTCTCGCCTGAAGCGATCCGGGACCATCACCGCCTGCTGGCCCTGGCCCTCGAGGGATCCGGCAGCGCCGATCCCGAGTCGCTCGCGCTTCACTTCCAGGAAGCGGGCGAGCTGGACCGGGCCGCGGAATACGCGGCGGCCGCGGCGCAGAGAGCCACGGAGGCCCTCGCGTTCGACCGCGCCGCGAGGCTCTACCGTCTCGCCCGCGAGCTTCGCGCGGGGAACGGCGCAGCCCGACGGACTCTGTGCGTCAGGCTGGGAGATGCGCTCGTCAACGCGGGACGGGGCGCCGAGGCCGCACAGGTCTACCTCGAAGCCGTGGACGGGTCCGCCGCGGCGGACGCCCTGGAGCTCGAGCGCCGCGCGGCCGAACAGTACCTGTCGAGCGGCCACATCCGCGAGGGGATCGCGACGCTGCGCAGAGTTCTCGCCAAGGTCGGCCTGCGCATGGCGGCATCGCCGCGGGCCGCGCTCGTCTCGATGATCTTTCGGCGATTGATCCTGCGGCTGCGCGGCATCGGCTTCAAAGAGCATGACTCGACGCAGGTCCCGGCCGCCACGCTGGCGCGCATCGACGTCTGCTGGTCGGCCGCCAAGGGACTGATCCTCTCGGACCTGATTCGCGGCTTCGACTTCCACGCGCGCCATGCGCTGCTGGCTCTTCGGGCCGGCGAACCCTATCGCGTGGCGCGAGCGCTCACGATCGAGGCGGCGAATTCGGGCCAGGGGGGAGGGCGTACGCGCGGCCGCACATCGCAGATGCTCGAGGAGGCAATGGCGATCGCGAAGCGCATCGACCATCCGCATGCGATCGGATTCGCACTGTCCGTCGCCGGGGTCACCGCGTACCTCGAGGGCCGGTGGAAGGACGCCCGGGAGTTCACTCAGCGCGCGGAGTCGGTACTGCGGGAGCGCTGCCGCGGCGTGGCCTGGGACCTGGACAACACGCACTACTATGCGCTGCTGGTGCTGTTCTTCCTGGGTGAGCTCAAGCAGCTCGGGGAAGCTCTGCCGGGGCTTCTCAAAGAGGCCCAGGACCGCGGCGACCTCTATGCCGTCACGAGCATGCGAACGCGCCTCTCCTACCTCGTGCGACTCGCGAACGACGAGCCGGCGCGAGCGCGGGAGGAGCTGCGGGAAGCCATCGCGATCTGGCCTGCCGACGTGTTCCGGCTCCAGCACTGGTACGAAATGATCGGGCAGGTCGAGAGCCTTCTCTACGCTGGCGAGGGCCCCTCGGCATGGGGCGTCGTTCGCGAGCGCTGGCCTCTCCTGGAGCGCTCCTTCATCCTCCGGGCGCAGTCCATCCGTATCCAGTCCCTCTCGTTTCGCGCGCGCGCGGCGATCGCGGCCGACGATCCGGAGGCCGCCGCTCTGGCCGAGAAGGACGCCGGACGCATCGAGCGCGAGCGCATGCCGTGGGGCAACGCCCTGGCGAAGCTCCTGCGCGCCGGAGTCGCCTCCGTACGAGAGGAGAAGACCGAGGCGATCGCCTACCTCGAGGCGGCAGAACGAGACCTCGTCGCCGCCGACATGGCACTCCATGCGACGGTCGCGCGCCGCCGCCGCGGTCAGCTCGCCGGGGGAACGGACGGCGCCGCGCTCGTCGCGGCTGCGAACGAATGGATGGCGGCACAGAGCATTCGGAACCCGGAGCGTATGGCGGCGATGCTCGCCCCCGGGAAATGGTCCTGAGACGTCAGCGCAGGCCGTCGACGGCGAAGAGCTCCGAGAGCGCCCGAAAATAGGAATAGGCGTAGGACGTTCCGTCCGAGGTCACGCGCACGGATGGGAAACCGTGCACGCCCACCGGGTCGGAAACGAAGAGTTCTTTCCACGTCTCGACCTGACCCGTTTCGGGATCGAGGCGGAGGATCCGCCCGGGATAGCCATGGAGCCGGTATGCATAGAGACGGCGATCGTCTTCCGTCCAGGCGATCGGCACCGCGCCGGGCGTCAGATTCGGAACGGGCCGGCCGACTCCCCCGTCGTCGGAAAAGATCGCGAGGCGACCATCGGAAAGGACCGCCGCGAGCCGTTTGCCGTCCGAGGAGATTGGCACGCCCTGGAAGTGATCGAGGAGGATCCCCTCGGGAGTGATCGCGCGCGTCTCGCCGCTGTCCGGGTCGCACGCGTACAACCGAAGCCCGTGGCCGGGCTCGGTTCCCACGACCGCGATTCTCCGGCCGTCCGGAAACCAGTCCGCCCACACGATCAGTTCGAGGCCACGCGGCGCGATGGGATGCGGCCCGCCCGCTCCGGCGCCCGTCGGACGCAGAACGAGCTGCGGAGGCGCACTCGGGACGATGGCGAGCACTCGATTGCCGTCGGGCGAGAGAGCCTGAGCGAACCCCGCGCCGAGGAGCATCGGGCTTCGTTCCTCGACCCTGCGGAGGTAGCCCTGGTAGGCCGTGTCGACCGAGGGCCCGAACTGCGTGAAGAGGAGCCGGCGCCCATCGTCGGAGAGGTCCGTCAGAAGCGAAAAGTCGAGCCAGGAGACGTCGCGCTCGGCGCCTCCGGAGGGATGGGCGACGATGCCGATGCGCCAGCTCTCGCGCGAGATCAGCGCGCGGCCGTCCGCCGCGATGTCGAGCAGGGTGAGATCGCCGGGTCCGCGAGCCACGACGCGGGATTTGCCCGACAGCGTCAACGCGTAAATCGCGTGGCCTTCTTTCTGTGGCGCACCGCTGAACCAGATCTCCTCGCGTGTGGGATGCCAGGCGAGGCCCTGCTCGGTCGCCCACTCCTGCGAGAGCGTGCGCTTCTTCCCGGCGCGGTCGACCACGGCCACGGTGCCCCGGTCGTCGATCCGCGTGGGGTGGTCCAGGAAAGCGACGAGATCGCCACGCGGCGACACGCGCGGAAACGTGACCAGGCCGTCGGTCTCGTAGACCTTCCGGCCCGCCGGGAACTCCAGGATCGTCTTGCCGCCCTCCTGGCGCACCACCGCCAGCTCTCGGCCGTCCGGCGTGAAATCGGCGAAGAGCACGTCGTTTTCGATCTCGCGGGGCGCGCCCCCCTCCAGCTGGGCCAGCGCCAGGGTTCCGCGCGTCGCGCCGCCGGGTAATACGGGCAGGCAGCGCACCGAAGCCGCGAGCTCCCCGGATCGCGAGACGGCCAGAAGATTGGCGTCCGGGAACTCCAGCAGACGGGATGCGGCGCCATGCGCCTCCTTGCGAAAGAGACGGAACGGTTCTCCGTCCCAGGCCGCGCCGTAGATGACGGAACGCCCGTCGGGGGCGAAGCGCGCCGACCAGACGGAGCCGCGGCGGAACGTGAGCTGCTCGAACGAAGGCGACGGAGCCGGGCGGCGCCACCGTGTCGCAACCACTCCTCCGAGCCCGGCCGCTAATGCGACCGCAGCGATCCACCCAAGGAGACCCACGGCCGAGCGGCGGCGCGGCTCCTCGGGAACGCGAAGGTTCGCGGACGTCGAGGAGGAGAGATGACCCCACAAACTCTTGATGTCCCAGGCGAGATCTTCCGTCGAGGCGTAGCGGCCCTCCGGCTCCTTGACCAGGCATCGCTCCACGATCCAGCAGAACGGCGCCGGCAGACTCGCGTCGGATGCGAGAGGCGCCGGTTCGTCGCGCAGGATCGCCGAGAGCGTTTCGATCGCCGACCCCTGCTCGAACGCCTTGCGGCCGGAAGCCATCTCGTAGAGAACCACGCCGAGAGAGAACTGGTCCGACCGAAAGTCCGCGGGCTCGCCCCGCGCCTGCTCGGGCGACATGTAGCCCACGGTGCCGAGGATCGTTCCCGGAGTCGTCAGCGAGCGGTCCGTGCGCGGTTCTTCCTCGCCGGCCGGGAGCGAGGCGGTGTGGACCTGCTTCGCCAGACCGAAGTCGAGGATCTTGACGCGACCCTCGCGGCTCACCATGACGTTCTGGGGCTTCAAGTCGCGATGGACGAGGCCCCGCGCATGCGCCGCCGCGAGTCCGTCGGCGATCTGGCCGCCGATCTCCAGTGTCTTTCGCAGCGGCAACGGTCCATTCGCGAGCAGCTCGCGGAGGTTCTTCCCGTCAACGAGCTCCATCGCGATGAATGAGACCGAGTCGGCGGACCCGATCTCGTAGACCGTCACGATGTTGGGGTGATTGAGCGCCGACGCTGCGCGCGCTTCCTGCTCGAAGCGCCGCAAGCTTTCGGGGTCCGCGGAGAAGGCCGGCGGCAGGACCTTGATCGCCGCCTCCCGCCCGAGCCGGGAGTCTCTCGCGCGGTACACCTCGCCCATCGCCCCCGCGCCGATGGCGGAGAGGATCTCGTACGGACCGAGCCGAAGCCCGGGACGCAACGTCAAGGTTGTCGTGAGCTCAAACTGCTCACGATTCTAACGCAGCGCGTTAGACCTTTCGGTAGATCTCTCCGCCTTCGCGGAGGAAGTCTTCTGATTTCTGGCGCATCCCGGTCTCGAGCGCGTCCCCTTCCGAGACACCCGCCGCGGCCGCGAAGTCGCGGACCTCCTGCGTGATCTTCATCGAGCAGAAGTGTGGCCCGCACATCGAACAGAAGTGCGCGAGCTTGGCGCCCTCGGCAGGAAGCGTCTCGTCGTGGAACTCGCGAGCCGTCTCGGGGTCCAGCGCCAGGTGGAACTGGTCCTCCCAGCGGAACTCGAAGCGCGCCTTCGACAGGGTGTCGTCCCAGACGCGGGCGCCCGGGTGGCCCTTGGCCAGATCCGCGGCGTGGGCCGCGATCTTGTACGCGATCACGCCGTCCTTGACGTCCTTGCGGTTGGGCAGGCCGAGGTGCTCCTTGGGCGTCACGTAGCACAGCATCGCCGTGCCGAACCAGCCAATCATCGCCGCGCCGATGGCCGACGTAATGTGGTCGTAGCCCGGAGCGATGTCGGTCGTCAGCGGGCCCAGCGTGTAGAACGGCGCCTCGTGGCAGACGGTGAGTTGCTTCTCCATGTTCTCGCGGATCAGGTGCATCGGGATGTGACCCGGTCCCTCGATCATGACCTGACAGTCCTGGGCCCAGGCCTTCTTCGT
Organism: Acidobacteriota bacterium; assembly: GCA_046724475.1. Taxonomy (GTDB): domain Bacteria; phylum Acidobacteriota; class Thermoanaerobaculia; order UBA5066; family Gp7-AA6; genus DAHUXD01. The sequence goes on along the minus strand of JBKOVK010000320.1, from coordinate 660 downwards.
CAGCTCTCCCAGCGTCTCGAGCTCGGCGAACTGGGCCTCGTCATTGGCGTCGGCGGTCGAGCCCGGACGCAGCCCGTCGCCCAGCGAAAACGACACATCGTAGGTCTTCAGGATCTCGCAGATCTCCTCGAAGCGCGTGTAGAGGAAGGACTCCTTGTGATGCGCGAGGCACCACTTCGCCATGATCGAGCCGCCGCGCGAGACGATCCCCGTCACGCGGCGCGCGGTGAGAGGGATATACGGCAGGCGCACGCCGGCGTGGATCGTGAAGTAGTCCACTCCCTGCTCGGCCTGCTCGATCAGCGTGTCACGGTAGATCTCCCAGGTCAGCTCCTCGGCCTTGCCGTCGACCTTCTCGAGGGCCTGGTAGATGGGAACCGTGCCGATCGGAACCGGAGCGTTCCGCAGGATCCATTCGCGCGTCTCGTGGATGTTCTTCCCGGTGGAGAGATCCATGACCGTGTCGGCGCCCCAGCGCGTCGCCCAGGTCATCTTCTCGACTTCCTCGGCGATCGACGATCCGACCGCGGAGTTGCCGATGTTGGCGTTGATCTTGACCAGGAACTTCCGCCCGATCGCCATGGGCTCGGATTCCGGGTGGTTGATGTTCGCCGGCAGGATCGCGCGCCCCCGTGCGATCTCGTCGCGGACGGTCTCGGG
>JBKOVK010000003.1:0-2866 GCA_046724475.1 Acidobacteriota bacterium | reverse complement strand
GTCCTTCAGGAATTTCTTGTAGAGAGCCAGCGCCTCTGCGGGCTTCTTCTCGGCCAGGGGCAGCTGCGCGCGGAAGAGATCCGCGCGTTCCTTCTGCGCCGGATCCTTCGTCGTGGCGGCGAGCTTGTCGATCGCTTCGCGGGAGGCGTGCGTGTCGCCGAGCTCGAGCTCCACCTCCGCCAGACCCTCGAGCGCATTTTCGCGAACGCCGGGCTGCGGATTCGGAGCCACGGAAGCGCGCTGCAAGCGGGGCAGGGCCGCGGACGGATCCGAGCGTGCATAGAGCTCGCGGCCGGTCGTATAGGCCTCCTCGGCCGAAAGAGTGGGGATGTTTTGCGCGTCGATCTTCTTGACGAACTGCCGGTAGCGGTCCAGATCCGCGTGGACGTGCTGGTAGAACTCCGGCGCGGTTTTGAAACCCTGCATCAGGAAAACGAGGCGGCCTTCCGGCGACGTGATGAGGACTGAGGGGACGTCCTTGACCTTGTAACGCTCCGCCACCGGCGCCGCGTCGTTGGATCCCAGCATCACCTTGACGGGCACCATGCCGATCAAGAGCGCTTCGAAATCGAACGCGGGATACAGGAGGCCTTGCATGCGCTGGCATGCGCTGCAGTTGGGAGCGTCGAACTCGTAATAGACGAGCTTCTTCTCCGCGGCCGCCTTCGCCTGCGCTTCTCTCCAGTCCTTCGCCCAGTCGGCGTTGCCGGGGCTGCGGACCGCGCGCGTGGCGTCCGGGGGCGTCGCGTGCTCCTGCGCGAATGCCTCCGCAGCGAGCGCAGTGGTTAGAAACGCCGCAGCGGCGGCAGAACGACGGATTTTTGGATGCATGCGTTGCGCGGAAACGCCTTTCCGGCGGCGGGAATTCCCGGGCCGCCGCTTATGATGACGGGCGATGATGCTGCCAATCTGTTCACGGAGCAAGCGCCGCGTGACGCTGATCGCGGGTCTGTCGCTGGCGCTGGCCGGACCGCTCGTCGCCCAGGACTGGCCCCAGTGGGGAGGCGGACCGGCGCACGCGGGTTCGACGGCCGCCGTGGCCCAGCCTCTCCAGACGATTCTCGCCGACATGGTCTACGACCTCTTCGTCGAGGCGGAGAAGGCGGAGGCCAACGGAAACCTCGACGTGCACTACGCGGTTCCGCTCGTGGAAGGAAACGACGTCTACATGACCTTCAAGACGGGCTCCTATGTTCCGTGCAATCCGCCCGGGAGCGGTGTGCCGGTTCCGTGCGGCGGCGCGGCCTGGGACTCGCAGATCTGGAACGTCAAGAAGCTGACCTGGCAATCCGGCGTCCTCACAGAGGTCTGGACGTTTCAGAGCGACTGGAAGCCGGAGCCTGTCGACCTGGCTGTCTGGGAGCCCGTGTTCCTGCCCGTGCTTGCGGGCGGATATCTCTACGTTCCGGGCTTGGGCGGCACGGTGTTTCGCGTGTCGAAGTCCAGCGGCTCGGGCGTCGAGCGCATCAATCCGTTCTCCAACATCGATCCCGCGCTTTTCGTGGCGGGAGGTCTCGCGGCGGGCGCCGACGGCAGCATCGCGTACAACGTCGTCGGTCTCGCGGACGACGCGACAGGGCAGGACGTGACCGGCGCCTGGCTCGTCCGCATCGCGCCCGACCACACGCCGTCGAGTGTGGCCTTCTCCACGCTCGTTCCCGGCGCGCCCGCGCCGATGGACATGTGTGAAGGAAGCTTCCTCCCGGAAGAGCTTCCGTGGCCCGCGTCGCCGGCGGCGATTCCGCCTCCGACACCCTGCGGCTCGCAGCGGCCGGGTTTGAACGTCGTTCCGGCGATCGCGGCCGATGGCACGATCTACACGGTCAGCCGTGCGCACTTCAACGAGCGCTACGGGTACGTCGTCGCTGTGCGGCCGGATCTGACGAGCCCGTGGGCGGCGTCGCTGCGCGGAGTCCTCGCCGACGGCTGCGGCGTATCGATCCCGCCCACCGGTACCCCCGGCGGTTGTCGCGCGGGCGCGACCCCGGGCGTGGATCCCCAGACCAATGCGGCGCCCGCCGGCCGTGTGACGGACCGGTCCACGTCATCGCCTATGGTGCTGCCCGACGGCGCACTGCTCTACGGGTCGTACACGCGGTACAACGGCTCGCGCGGCCACCTCTTCAAGTTCAGCCCGCTCGGTGACGTGCTGGCGACGTATCCGTTCGGCTGGGACATCACGCCGGCCGTCCGGCCTCGCGGAGGAAGCTACTCGGTCGTCCTGAAGGAAAACCACTACCCGGCCGGTTCCTACTGCGGCGACCCGAACGTCTGTCCGCCCCCCGAGGCCGAGTACTTCGTCGTTTCGCTCGACCCCAGCCTCACGCAGGAGTGGTCCTTCCAGAACACGACCGACGAGGAATGCCACCGGCTTCCCGACGAGACCGTCGAGTGCGTGCCCGCCGGCGAAATCGGATTCGAGTGGTGCGTCAACCAGCCCGCCGTCGATGGCTCGGGCGTCACGCACGTCAACTCCGAAGACGGCTACCTCTACGCGATCCGACCGGACGGCACGCTCGAAAACCGGCTGTTCCTCGACACGGCGCTCGGCGCGGCATACACGCCGCTCTCGATCGGGGCCAATGGCATCGTCTACACACAGAACAACGGCCACCTCTTCGCCGTCGGCCGCGCGCCCGTGCCGCGCGAGACACCGGAACTGCCGGACCCCGGGACGCGGGAGACGCGGGTCCTCGAGAGGCCTTGAGAGCACGTTGCCCCTGGAGGGCGGATTCCGTTAGACTCCGCGGTCCGGTTTGCGCCCTCGGATGCCCAGGTAGCTCAGTCGGTAGAGCAAGGGACTGAAAATCCCTGTGTCGGCGGTTCAATTCCGTCCCTGGGCACCATCTACTGGAACCGATGATTC
>JBKOVK010000038.1:0-6580 GCA_046724475.1 Acidobacteriota bacterium | reverse complement strand
GTCCGCGAGCGTGAAGTTGAGCCGCTGCGGAAGCTCTCCCGCGGCATCGAGGGCCTCCGGTATGTCGGCGAAGATCTCGGCCATCTCGGAGGAGTCCTTGAAGTGGCGCTCGCGCTGCGCGGCGAGGAGCCGGCCGGCGTGGTCGAGCACCGTGTGGTTGCGGATGCACGTCATCACGTCGTGCAGCTCCTTGTCTCTCGTGCGCGCGTAACGCACGCCGTTGGTCGCGAGGAGCGGAAGCTCGAGCCCGCGCGCTAGATCCACGAGCGCCTGATTGCGGCGCTCCTCCTCACGCAGGCGATGCCGCTGAAGCTCGACGTGGAGACGGCCGGGGAAGATCGCCGCGAGCCTCTCGAGCAGCGCGCGCGCGGCGTCGTTGCCGCCGGTCGTCAGCGCCCGGGCGACCGGCCCCTCGTCGCCACCCGTCATGACGTGCAGACCCTCCGCGTGCGCGGCGACCTGCTCGAGAGTCACGCTCGTCTCGCCCTTCGGTTTCCCGAGCGCCCCCGCGGTGATCAGGCGGCAGAGGTTCTTGTAGCCGGCGCGGTTCTCGACGAGAAGAGTGAGACGCGGGAACGAGTTCGGGATCCCTCGTCCCTTCGGTCCTCGGGATGACAGTGCGACTGCGTCGCACAGAGTCACTTCCGCCCCCACCAGCGCCTTGATCCCCGCCTGCGTCGCGGCCTTGTAGAACCTCGGCGCTCCGTAGACGCCGTTGCGGTCCACGAGCGCGACGGCCGGGATCTCCCGCCGCGCCGCCTCCTCGACGAGGTCCTCCGGCAGCGAGGACCCGTCGAGAAACGAGAATGCCGAGGCCACGCGCATTTCCGCGTAGCGCGGCGCCTTCGTCCTCGTCGGCCGCTTCTCGAAATCGCGCTGCTTCAGCTTCTCCTTGCGCGCTCCGGCGGCGACGATCCGCTTGAGGGGATCGCCGGAATCGGCGTGCCCGCCGCAGCTCGCGTTGCCTACACCCAGGTTTCGCGAAGGCGGCAGCTCGGGCGGATTGCCCGAAGACCGCGTGCGCTTCTCGGCCATGCAATCAATCTAGGCGTAATAAAGGCGTAAGTCCAGGGTGAGAGACTTACCTGTGAAGTCACTTTCCTTCAATGACTTAAGAAGAAGCGGGTTGCTCCTTCTCCCAAGCCACCGTCCGCCGCAGACCCTCGTCGCGGCCGACCGGCTCGCAATAGCCGAGGTCCTCGCGGATGCGGCGCGTGTCCGCGGCGAGGTCGTGCGCGAAGTCGTACGGCTCGGCGAGACCCTCGGGCAGCTCCTCCCGGCCGACCCGCCGGACTTCTCCGTCCCAGCCCGCGGCTTTCCCGATGGCGACGGTCCACTCCGCTTCGGACAGAGCGTCCTCCTCGCCGACGTTGTAGGTCTTCCCCGTCGCCCGGGAATCCAGGCAGACACGCGCGATGGCCTCCGCCACGTCCTCGACGTAGCCGCGCGTCCAGCGCCAGGCGGCCTTCGCGCGATCCATGAGCAACTCGGGTGAGGTCATGCGCTCGAGGTAGGTGCGGAGGCGGCGTTGCGGATCGCCGGGACCATAGACCGACGGCAGGCGGAGCACTGTCGCCGGCAAGACGGGCTCCGTCCTCGCCGCGCGCTCGACGAGAATCTTTTCGTAGTCGTACGCCATCTCGCCCGCACGGGCCATCGCACGGTACGGATGGCGGCTCGAGCGCAGCGGCGCGTCCTCCGAGAGAAGCGACGGGTTGGGAGACCCCGCCTCCAGCCGCAGAAGTCTCCCGTACGGCGCGTAGACGTCCTGGCTGCTCAGGACCACGGTCCGCTTCGCGAGGCCGCGAAACGTCCGGACGAGATCCTCGGCGTCTTTCTCCGTATAGGCGATCGTGTCGAGGACGATCTCGGGACGGAGTCTCTCGAATTCCCCGCGAAGTTTCAGAAGCTCGCGGCGGTCTCCGCGGATCGTCCGCGCGCCTCCGGAGGAGTCCCCGCGGTGGAAAAGAACCACGTCACAGCCCTCCGCGAGGAGGCGGCGGACCGCCGCGCCGCTGACGAATCCCGTGCCGCCGAGGACGAGGACGCGCACGTCACGCGCCGACGTGACGGCTCCGCCGCTCGAGCAGCATCACGTCGCGCCAGATCCCGCGGAGGTTGCCGACCCTCTCCCGCACGCCGACGACGCGGAATCCACACTGCTCGTGGATCGCCAGCGAAGCGCGGTTCTCCGGAAAGATGCCGGCCTGGAGAGTCCAGACGCCGGCCTCCTCCGACGCGCGGACGAGTCCTTCCAGCAGCACCCGCCCGATGCCTCTGCCGCGGGCGTCCGCCGCCACATACACGCTGACTTCCGCCACGCCGGCGTACGAGCGCCGCTCCGAGACGCGGGACAGTGCCGCCCAGCCGAGCAGGCGGTGCCCGTCGCGGGCGACGAGGCGGCAATCCGTCCGGTGCGCGCGGTCCCAGAAGTCCCAGGATGGCGCCTCGGTTTCGAAGGTGGCGTTTCCGGTGGCAACGCCCTCGAGGTAAATGCGCCGGACTTCGTCCCAGTCCGACGCCGCCATGCGCGCGAGGTCGGTCATCGCACGAGACGGATCAGACCTCGCGGTACTCCGGAACGTAGCCCGCCATGAGCGCGTCCTTGGGGAGGATCGGCTGTCCGGCGATCGTTCCCGCGTCGCCGGTCTTGACCCAGTGCCACGCGTGCAGGATCTGGTCCTTGGGGTAGTAGCGCGTCTCGGCCTGAATCAGGACCGTGCCCGCGAGGATCTCGGCCTTCAGCTCCTCCCATTTCTTCGCGCCGACCACGGCGACGCGCTCGATGTGGTCCGCGTAATCTGAGAGGAACTCGATCTCCTTCCACCGCGCCGCCCACTCGGCGCCGGTCATGGCCGTAAGGTCCGCGAGGATCCCGATCGTCCTCTTCCCCCGCTCTCCGATCGCCCGCTCGATCTGGGGAAGAAACGCATCGACCTCCTCGGCCGTGACGCGGCCGGTGACCTTGAAGCCGAATGCCTTGTCGCCGCTTTCGGGGAGTTTCTCGATCATGCGTCCGCGCCTCCTTCGAGGGGCACGATATCGCAGGCGGTCAGCGATCCGGGGCCCGGGAGCTGACGCCGGTGGTGCAGCGCGTGCGACGTCAGCAGCATCACGGTCTGCGCGGGGCGCAGTTTTCCGAAGTATGGGTGTGTCAGCCGCACACGGCGGGCGGTCCGCGCCTCCGTCAGCGTCGCCAGGAAGCGTTCGGCATTGACGGAGAGCGCGCGCGACGCCTCCTCCGGAGACGCGACGGCTCGCCCCGGCCGGATCTCGCGCGGCGCCGGGGCGCCCGCGGGGAATCCTCCGTTGAGGATGCCGGGAAGAAAGGCCCATCGCAGCGCGCGTCGCTTCCACCACGAAGCACGAATCGCAAAACCGGGGCCGCCCGAAAGCTCGGCGAGCGGCGGGTCGTACGCGATCGCGAGATGCTCGGCGATCTCGGCCGGCGACCATCGGCCGGGAGCGAGAGGGCGGGTCCAGGCGTCCGCCGGGACCTCTGCCAGAGCGGCGGCGCATTCGGCCACGGCCGCCCGATGCAGGGCCACGGCCTCGAAGAAATCGTTCTCCCCTAGGCGAGGCAGATTTCCTCCTCGCGGAAAGCCGCTCTTTCGAAGACGTTGTCCCGATATACGGAGCCTCCGGAGAAGAGGGCAACCGCGCTCGAGGCCAGATACAGCATCGGGAAGAACAGACCCCATCGCTCGTACTGCCGGACGTGAACCCGCTCGTGAGAGCGGCATCGGGCGTGCGCGCCGGCGTCGGCCGCGAGGACCACGTGGCCCAGCGCGATCGCGGAGATCGGGAATCCCGGCAGCCCGCGCGAGAGCAGTGCCGAGAGCGCTCCGCCGCAAATCTCGAGCACCCCGTCCACGACGCGAACCGACCCTCCGGTCGCAAGCGCCAGAGGCAGCGCCGGAAGCGCGGCTGCCGAGACGGGCGCCGCCCAGAGATAAGCCAGGACCCGCTTCAAGGCGCTCCGGCCAACGCCGCTTCGCCTCCCTCGGGCCCGTAGAAGATCACCCACACGACCAGATTATCGGTGAAGTTCTCGAAGCGGTGCTCGACGTGGGCCGGGACGAACAGGACGTCGCCCGGCGCGAATCTCTGACGCTCGTCGCCGTTCACGAACTCGCCGCTCCCCTCCACGACGACGTAGATCTCGTCGCGCGTGTGCGGCTTCTGCGGATCGTGTCCCCGCGGCGCGTAGATCTCGACCTCGAGAGTCCCGTGCTCGAGCAGGGTCGCCCACCGCTCCCGGTTGGGGCCGGGCAGCTTCGCGAGTCCCTCGCCGACCGTCACGCGCGTCTTCACTTCGTGCCTCCCGAGTTCAGACCTTAGCCCCACGCCGCGAGGATCGCGCCCATCAGCGTCAGCATGACGATCTGGTGACCCGCGTCGATGCCCCACGCCGAGAGCGGAAAATCCGAGTAGAGGTTGGCCGTCAGGCCCAGCGGGGCCGCGATCCCGAGGCCGAGCAGGCTGCCGACCTTGATTCCCGTCAACCCGCTGACGATGCCGACGCGATGGAGGAGGACGGACATCGCCGCGCCGATGACCACGTAGCAAAGGAAGGTCACGGCATAGGCGCGCGGCGCGGTGGCACGCATGGCCGCGATCTTCTCGTCCGTGTACGCGTGTGCCTTCAGCCACGCCTTGCCGAAGAGCAGCGGCGAGTACCAGACGGCGCCCAGGACGAAGGCCGCCGCTGCCGCGGCCAGTACGGGCAGGATTCGGACCGACGCCAACATCGCAATCTCCTTTCGATCAGATCAGGCGCCCGGTGAAGGCCCAGAAGATCGCCAGGGCCGCGCATATTCCGACCGCCAGAAACACGCTGACGAACGAGGCCGCCGTCGCGACGAGGTACAACGGCGGGCCCAGCCGAAACCGCCGCGTGCACGCGTCGACGATCTCCGGGGTCACGTCGCGCCGCAGGAGTCCCTTGCCGCGGATCGCCGCGTGCCAGAGCAGGTTGTAGGCGACGCCGAGCAGAACGTACGTGCCGGCGAAGAACGCGCCGGCGACGGGGGCCGCCGGAGTTTCGAGGTAGGTGGCCAGAACGGCCGTCGGATATGGGATGAACGTCACCACGAGGAGCAAGAAACCGTTGGCGTACAGGAAGGGCAGGTTGATACGGCGGATCAAGCCGAACATCGCGTGATGGTTGACCCACATGATGAGGATCGTGAAGAAGCTGATCACGAACGAGGTATACGAGGGCCACTGGTCGGCGAGCGCGCGCGCCAGCGAGCCGGCCGTGACGGCTCCGCTCAAGTGCGGCACCTTCAGCTCGAGGACCAGCAGCGTGATCGCGATCGCGAAGACGCCGTCGCTGAAGGCCTCGGTGCGGCCGGTCTCCTTCTCCTCCGAGGCCGGGGTCACGGCGGCGCTATTTCGGAGGCGCCGGCGGCGGCGGATCGCTCGACGCGTGGTCCGACACGTAGGCCCATTTCCCGCCGACCTTCTTCGCGACGTCGATGAAACGGCCCTTCATCACGACGGGAGCACCGCCGTTCTTGGGCTTGAGGCTGAGCGTGAAGTTTCCCCAGCCTGCAGAGAGATCTCCCGACGTCTGGTAGACCGCGTTCACGATCGTCGCGTCGGTCACCGTGTTGACCGCAAGCATCCCTGCATACGCGTCGCGGATCGTCTTCGCGCCGCGCGCCTCCGGCGCGCCCGGCAGCCACAACACGGCGTCCGGCGCATAGCACGCCACGAGCGCCTCGAGGTCGTTCGCCTTGATCGCCTTCAGCCACGCCGCGTCGACGGCCTTGGCTCCCTGCTCCTGGGCCTCGGCCGCACAAATCGAGCCGAAGACGCACGCCAGGGCGGCCACCACGACACAAATCTTCATGTCTCCTCCTTTGCGCTGCGGCGAATCATATGCCCGATAAGGCGTCATCCCGAGCGAAGCGAGGGATCCCGGAATCGATGCGCCGCGAGTCGAGTTCGGGATCCCTCGTCGGTTACCGCCGGCCTTCGGCCGTCGTTGCCTACTGCCGCGGGACGGCCTTCGGTGGCCGGCTCGCTCCTCGGGATGACAGTCTTTTCACGCCACGTCTTTCGCGATCGCGACGCGCACGAGAGTCGGCGACGCGAGGCGGACCAGATCCTCGGGACGGATCTCGACCAAGAATCCGCGCTTGCCGCCGTTGACGTAGAACGTCGGCAGCTCCAGGACCGTCGCCTCGACGAACACGGGCAGGGCTTTGCGCGTTGCGAACGGGCTCACGCCGCCCGGCACGTATCCCGTGTGCTTCTCGACGGCGGTGACACTCGCGGGAGAGACCTCCCGCGCTCCAATCTGCCGTGCGAGCTCACGGGTCGAGACCTCGCAATCCCCGTGCATCAGGACGAGCAGAGGCTCGGCCGCCCTCCCTTTCCCGCGCGCCTCCACGCAGAGGGTCTTGACGACCGAGTGCTCGGGCACGCCGAGGGCCTCCGCGGAATGACGCGTCCCGCCGCGCTCGACGTACGTGTAGACGTGGGGCACGAACGCGATGCCCGCCGCGCGCAGCGCGCGCACCGCGGGGGTGACCGGCACGGGAGGAGACTTCACGCAGGGACTCGTCCGTCC
>JBKOVK010000091.1:0-6611 GCA_046724475.1 Acidobacteriota bacterium | reverse complement strand
GGCCGCGCCGGCGCGCCGCGAAGCGGCCCGCTTCGGCCGTGTGCGCGCGGCGCCCAGACTCTTCTTCAGCGACTCCATCAGGTCCACCACGTTGGCGGGGACCTCCGCCGCGGCGCGGCCCTTGCCCTTGAGCGCGAACTTGCGGCGCGAAGAAAGAAGCTTGCGGAGCGCCTTCTTGTACGTGTTCGGATGCTCCGCCGGATCCCAGCCCTCCTCGGACATCTGGTCGATCAACATGCGCGCCATCTTGACCTCGGCGGGCTTGCGCACGGTCGCAGGGGCCTCGACTCCGGTCGGATTGCGCAGCTCGTCGAACGGCCGCAGCGTCTCGAGCGTGAGGACCTTGGGCCCCGGCAGCAGCGTGGCGAGCTGGGGCTTTTTGCGCATCCGGACGCGGACGATCGCTACGCGGTGCGCGTCGTTGAGCGCTTCCCTCAGGACGCCGTAGGCATGCTCACCGCCTTTGCGCGCTCCCACGTAGTACGGGTTGTCGAAGAGAAGCGGGTTGAGAGCCGAAAACTCGACGAACTCCAGCACTTCCATGTCGTCGGTGCCGCCGGCTTCCCCCTCGGCTTTCTCGATGTCTTCCTTCTCCGCCAGCGCGTACTCGCCCTTCTCGACCTCGTAGCCGCGCACGATCTCGTCGTTGGGGACTTCGACGTCCTCCTCGCTGCAGAACTTCTTGTAGACGATCGGGGCGTGGTCCTTCCTGTGCAGGAGCCGGAAGGAAACCCGCTCCGAAGCTTCGACCGCCGAGTAGAGGGAAACCGGGATCGAGATCAGACCGAAGGTGATGTGTCCGTTCCAGATCGGCCGCATCGCGGGTCAAACCGCGGCACAGTCAGGATGCCCGCAGTCGCAGGACCCCCCGCGCGGCTTCGACTGCGCGGCGTCCGCGCAGCTCTCGCTGCAGAATTGCTTTCCGTCGCGCTCGACCGTGGCGTCGGTGCAATGACAACCGGGGTGTTCGCAGTTCATGGCTTGCCTCCCGTTTCGTGAGTAGCAATCACCCTGCCAGTCACTTCGCCGGCACGTTTCGTGCAACGAAGTCCGTCGGGCATTCACGCCCACATCACAACGAGGAGACTGCCATGAGCGACTTCGAAGGCCGCGAACGCGAGCCGGGCACCGACGAGCAATCCGATCGTCCCGACGAGCGCAACGCTCCTCCCCGCAACGAGTCCGAAGAGATCACGGAGACCCGCCCGCGGCGGGAAAACCAGGAATCCCCGGGAGAGGGCGCGTCCCGCTCCGGCCAACCCGAGCAGAAGCCGACCGGCGAGGACGTCGACTCAGGCAACGAATAACCTGCGCATGGGATGTTCCGGCGCGCCCCTGCGCGCGCCGGGTGTCCCCGCCTCCGGAGCCGTCCGAAGAATGTCCAGCGAGAGCTCTCTTCTGCGACCCGGCGCAGGGTTCGGCTCGTTCTTTGCGGGCCTTCGGTCCGCTCCGCGCCGGGCGCTGCTGCTCGATTATGACGGCACGCTTGCGCCGTTCTCGGCGAAGCGCGCCTCGGCGGCGCCCTACCGCTGGGTGCGTGGCGCGCTGAGGAGCATCGCGGCGGCTCCGCGGCCGACGCGCATCGGCATCGTCAGCGGCCGGCCGGTCGCCGAGCTGCGGCGCCTGACCGGCCTCCAAAACGTCGCGGAGCTGTGGGGCTCGCACGGGCTCGAGCGGCTGACGCTCGAGGGTTGCTGGATCGGCCCTCCGCCGAAGAAGGATGCGGCGGAGTTCCTCGATCGCGTGTCCGCGTCGATGGCGGAGCTGGGCTGGGCTTCTCTCCTGGAGCGCAAACCCTACGGGCTCGCGCTCCACGGCCGCGGCGCGCCGGCCGAGGAATTCGCCGACGCCGAATCGGAGCTGATCGAGAGGTGGTCGGAAACCGCGCACGATTTCGGGCTCGAGCTTCTCGGGTTCGACGGGGGAATCGAGCTGCGACCGGAAGGCCAGGGGAAGGGGATGGTGGTGCGCACCGTCCTCGAAGAGCTCGGACCCGGAGCGTCGCTCGCGTACCTCGGCGACGACCGCACCGACGAGGACGCATTCGGGGCGCTCGCCGACCGGGGACTCGCAATCCTGGTGCGGGCGGAGCCGAGGCCCACGCAGGCCGCGGCGTGGATCCGGCCTCCCGACGAGCTGCGGCGCTTCCTGGCCGACTGGAACGCCGCCTGCTCCGGAGACAGCGCATGAACCTGGTCGTCGTATCCAACCGCCTGCCGTTCACCTTCTCGAAAGGCGAGGACGGCGAGTGGCAGATCGAGCCCGGCACCGGCGGCCTCGTCACCGCCCTGCGCCCGGTTCTGCGCGACCGCGGGGGCCGCTGGATCGGATGGGCCGGCGCCACCGCGCAGGAAGTCCCAGATCCGACGGTCTTCCTCGGAGATTCGCGGCGGCGGTTCGGCTACGAGCTCGTGCCCGTTCCTCTCTCGGCCGCCGAAACGGACGGCTTCTACTCCGGCTTCTCCAACGAGATCGTGTGGCCGCTCTTCCACGACCTGGTCACGCTGTGCAACTTCGATCCGAAGTATTGGTCGGTGTACGAAGCGGTCAACGCCAAGTTCGCCGACTGTGCCGTCCAGAGCGCGACGCCCGAGGATTTCCTCTGGATCCACGATTACCACCTGATGCGGATGGGCTCGGCGCTGCGCGAGCGCGGCGTCCACCGGCGGATGGCCTTCTTCCTCCACATCCCGTTTCCGCCGCTCGACATCTTCCTGAAGCTCCCGTGGCGGTTCGAGGTCCTCCAGTCGCTGCTGGCCTACGACCTGATCGGCTTCCAGACCGTCCGGGACCGCCGCAACTTCGTGCAATGCGTCCGCCTGCTGCTTCCCGACGTGCGCATCTCCGGCCGCGGCGCGGTCTGGAGGATGCGTTCGGGGGAGCGCGAGCTGCGGGTCGGGTCGTTTCCGATCTCGATCGACTTCACGGACTTCGAGGGCCGCGGCGCGGCCCCGCTCGTCTCCGAGATGGCGGTCAGGATCCGGGAAGGGGAGGCGGGGCGGAAGATCGTTCTCGGCATCGACCGGCTCGACTACACCAAGGGCATCCCCCAGAAGCTGGAGGCGTTTCGCCGGATGCTGCGGAAACATCCGGATCTGCGCGAACGGGTCACGCTCTTCCAGATCCTGGTCCCGAGCCGGGAGGCGATCCCCCGTTATCGCGAGCACAAGGAGCAGGTCGAGCGCCTGGTGGGCGAGATCAACGGAGAGTTCACCGGCGGGGGATGGGCGCCGATTCACTACATCCACCGCGCCCTCGAAGGGCAGGGCCTCGCCGCGTACTATCGCGCAGCCGACGTGGCTCTGGTCACGCCTCTGAAAGACGGGATGAACCTGGTCAGCAAGGAGTACTGCGCGTCGCAGGCCGATCTCGGGGGGGCGCTGGTGCTGTCGGAGTTCGCGGGGGCGGCCGCCGAGCTCCAGAACGGAGCGTTTCTCGTCAATCCGTACGACGTCGAAGGCGTCGCCGACGCGCTCTACGCGGCGCTGACGCGGCCCGAGGCCGAGCGGCGCGCGCGCATGCGCAAGCTGCGTCGGACCATCCGCGAGCACGACATCTATCGGTGGGTGGACACTTTCCTCGAGGCGGCGGTCTCGCGCGAGCTCGCCGATTTTCCGCTCGTGGAAGACTACCTTCCCGCCGCCGCCGTTCCGTGAGCTACCTGCCGATCGAGCACCACGGGGTCATCGGAGACCTGCACACCGCCGCGCTCGTCGCCCTGGACGGGACGATCGACTGGCTGTGCCTGCCGCGCTTCGATTCGCCCAGCCTGTTCGCGTCGATCCTGGACGACAAGAAAGGAGGCTTCTTCCGCATTTCCGCGACGTCTCCGGACGCACGGCGGCGCCAGATGTACTTGCCCGACTCCAACGTCCTCATGACGCGATTCCTGACCCCCGACGGCGTGGGGGAAGTCGTGGACCTGATGCCGGTGCACGCGCACGCCGCCGCCAAGAAGGCCGAGGATCACCGGATCATCCGGATCGTCCGCGGCGTCCGAGGAACGCTGCCGTTCCTCCTCGAGTGCCATCCCGCCTTCGACTACGCGCGCGAGATCCCGCAGGTCGAGGTCACGCCCTCCGGCGTGCGCTTCGCGGGGAAGACGCTGTCGGTGGATCTCGTCACGCCGCTCAAGCTCGAGCGTCCGGACGGGGGCGGCGCGCGCTGCGAGTTCGTCTTGAACGAGGGCGACGAGATCCCGGTGGTCCTCTCGCAGACCGACGGGCCGCCGCCGCCGCTGGAGTCGCTGGCCGCGCGGTGCGACGCCGAGTTCCGGCGCACGCTGCGGTTCTGGCAGACGTGGATCTCTCACAGCCACTATCAGGGCCGCTGGCGGGAGATGGTCAAGCGCTCGTGCCTCGCGCTGAAGCTGATGACCTTCGCCCCGACCGGCGCGATCGTCGCGGCGCCCACGATGTCTCTTCCCGAGCGCATCGGGGGCGGGCGCAACTGGGATTACCGCTATGCGTGGGTGCGCGACTCGGCCTTCACCGTCTACGCGTTCCTGCGAGTCGGCTTCACCGAGGAGGCCGAACGGTTCCTGCACTTTCTCGAGGAACGCGTCCGGGAGCTGGGCCCCGAAGCGGGCCTGCAGGTGCTCTACCGTGTGGACGGAGGCATCGACATCCCCGAGGAGATCCTGGACCATCTCGAGGGCTACCGGGGCTCGGCTCCCGTGCGCGCCGGCAACGACGCCGCGCGGCAGTTCCAGCTCGACACCGTCGGGGATCTGATGGACGCGGTCTTCCTCTACGACAAGTACTGCCAGCCGATCTCGCACGGCCTCTGGGTGGCGATGCGCCGGTTGACCGATTGGCTCTGCGACCGCTGGCAGCAGCCCGACGAAGGCATCTGGGAGGTGCGGGGCGGGAGAGGCCAGTTCACGTTCTCGAAGCTGATGTGTTGGGTCGCGCTCGACCGCGCGCTCCGCGTGGCCAACCGCCGGGGATTCCCCGCCCGGATCGACCGCTGGCTCAAGGAGCGCGACGCGATCTACGACGTCATCATGGACAAGGGGTTCTCGCAGCGGAAGAAGGCGTTCGTCCAGAAGCTCGACTCGGAAGTCCTCGACGCGTCGCTGCTGCTGGCGCCGCTGGTGAAGTTCGTCGCGCCGTCGGACCCGCGGATGATCGGCACTCTCGAGGCGATCCAGCGCGGGCTCGAAAGCGACCACCTCGTGCGCCGCTACGACCCGCGCGTCTCACCCGACGGGCTGGAGGGCGACGAAGGAACATTCTCGATCTGCACGTTCTGGCTGGCGGAGGTCCTTGCCCGGGCCGGGCGGGTCGACGAGGCGCGGATGACCTTCGAAAAAATGCTGGGGTACGCCAACCACGTCGGCCTGTACGCCGAGGAAATCAGCCTCACCGGCGAGGCGCTCGGCAATTTTCCGCAGGCCCTGACGCACCTGGGGCTCATCTCTGCGGCCGTCAACATCAGCCGTGCGCTCGACGAGCGGCCTCCGGGGACCCCGAACGAGGAAGACTGAATCCCGGTCCGGGGGGCCGGTATCGGTTTGGCGGGAACGGATCTTGCACTTAGAGCAACGGCGCGCGAAGCCGCATTCATAGAGGAGTTTGACCATGAAAAGGATTCTCGCCCTGGCCGGAATTTTCATCCTCGCCGCGTCCCTCGGATGCCAGAAGAGGGAAACCACCACCACGACCACGGACACGCAGACCAAGACCGAAGCGACGCCAGGCGGCGCCTCCACCACGACGGAGACGACCACCACGGTCACGACAGACGTGACCCCGACCCCGGCGCACTAAGTATCGAGGATCGCGTGCTCCGGGCGGCCCCGGCCGCCCGGAGTCCGCGCTCGCGCTAGCGCGCCACGCCTTCGAGCGAAACGTCCAGCTGGCGAACCGACGCGAAGCGCTCGGCGACGTCTTCCCAGTTCCAGACGCTCCAGACCGCTTCGAAGAACTCCGTCTTGCGGTTCTGGTACTGGAGATAGAAGGCGTGCTCCCACGCGTCGAGGACCAGGATCGGAACGCCCGCCTGGGCCAGGTTCGACTGGTGGTCGTAAATCTGCGTGGTCAGGAGCCGACCCGCGAGCGGCTCCCAGACGAGCGCCGCCCATCCCGATCCCATGATCGTCGAGGCGACCTCGGTCAGCTGTTTCTTGAAAACATCGAAGCTGCCGAAGGCATGGTCGATCGCCTCGGCGAGCTCGCCTTCGGGGCGGCCGCCGGCCTTGGGCGACAGGTTCTGCCAGAACAGGGAGTGCAGGACGTGGCCCGAGAGATTGAAGGCCAGCGCCTTCTCGAGGCTCCCGAGCTTGGAGAAGTCGCGGGCGTCCCGCGCCGCGTCGAGCTTCTCGAGCGTATCGTTGGCGCCCTTGACGTAGCCGGCGTGGTGCTTGTCGTGGTGGAGCTCCATGATTTTTCCCGAGATATGGGGCTCGAGAGCGCCGTAGTCGTATCGGAGATCCGGTAGCTTGTAGACGGGCATGACAGTCCTCCCTCCGGCTCTCGGAGCGAAAAGCGTGCCGGGAGTCGGAGCGACAAGCGTATCCCGGCGGCCCGGGCACTCCTCTTGCAGGTTTCCGCGCGCGGCAGGAGGTGGCCCGATGCTGAAGCTGGCGTTGACGTTTCTCGTGATCGGAC
>JBKOVK010000106.1:0-13982 GCA_046724475.1 Acidobacteriota bacterium | reverse complement strand
ACCCGTCCCCGACGAAGAGCTCTTCATAACAAGCCCTCTTTCGCGCATCGGCCCCCGTCCATTCCCGTTCCGGATTTTGAACCCTTCGTCCGGAATCTTGGTCCACAAGGAGCCGGCATTCTTTCGTAACTCCTTCTGTTTCCTTACGTATCACGCGGGGAGGCGTTGCAAAAAGGGCAAGGGAGGCGGGGATGAAAATTCGGACACTGATCGTCGACGACGAACCTCTGGCGCGGGAGTGGACGCGCAACGGCCTCCAGGACGAGCCCGACATCGAGATCGTCGGCGAATGCGGGGACGGCTTCGAAGCGGTCAAAGCAATCGCGGAGCTGAAGCCCTCGCTCGTGCTCCTCGACGTCCAGATGCCCGGCCTCGACGGCTTCGGGGTCCTGGCGAGCCTCGACGCCTCGGACCTTCCGGCCGTCATCTTCGTCACGGCCTTCGACCGCTACGCGCTCAAGGCCTTCGAGGCCCATGCCGTGGACTACCTGATGAAGCCGTTTTCGACCGAGCGGCTGCACGCCGCCGTCGACCGGGCCCGCGCGGAAGTCGACCGCAGCTCTTCGAGGGAGCTGAAGGCGGCGCTCAATGCGCTGCTCGATGACATCCAGCGCGAGCGTACGTTCCCCGAGTGGCTGCTCATCAAGAAGGACGACCGCAGCGTCTTCCTGCGGGTCGCCGACATCGACTGGATCGAGTCCTCGCGCAACAACGTGCGCCTCCACGTGGGCAAGGACATCTACCTCTTCCACGAGACGACCTCGGGCATCGAGTCCAAGCTCGATCCGAAGAAGTTCTTCCGGATCCACCGCTCCACGATCGTCAACATCGAAAAGATCAAGGAGATGCACCCCTGGTTCAACGGCGACTACGCCGTGATCCTGAAGGACGGCACGAAGCTGACGCTTTCCTCGACGTACCGCGAGCGGCTCAAGGAGTTCCGGCGGCTGGCGGTTTAGACCCCAGCGCCTCGCACGGAATGCGGACGGCGGCTCCGCGGACTCGGGTCTCGATCGTCAAGGAGGCCGGCGAGCCTCCGGGGCGCGCCGCCTCTCGGGAAGCTCCGCGCAGTCTCGCCGCTGCCGGCCCGAGCCTCTCGACGCGCTTCCACCGCGGCCTCGAGATCCTCCTGATCTGGAGCGTCGTCGGACTCTTCATCGCCGCGCAGCGGTACCTGCGCGGCCCCTCGCTCCAGCCGCGCCTGGCGCTTCCGTGGGGCGAATCGCTGGCTGCAAGCCTCGTCACCGCCTACCTCTGGGCGTTCCTGACGCCGACCGTGATGCGGGTCGCGCTCCGGCTGCGACCGCACGCCGCGAGCGCCTTCTGGAGGATTCCCCTGCTGGTCCTCGTCGGCGCGGCCGCCGCCCTCGTCCACCTGACGGCGACCAACGTCTTCTGGCATACGGTGGGTCCGCCCGACTCCTCGACCGACTTCTCGGCGATGTTCCTGGCGACGCTCGCGTTCGGCGGCGCCGCGCGACTGGCGACGTTTTTCGGCATCGTCGGCGTGACCTGGGGCATCGACGACTACCGGACGTACCGCGAGAAGGAGCTGCAGGCTTCGGAGCTCGAGCGCGAGCTCGTGCAGACCCAGCTCGAGGCGTTGAAGCTGCGCCTGCATCCGCCGTTTCTCTTCAACACGCTCTCGACGATCCTGCCCTTGATCCGCACCGAGCCGCGCGCGGCCGCGCGGACCGTCGTGCAGCTGGGAGACATCCTGCGGCTCGCGCTCCACAACGACGCCACGGGACTCGTGCCGCTGAAGACGGAGCTCGAGTACATCCGCCTCTATCTGCAGATCGAGCAGACGCGCCTGCAGGATCGCCTGGACGTCCACTTCGAGATCTCGCCCGACGTCTTCGACGCCGCCGTGCCGAACTTGATCCTGCTGCCGCTGGTCGAGAGCGCGATCGCCAACGGCGTCTCCGTGCGCCCGGGCCGCGCCTCGATCGAGATCCGCGCGTGGCCCGAGGAGGGCATGCTGCGGCTCGAGGTCCACGAGTCCGCGACGGACGCGGAAGTCCCGCCGGCGGTTCCCATCGACGACTCCTTCGTGCGCAAGACGAAGATGCGGCTGGAGCTGCTCTATCCCGACCGCCACCGCGTCTCGATCTCGGATCGGCTGGAGAAAGGGCACGAGGTCTCGCTGCGCCTGCCGCTCGAGACCGCGACGGCCGCCGTGGGGGCCGCGTGAGCGCCGCCGCGACTCCCCTTCGCGAGCTGCCGCGCCCGCGCGCGAGCGAGCGCTGGCGCGCCGCCGGGTGGGTGCTCGCCGTCTGGACGCTGGTGGGTCTCTTTCGCGCCGCGGACCGCTACTTCAGCGACCCGTTCCAGCTCCAGCGCCTGGAGTTCGGACTCTGGGAGGCTCTGGCACAGAATCTCCTCTCCTCGACGATCTGGGCCGCGCTGACGCCTCTGGTCGTGTGGCTCGCTCGCCGCTCGTTCCCGACCACTTCGAACTGGGCCAGGCCGGTCGGCCGGCTGGTCGCGGGAGGCATCGTCTTCCCGGTCGTGCACGGAGTTGCCTATCAGCTGGCGTATCCGGTCCTGATGGGATTCCCGTGCGTCGTGCCGATCCAGCTCGCCGCGCTGCCGCAACTGCTGCCCCTGACGTTCCCGACGCACTTCGTGACCTACTCGGCGATCGTCGGAGTGACGTGGGCCCTGGGATATTCGAGGCTCTCGCGTGAGCGGGACTTGAAAGCCTCGCAGGTCAAGACCCGGCTCGCGAGCGCGCGGCTGGAAGCCCTCAAGGGCCAGCTCCACCCGCACTTCCTGTTCAACACCTTGAACAGCATCCTGCCGCTCGTCTTCCGCGACGGCGACGCCGCCTCGCGCACCGTCGTCCGGCTCGCGGATCTGCTGCGCCTCTCGCTCCAGAACGAAGGCCACGACTTGATCCCGTTCCGCAAGGAACTGGAGCTGCTGCGCGTCTACCTGGAGATCCAGCAGACCCGATTCCAGGATCGCCTGACGGCCCGCTTCGAGCTCGAGCCCGGAATCGAGGACGCGCTCGTGCCGAACCTCATCCTGCAGCCTCTGGTCGAGAACGCCATCAAGCACGGCATTGCGGCAAAGCCTGGTTCGGGGCGCGTCGAGGTCCTCGCGCGCCGCGAAGGGTCGGATCGGATCCGCCTCATCGTTCGCGACGACGGGCCCGGTCCTTCGAACACGGTCCGCCGCGCCGGAGAAGGTGGCGTGGGCCTGCGCAACACGCGCGACCGGCTGGAGCTTCTGTACGGCGAACAGCACGAATTCCAGTTCCAGGGAGCCGCGGGACGCGGATGCGAGGTCTCGCTGTCGTTTCCGCTGACCCTGGCCCCGCAGGCCGAGCCGCGTCCGCGCGTGGAGGCCCGCCCGCCGCTTCGCGCGCTGCCCCGCGCGGCGGGCCTCGCCGTGGGCGCTGTGGCGCTTCTCGCTTCGGCGGCGCTCGCCGAGAACCCCAACGGGCCCTACGCGCGCGCCATCACGCAGTCGCAGGAGATGCTGGATCAGGTCCTGCAGCTCTATCCCGGCACCGCCGTCGCGGTGGCCGTCGGCGACTCGATCGTCTGGTCGCAGTCCTTCGGCTTCTCCGACGTCGAGCGTCAGAGACACGTGTCCCGCTCCACACAATTCCGCATCTACGAGGCCGCGATGCCTCTGACCGCCACGGTCATGGCACGCCTAGTCGAGCAAGGCCGGTTCGACGCCGACGCGCCCCTGCAGAAGTACTTGCCGGATCTGCCCGAGACGCAGGTGCCGGTGACAGGTCGGTCGCTCGCGGCACACCTCGGCGGCGTGCGAGACTTCGAGGAAGGCGAGGAGGTCCCGGCGCCGTGCTCCGGCGCGCGCGACGCCGTGCGGACGCTCAAGGGGCGGCTCTTCGTCCGGCCGGCCGGTCTCGGCCACACGTTCTCCCGCCAGGGCTACCTCCTCCTCTCCGCGGCGCTCGAGTCGGCGACCGGGCGGACGTTCGGCGACCTCTTCCAGGAGATGCTGGCGGGACCGGTCGGCATGTCCTCGACGATGATCGACGACCCGCAGCGCTTCCTGCCCGGCCGGTCCAACTTCTACGAGCGCGGCTTCCTGGGCCTGCTCCGCGCCGCGCGCCCCGTGGACACGAGCTGCCTCTGGGGAGGAGGCGGCCTCGTCTCGACCACGGAGGACCTCGTCCGCTTCGCCACGGCGCTCCTGCGGGGAGAGCTCCTCCGCCGCGAGACGCTCGACACGATGTTCACGCCGCAGAAGACGCGCAACGGTGTGACGACGGCCTACGGTCTGGGCTGGCACGTCGAGACCGACGCGCGGGGACGCCGCTACCTCTGGCACGGCGGCCGCGGCGTCGGTGGCCGGGCCGCGATCGTCGTCATTCCGCATGCGCGGCTGGTGACGGTGATGCTCTCCAACATCGAGGGTGAGCGCCTCGACGACCACGCGCGGCGCATCGCGTCGTTTTTCCTGGAAGTCGCCGAGGCCGGCGGAGGTCCGCCCGATCTCGTCCGTGCCTCGGGGCAGACCAAGCCCTCACCGCCCTTCGCCTACCGCGCGGCCCCCGCGCCGGGCGAGTAGGAGCTCCGCGCGCCGCCGGGCGGCGTATCATCGCGGCGGTGCTTTCGCCGTTCGTCGTCTGGTCATCCACCCCGCAAACCCACGAATCCATCCTCCTCAACATCGCGACCTCCGCCGTGATCGTGGCGTCTCTCGCCGCGGGGGTTGCGGCTCTCGGGCGCGATCTTCGAGTCGCCTACGTGTACGCCGGCCGGAGCATCTTCTCCAGCGTCGACCGAAAGCAGATGGATACCGTGCGCGCCTCCCTGCCCGGCCATGCCTCGATTCTCCTCATCGCGAATACGGCCAACGCGTGGCAGGCCTGGCTATGGGAGCGCGGGCTCTACCCCGAGCACCTCGTAGTCGTGCGGTTCGAGCCCTGGTCCGCGGACGAGATTCGCAACGCCCGCCAGCGGTATGGCTTCCGTCACGCCGTACTCATCGGACCCGTTCCGTTCGATCCGGGCTTTCGATGGACTCGCGACCTCGGCCCCATCCCCGGTCTCACCGATCGCGTGGTCTTCGGCGAGCTCGCGCCTTGAGCTTGCCGTTACCGGAAATCCTCATCACGGCGCTTCTCGCCGCCGGTTTCGCGGCTGTCGGCGAAGTCATTCTCCGTCGACCTTCACGGAGCGCGGCCGGCGCCAACGAATCGATGCTCGTCGGAATGGGAGTCTGCGCCGCCGCCCTCTTTCCTTTGACCCTGATTCTTCCGCACGATGCCCTTCTGGCGGAGGCCATATTGCTCGCCGCATGTCTGTGCTGGGCCATCCTGCGTCGAATCGCGCGAGGCGAAGGAATCGCCCGCACGGCACGCCCGCCGCTCGACCCCACCGCGCGCGGGATTCTCGCGGCAGTGATCCTCGTGACGGCCGTCTTCGCCGCGCTGAACTTTCGCTACACCTACGCCTGGGACGGGTTCATGATCTGGGCGACGAAGGCACGCCTGCTCTCGCATGTGGGAAGCCTCAACCGCGAATGGCTGCTGCCCGGAGACCTCTATGGAATGCGTCACCTCGAGTACCCGCCGGCCGTTCCCCTTTACGAAGCCTTACTGAGCCTCCTTCGCGGCTCTTTCGACTACGACAAGCTCAAGCCCGTCTTCCTGGTTTTTTATCTCTCGGTGCTGATCGGGACGTACGCGGCCGCCCGGACTCAGCTCCCGGCTCGCCTGGCGGCCGCGGCCGGCCTTCTGGTGTGTCTTCTTCCGGCCGTGTCGACGCAGTATGCGACCGGAGGGTACGCCGACATGCCCCAGGCGGCCTTCGTCGCCGGCGTCGTGGCTGCGGGTATGGCGGGCCGGAGGGATTCGCTGCCCTGGTTGATCGGCGCCTTGACGACGGTCAAGGCGGAAGGGGCGATTCTCGCCGCACTCGCCTGCGGCGGCATTGCGCTGTTCTGGGTTCTCGAATCCGGGCACAACCTTGCTCGTCAGATTGCGGCTTCGGTCCGCGGCATTGCCGTGGTTGCGGCGTTCTTTCTGGTGCGTTTCGCATACGTGCGCTGGGTGGGCGCCCCGGAGTTCGTCTACCACGGTGGCCTTGCCGAAGCGCTGACGCGGATTCCGCAGGCCGTACGGCTGTGCCTGATGCAACTCCTCGATCCGCGGCGGTGGGGCCTGTTCTGGCCGGCGTTCGGCGCAGCTGCAATCGTCCTGCTCACTCGTGGTTCGAATCGGGAAAAGGCGATCTCCGTGACGACAGCGGTAGGCCTGGCACTTTCGATCGTGCCGTTCCTCTTCACCACCTGGCCGCTCGAAGTCCATATCGAGCAGGCGTATTTTCGGCTGGCCGCGCAGCTATCTCCGGCGGCTGCGGTCTCGATCGTTCTGGCTTATGCGCAGTTGAAGCAGGCGCTCCCGGCGCAGACGCCGCTGCCGTCATCCATAAGCTGAGGACCACGCCGTGTTCCTGCTCTGGCCAAAGCGTCAGCCGCCCCCACCTGGCAAGAAGGCCCCGCGACGGAAGTCTCCTCCTGCCAAGACACGCCGCGAGCTCGTTCTCGGTCTCGGCGCCCTCGCCGTGGTTCTCTGCCTGGCCTACGGAAACATCGTTTTCGGCGGCGAGACGCTGGTCGCGAGCGCCAACTATCACCCGTTCGACTACCGATTCGACCGGATACGTCCGGGGACGACGGCGGGCCCCGCGTTCCTCAACTGGTACGACGTCGGCGCCGTCTGGTGGCAGTGGGAGCCCGCGGCGCAATTCTTCCGCAAGGCCTACCGCCGCGCGACAGTTCCGCTCTGGGACCCGAGCATGGCCGGCGGCGTCGATGCCCACGTGAACCTGACGCAAGGGCAGTATTTTCCGCCGTACGCGCTGCTCCTTCTGGCCGGCAACTCCCCGCTCGCGCGTGACGCGTACACGCTCCTGCTGCTCTTCGGCGGTGGAGCGTGCTGCTTCCTGCTCCTGCGTCGCAACGGCTTCCACCCCGTCTCCGGCATCGCGATGGGCGTGGTCTTCATGCTCGCCGGACCGCTGACCCTCAACGCGAATTCCATCGTGGGCCAGGCGGTTGCCGTCGTCCCCTTGGTCGTTTTGTCCGTAGATGCGTTGCTCGGGCGCCCGGCGTGGCCGAGGGCCGCGCTGGTCGCCCTCGCCGTGGCTCTCTGCGTGCTCGCATCCTTCATGCCGGTCGTCATCTCCGCACTCCTCCTTCTTCCGTTCCAGTGGCTCGGCCGGGTTCTCGTGCGCGAGGAAGGCGACCGGAGCATCGTCGCGGAGGCCGCAGGCTCGGGCGTCCGGCTTGCCGCCGGCGTCGTCCTCGGACTTTCGCTCGCGGCGTTTCTTCTCATTCCGGTGCACCTCGCGGGCAAAGAGGACCCCCGCTTCGCCGCGTGGTACTCGAACCTGGGCCTGCAGCACTACGACGCCAACGTCGGGCTCACGCTGGTTTCACCGCGAATCACCTATTCCGTCTCCCAGGTCGCCGATTACCGTTCCGCGCTCTTTCCCCTTCCCTACGACTGGACCTCCACGTTCCTCTACGTGGGCCTGACCCCGCTGCTGCTGGTCCCCTTCGCCTGGACGGATTCCCGAACGGCAACGCGCCGCCTTCGCCTGTTCTTCGCCGGCGCCGGAGCGTTCGTCCTTCTCAAGATGCTGGGCGTTCCTCCGATCCAGTGGATCGGCAAGCTTCCGGTCTTGAACCAGATCCACTTCATCCCGTACTTCTGTGGCGCGCTCGCCCTGTGCGTGGCGGGTCTGGCGGGCCTCGGCGTGGAAGGGCTTCGTCAAGGTCGATTCTCGAGGGCCCCCGTGGTGGCATGCGGCGCGATCGCCGTTGCGATCTCTCTACTGGTTTTTCGTTTCTGGTCGACGCACGCGGCCAACCCCGCGGCGAGCCGGCAGGGACCTCTGCGAGAGATCGCGAGGCTCGCCGTTCTGTCGCTTGCCCTGCTCGTGGTCGCCTGGCTCCGCAGCCGGCAGCGCGTGTCGGGCCAACTCGTCGGCTGGCTCGCACTCGCGCTCGTCGCCGTCGAGCTCGTCCCGCTCGCCTACCGTCCCCGATTCCGGCGGCACGACGTGTGGCGCGACGTGCCCGCCTTCGTACAGAACCTCCAGTCCGACCCCACGCTCTTTCGCGTCCACGGCGTGAGCGATCTCGCCCTGACCGCCAACGTGTTCCAGGGGCTGGGCCTCTCCGGGATCTCTTCGCGCCACGCCTTCAACGCCTACCGCTACGACACCTTGCTCCGGCACTACTTCGGCGACCGCGGATTGCACTTTCCCGTCGCCGCGTCCCTGCTTCCCTCCCAGCGCACGATCCTGGATCTGCTCGGGGTCAAATACGTCGTGACGCTGTGGCAGTCCGGCGCGGACGACACCCTGCTGAGAGCGCAGGGCCTGCTGCCGGAGAAGCGGGACGGCGACTTCGTCACCTGGCGCAACCCGACAGTGTGGCCGCGCGCCTACGTCACCAATCGGTATGTCCTCGCGCCCGATGCGGCCCACGCCCTCGAGGCCACGGGCGCGCTCACGGCGCCGAGCCAGGTCGTCCTCGAAGAGGCGCCGCCGTCGGATCCGGGAACTCCAGGTTCGGAATCTGAAGGAACGTGCCGGATCGACGTGTACGACTACGGCTTCGTGCGCATTCTCGCCGAGAGCTTCGGCCCCTCCGTGCTGGTCCTCATGGATTCTCTCGCGCCGGGCTGGGAGGCGCGGGTCGACAGTCGGCCGGTTCGGATCCTGGCCGCGAACTACGCGTTCCGGGGAATCCCGATTCCCGCCGGCAAGTCCGTCGTAGAGCTGCGCTACCGGCCGCCGGGACTGCGTCGAGGTCTCGCGGTCTCGGGGGTTGCAGCCCTGATCCTGGCCGCGATCCTCGGCGGCGGAGCGTTCTCGAAGCGCAGCCCGCGTCCTTCCGTCACGGCCGGTTGACGGGACGATCGTATCGAGGCGAGAAGACGGTCGCGTGGACGCGCCGCATGTCGCGGATCGTGGCCAGGATGTTTTTCGGAGACGTGGACGATCCTTTTCCGAACTCGCGCGGGAACGTCTGGATGCCGACCTCTCCGACGCGGAAGCCCTTGAGCATCGTCTTGATCGTCACCTCGGCGCCGATGAAGGGGCTCGTCGACACGAGCTCGAGCTCCTCCACGACGGATTTGCGGATGAGCTTCAAGCCGCAGCTGACGTCCCGGTACCGCGTGTCGAAGAGGCCGCGCAGCACCTTGTTGTAGACGTACGAGACGAACGTGCGCCAGCTGCTGTACGTCTTGGCGTAGCGGAACGTGATGATCAGGTCGTAGTGGTCCTGAAGGCGCAACAGCTTTCTTAAGTCCTCCACCTCGTACTCGTCGTCGCCGTCGGTGAAACAGATCCACTCGTAGCGCGCGGCCTGGAAGCCCGTGCGGAGCGCCTGGCCGTAGCCGAGGTTGCGCGGGTGGTGCACGACGCGGACGTGCGGATTCTTCGACACCAGCTCGTCGGCGATCCGGCCGGCGGCGTCGGGCGAGCCGTCGTCCACGATGATCACCTCGTACTCGCTGGCGACGTCCGTCAGGACGTGGACGGCCTTCTCCGTGACGCGGGCCACGGTCTCCTCGTCGCGGTACACGGGGAAGAAGAGGCTGACGCGGGGCTTTTGCGTGCTCATCAGAATCGCAGGCGTCGGAACACGAACCACGGAAGCCGCCGCACGACGGCGGCGAGCATCCCCCACCACCTCGGCTCGTATCGACCTCCGCTTTCCCGGCCGAGCTCGCGGCGCACTCGCCCCGCGACTCGCGCGGGATCCGCTTTGGGAAAGAGCAGCCTCTTGCCGTAGGCCAGGCCGGTATCCAGATATCCGAGGGTGTAGAAGACGACCGACAGCCCCCGCCCTTCCCCGAGGTGCCGCAGGCTCTCGAAGTAGCTCTCGAGCGCGCGCTTGGACGCGGCGTAGACCACGTTCTGGCTCCGGCCGCGCACGGCCGCCACAGAGCCGAATCCCGCGATCACGCCCTTCCCCTGCCGGAGCATCCTCGGGAGGAGGCCGCCGACGATCGACGTCGCGCACAGGAAGTTGATCCGCACGAGGCGCTCGGCTTCCTCCGGGGACAGAGTGCCGTCGTCGCCCGGAGCCATCGCCCCCACCGGAAACAGGAGGCCCTCGATCTCCTCCTCGGGCGACAGGCTCTCCGCGATGCGACTCGCCAGGCCGGCGTGGTCGGCCGCGTCGTGGGCGATGACGCGGATCCGCGCGCCCGCGACCTCGAGGTCGGCGGAAAGCGGCGCGAGATCGCGCTCGTCGCCGGCGACGAGAACGAGCGACCGGCCCTCCCGGCCGAGGGACTCGGCGATCGCTCGTCCCAGACCCGCGGAGGCGCCCACGACGATCCAGGTCATACGGTCATAGCCCCAGACGCTCCGACAGCTCCGAGGCGAACAACCGTTGCGGATCGAAGCGTCGAAGCCCGTCCCGAAACGCGTCGTACTCCGGATAACACGCCTGCGCGATCTCTCTCGGAAGACGCGAGTCCTTGATGATGTTGGGCCGTCCGCCGAGGTCCCGGACGAGGCCGTCCAGAAACACGCTGAGGCGCTCGCCGTCGGGTCCCTCGGGAACGTCCACGGCGAGACACAGGCCGTCGCCGTCGAAGCGAAGATATTTCGGAACGCCCCGGAAGAGCTTGCAGGAAGCCAGCGTGACGGGCGTCGGGCGCCGCCCGAGGTAATCGCGCAACGAGGACGCCAGCGAGGCGAAGCGGTCGCGCGGAATCAGAACCTGGTGCTCGCGGAAGCCCCGAGTCCCGAAGAGCTCGAAGTAGACCACCTTCCTGGCCACGGGAAAGAGGAACGGAAACAGGCCGAGCTCCCGGCTCTCGGGTCCCCAGCCCTGCGTCCGGTAGTAGGCGGCGTTGAACGCGCGCGTCGTGAAGCCGTTGAAGAACGGCGCCCTCCAGCGGCCCCGAGTCTCGGAGTCGATCTCGACGATCCGCGGCTGTGAGTGATCCTCGGCCGGCGAGCCGGACACGAACTCTCCGGCGTAAAGAAAGCCCCTGCCGAAACCGTCGCCCGAGGCGGTGAAGTCGTGCCAGGTGTAGATGAAGGTCGACTGCGGGGCGTGGCTCTCGAGGAGTCCCATTGTCTCTTCGAAACGCGGCACGGCGACGCGCCGGACGCGGACCCTGGTCCCGGGCAGGCGCGAGAGACGCAGACGAGCGCTCAGGATGTGACCCGTCAGACCGAAGCCGCCGCAGGTCAAGTCGAAGACCTCGGGCTCCCTGCGGGCGTCGAGGTCGAGGGTCCCGTGGCTGGGATGAAAGAGACGAAGCCCGAGCACCACGCCGTGAAAGTTCCCATCGGCAAACTGGTTCTTCCCGTGCACGTCCGCCGCGATGCAGCCTCCCACGGTGATGTGCGGGTATCCGGGCTGGACCGGCAGGTACCAGCCCCTCGGGAATGCGACGTCGTGGATCTTGCCGAGCGTCGTCCCGGCCTCGCACTCGAGGACGCCGGTGTCTTCGTCGAATGAGAGCACGCGATCGAACGCGCGTCCGTCCTGGACCAGGCTCGCGGTCGCGCCGAATCCCGCCGCCGCGTAGGAGTAACCCCCGCCGCGCGTGATGCGGAGTCGACCGGGCGCCACCATCTCGAGATGGCGATAACGGTCGGGTCTGGCCACGAACTGCCGCATCCGCACGCGGCCGTCGAAGCTCGTGAGATCGAGCTCGGCCACGGGCAGACCCGTTCCCGCCGCGGACGGTCCTTCGGGAGGGCGCGCGCTCACGACGCCGACGTGGGCCGAACGCCGCGAGCGAACGTCTGTTTTCCCAGCAGCCACTGCAACGGGGGCAGGCGCAGGTAGAGCCGGACCGCCCATGCCCACTTGGGCACCCGGGATTTGCTGGTGAACGGAAGAAACCGCACCTTCAGCTCCGCGATCCGGAATCCTGCCGTTTCCAGGGCCTCGACGAGGCTCGCGTCCGTCAGGACCATCTGATGGTCGAGGAAGTCGAAATATCGCCGGGGCTCGAGGCGAAAGTTCGGCTGGAGAACCATGACGGACCCACCGGGGCGCAGCTTTCGGTACACCATCGAAAGCAGGCGGAGGATCGCGAGGTGATCGGGAAGGTGCTCCAGGAAGTTGCTCAGGAACACGCAGCCCAGAGTGGCATCGGGAATGTCGCCCAGGGAAAGGTCGTCCGTCACCAATGTCTCGACACCCGAAGCCGCGTGGCGGCACAGGTCGGGGTTCGCGTCCACGGCGATCCGGCGGACCGCGTCGACCTCGTTGATGAACAGACACGCGCCCGCGCCGATGTCGAGTACCGCCCCGGAACGGTCGATCCTCTTCTGGAAGAAGTCGCGGACCAGGATTCTCCATACGGTCCGGAGCTTACTCAAATCGCCTTCGCTGAAGCGCCGGCGATACAGGCGTTCGAGGGCCTGCGCCACGTCGGCGCTCTCCTGCGCTGTGCCAGGCCGGACGGACTCTCTGCCGGAGAGAGTCGAGGTCCTCTCGGGCGCCATCTCCGGCGAGCATCGCCCCCGAAGCAGAGCTTGTCAAGGCGGTCCGCCGCGGGGCCGCGTCGTCCTACAATCGGCCGCGAGCGAAAGGAGCCATGAGCATTCTCAAACAGCTGTTTCGATCCGAATCCCCGAAGGCGCCGTCCCCGACGGTGGAGACGCCTCCGACGCCGGCGGCCGCCGCTCCGCCAGACCCGAGTCCGGAAGAGGTGCTCGATCGCTTGATCGCCCGGCTCGGCTTCGACAGCGAACATCCCGGATGGTTCCCGGCTCTCCGCGATCTACACCGGCACTCGCGCAGCCGACGCCTCCAGATCATTCCCGACTTCTTCTACACGTCGGTGTTCGCGCCGGCGGACTTGCCGGCGAGCGTCTGGGAAGGACGGTTCGACGCGTGCGGCGAGTGGGACCTCGCCCGGCAGAAGCAGTTCCTGAAGCAGACGCCGGCCTTTCGCGAGGATCTGGCGTCCCTGCCGTTTGCGCCGAACGCCGCGGACGAGTCGGTCTACCACTGGGGCAACGACCAGTTCAGCCATGCAGACGCGGCCCTGTACCACGCGTTGATCCGGCGATTCCGGCCCAAACGTGTCGTCGAAGTCGGATCCGGACACTCGACGAAGCTCGCGGTGAAGGCGCTTCGCGAGAACGGAAGCGGGACGCTCCTCTGCATCGACCCGCACGCGCCGGCCTGGCTTCGAAAGCTGGACGGCCCGATCGAGATCCGGCAGGAGCCGGTCCAGGTCACGAAGGACTCGGTCTTCCTGGGTCTCGAGCCATCGGACATCCTCTTTATCGACGGCTCGCACATCTCGAAGACCGGCTCGGACGTCAACCACCTCTTCCTGCGGATCCTGCCGCGGCTTCCCGCGGGCGTCGTCGTGCACATCCACGACATCTGTCTTCCCTACGAGTATCCGAAGAACTGGTCGGAAGACGTTCTCTGCTACTGGAACGAGCAATACGTCCTGGCGGCGCTCCTGGCCAACAGCACGAAGTTCGAGATCCTGCTCGGCATCTACTTCGTTCAGCGCAACGACTACGAGGCGCTGAAGCCCTTCGTACCGGAGATTCCCGGAATCTTCCCCGGAGGCGGGAGCCTCTGGCTGCGGACTCGAAGCTAGTTCGGGCTTTCTAGGTCGCCGCGCCGGTCGAGTTGGCGCCCGGGCCCGATCGCCAGCCTCGGAACTTTCGCAGGATCCGGCGCAGGCCCGTCAGCTCCGGCTCGGCGAACACTTCTTCGACTGGCGGCGGAGCCGGAGGCGCGGGCGGCGCGGGCGGAAACAGCTCGGCGCGGATCGGGTTCATCGCCGCGGCGTGGTTCTCGAAGGAGCGATGCATTACGCATTCGCGGCATGCCGGATGGACGCGGCCGTCCCGGATGTGCTCGCGCACCGACTGGAGCTGCGGGCCGTTCCAGACGCCCGCGATGCCGGCTTCGCCGGTGAACGAACCCAGCCCTTCCTTCACACCCATGTAGCAGCAGACCTTGGCCGTTCCGGA
>JBKOVK010000274.1:0-3503 GCA_046724475.1 Acidobacteriota bacterium | reverse complement strand
GTACTGGAACCCGGAGCAGCCTCCGCCCTGGATGAAGATCCGCAGCGGCTTGCCCTGCGAGTCGGGCATCGTGCCCGCGAAGTACTTGACCTTCTCGACCGCCTTCTCCGTCAGCGTCAGAAGCGGACCCGTCGGCCCGGTGGTGATCGGGGCCGGAGTGGACGATTCGATAGTAGACATATGTTTCCCTCGACGGCCATTATGGTTCGCCGTCTCCGCCGGCGCAACCTGTTCAGGAAGCCTTTGCCAGCGAGGAGTTTGCGAGCAGCCGATCCACCGCATCCCACGCCGCCGTGACCTTCACTGGCGCCGTGAGGAACGAGACCTGCTTCTTGTTAACCTCGAAATCCACGATGCCGGCGACCGGGGATCGCTCCCAAGCGCTGCGAATCGCCCGGCATTCCTCGTCCAGGAGCGGCCGGTCGAAGACGCCGATGGCGAGCCTCGACCCGTCCACCTCGAAAACCGACCGAAAGGAAACGTGCGCCGGGCGCGTGTTTTCTTGCTTGCTCATGTTCGTTGGATGCTCGAAATCTGCCTCCTGACACTCTTCTGAACAGCAAGCGCTGTGCCACTATTCCCTGAGCCCTCCCGGCTCCAACCCACAACATCTGGTATTTTTACTTGACTCGTTTTCTCGCCGGTCTTACGCTCAAAGGCAACACTGGCGGTATCTCCGGTCGCCAGCCCCCAGCCGTAAAGGGTAACGGGAGTTCAGGGGTAGCACGGGGCGGAGCATTGCGTTTGGTGGGAAGGAGGAAGGGGATGGGAGCGACGGACAAGGACGTGAAACAGGGTGTCGATGATCGGGCCGAAGCGAAGGCGGTCCCTTCTACTACTAAGGGGCTGACGGGGCTTTCGTTCTCGCGGGTCTATTCGGACCCGTCGATCTCTCCCTACGACGCGACGGAGTGGGAGCTGCGCACGGCGGCGATCGTGTCGGAGAAGGGCGAGACGATCTTCGAGCAGAAGAACGTCGAGGTTCCCAAGTCGTGGTCGCAGACGGCGACGAACATCGTCGTCCAGAAGTATTTCCACGGCCGCCTCGGCACACCCGAACGCGAGACCTCCGTCCGCCAGCTGATCGGGCGCGTCGCCGGAACGATCACCGCCTACGGTGAGAAGGGCGGCTACTTCCGGACCGCCGCCGACCGCGACGCGTTCCACGACGAGCTCGCCGCGATCCTCGTCAACCAGGTCGCCTCCTTCAATTCCCCCGTCTGGTTCAACGTCGGCATCGAGGACAAGCCCCAGGGCTCAGCGTGCTTCATCAACTCCTGCGGCGACTCGATGGACTCGATCCTCCGCCTCGCCCGCACCGAAGGCATGCTCTTCAAGTACGGCTCGGGCACGGGCTCCAACCTCTCCTCGATCCGCGGCTCGCACGAGTCGCTTTCGGCCGGCGGCACCGCGTCCGGCCCGCTGTCGTTTATGAAGGGCTTCGATTCCTTCGCCGGCGCGATCAAATCGGGCGGCAAGACGCGCCGCGCCGCCAAGATGGTCATTCTGAACATCGACCACCCCGACATCGAGGAGTTCATCCTCTCCAAGTCCAACGAGGAGAAGAAGGCGTGGGCGCTGATCGACGCCGGCTACGACGGCTCGTTCAACGGCGAGGCGTACGCTTCGATCTTCTACCAGAACGCCAACCACTCCGTGCGCGTCACCGACGAGTTCATGGAAGCCGTCGAGAAGGACGCCGAGTGGCAGACGAAGGAAGTCCTGACGGGCCGTCCCTACAAGACGTACAAGGCGCGGGACCTGATGGCCAAGATCGCCGACTCGGCATGGATCTGCGGCGATCCCGGCATGCAGTACGACTCGACGATCAACCGCTGGAACCCGGTCAAGGCCACGCACCGCATCAACGCGTCGAACCCGTGCTCGGAGTACATGTTCGTCGACGACTCGGCGTGCAACCTGGCGTCGCTGAACCTGATGAAGTTCTTCAACCCCGAGGACGGCTCCTTCGACGTCGCGACCTTCCGCCATGCGTGCGACGTCGTCATCACGGCGCAGGAGATGCTGGTCGACAACTGCTCGTACCCCACGCCGGCGATCGCCGAGAACTCTTACAAGTTCCGGCCGCTGGGACTGGGCTACGCGAACCTGGGCGCGCTGCTGATGGCGGCGGGCGTTCCGTACGACTCGGACGAGGGACGCGCGTACTCGGCCGCGATCACGTCATTGATGTGCGGCGAGGCGTACCTGCAGTCCTCCAAGGTCGCCGCGGAGCTCGGGACCTTCGCGGGCTATCCGCCCAACCGCGACGCCTTCCTCGAGGTCATCGGCATGCACCGCGAGGCGGCGTACGAGGTTCCGTCGAAGGGAGTTCCCGGCGAGCTCTTCAAGTCGCAGCGCGCCGTGTGGGACGCGGCGCTCGAGTCCGGTAAGGAGTACGGCTACAAGAACGGCCAGGTCACCGTCCTCGCGCCGACCGGCACGATCGGTTTCATGATGGATTGCGACACGACCGGCGTCGAGCCCGACCTCGCGCTCGTCAAATACAAGAAGCTCGTCGGCGGCGGCACGATCAAGATCGTCAACCAGACCGTGCCGCTCGCGTTGAAGCGCCTGGGCTACAGCGATTCCGAGATCCACGAGATCGTCGACTTCGTCGACGAAAAGGGCACGATCGAGAGCGCGCCCGGATTCAAGGGCGAGCACCTGCCCGTCTTCGACTGCGCGTTCCGCGCGTTGAACGGCTCCCGCTCGATCCACTACTCCGGCCACGTGCGCATGATGTCGGCCGTCCAGCCGTTCCTCTCCGGCGCCATCTCCAAGACCGTCAACCTCCCGACCGACGCCACGCCCGACGAGATCGCCGGCGTCTACGTCGACGGCTGGAAGCAGGGACTGAAGGCCATCGCCATCTACCGCGACGGCTGCAAGCGCACCCAGCCCCTCAACACCGCCGCATCGAAGAGCGACACCAAGTCGCCCGACAAGCGCACCTCGCTCGAGTACGTCGGCAAGGCCACGCCTCCCGTCCCGGCGCCCTTCCGCCGCAAGCTCCCCGACGAGCGCCGCTCCATCACCCACAAGTTCTCCGTCGCCGGACACGAGGGCTATGTCACCGTCGGTCTCTTCGAAGACGGCAAGCCCGGCGAGATCTTCCTCCGTATGTCCAAGGAAGGCTCTACCATCTCCGGCCTCATGGACGCCTTCGCCACCGCGATTTCTCTGACGTTGCAGTACGGAGTTCCCCTCGAAGCCCTCGTCAACAAGTTCACGCATGTGCGCTTCGAGCCCTCCGGCTTCACCAAGAACCCCGAAGTCCCCATCGCCAAGTCGCTCATCGACTACATCTTCAAGTGGCTCGCCTCGAAGTTCATGACCGCTGAAGAGAAGGAAGCCGTCGGCGTCATCGCCCGGGACACCAACTCCAACGGCCCGATCCCCGTCACTCAGCAGTCCGTCGCCGCCCGCGCGGCGGCGGGTGAGACCGTCTCAAAGCTCCTGTTTGAGACCTCCACCGACGCACCCGCCTGCCACGAGTGCGG
>JBKOVK010000142.1:0-1709 GCA_046724475.1 Acidobacteriota bacterium | reverse complement strand
GTCGCAAAGTTGTCGCCAGCGAGCCTCCGGCGACAAGACGCTGACCCGGAAAGAGTTAGGGGCGCGTCGCCGCGCCCCTGGTGCAAAAAAACGTCAACCGGCGTGTGGAATCGGTGCCGGTCTACTGCTTGTCGTAGAAGGACGTGCTCGCGATCGATTTACCCGAGGCGTCGGTTCCTTCCGAGGTGACGGTGCGCGTCTTGCCGTCGGCCGCGACGACGACCTTGCCGCTGAATACGGTCTTGCCGCCCTTCTTCCCGACGAACGACAGTGTGTTCGCGTCGACCTTGGTGTACGAGCGCGTGTCGGAGGCCGCATCGCCGGTCACGGGATAGTCCTTGCCGTCGTACTTTCCGGTCCACTCGCTGTGAAACGCCTTGCCGGAACCGTCAACGCCGTCGACCGCGACCTTCACGTTGTCGCCGGCCGCCGTGTAGACGACCAGCGTGTTCTTGGCCCCCGATGCGGGCAGCTTGGACTTGGACTCGTTGAGTTTCCAGGTTCCCAGGTTGGGATCGGCGGCGTACAGAGCAAGACCCGCAAAGAAACAGACGAGAGTCGCCAGGATGATGCGTACTTTCATGATTCCTCCTCTAATGTCGAAGCAAATTCTCGGGACGCTTCGCTTATTTTTTCGCAGGCGGGCCCACCGGCCTGAGGTCGAACTTCCCTTCGCTCTGGACGAAGAAGACACATTCCGAGGCCTTGTCGCATCCCGAGACGTGCTTGTAGTTTCCGCCGGGCTGCGCCACGTAGGACCCGGGACCCATCCGCATCTCTGTCTTCATCTCCGGCGTCTGAAGAAAGGTCCCCGAGATGATGATGATCTTGAACGCATTCGTGTGCGTATGGAGAGGAGTCGTCCAGCCCGCGGGCGCCTTGACGAACGCGCCGAACGCGCCCTTGGTGTGGTCTCCCCACACGTCCGCGATCTTTGGACTGCCAGGGCTGGACGGGTCCAGATCCGTCCACTTCAGATCCGCCGCCGACTTGAAGACGGGAACCGTCGCCGCCTGTTGCTTGGCGGCCTCCATCGCCCTCTCGGACTGGGCCAGAGCGACTGCCGAACAGACACACGCCACCGCCAGTGCCAGTATGGTCTTAGCCCTCATCGAATCCTCCCTTGTTATCGAAATCGTGGGAGCGAGGCTATCACCACGCGCGGGACTGGCTCTACTCGTTCCTTAGCAGGTCCGCCGGCGGCACCCGGGTGCCCCGCAC
Source organism: Acidobacteriota bacterium (assembly GCA_046724475.1). Taxonomy (GTDB): domain Bacteria; phylum Acidobacteriota; class Thermoanaerobaculia; order UBA5066; family Gp7-AA6; genus DAHUXD01. The sequence goes on along the minus strand of JBKOVK010000142.1, from coordinate 488 downwards.
GGCCGGTACGAGGCAGGCGGCCAGGGCCACGGTCAGGAGCAGCACGCTCACGCCCGTGAGGACGAAGGGGTCCGCGGGTCGGACCTCGAACAGCAGGCTCGACGTCAGGCGCGCCAGGGCCACGGAGACGAGCAATCCCGCCGCGACGCCGAGGGCCACCAGCTTCATCCCGTTACCCACCAGCAGCCGCAGGACTCCGAGGACGGTGCTCCCGAGTGCCATGCGGATGCTGACGTCCTTGGATTGCTGCTGGACGAAGTACGCCATCACGCCGTAGATCCCGAAGACCGCCAGCGCGAGCGCCGTCAATGCGAAGGCTCCGACGAGGATCGCGAGCGACCGCGGCTGCCCGAGCGACTGATCCACGAGCTCGTCGATCGTCGCGACGTTCGAGAGCGGCGCCGCGGGCTCGAGCTCGCGCAGGCGGTCGCGGACCGCCGGCAGGACGGTGGCCGGATCGGTCTTCGTCCGCAGCAGGATCTGCCGGA
>JBKOVK010000081.1:0-8214 GCA_046724475.1 Acidobacteriota bacterium | reverse complement strand
GACGGCCTCATCGACGTTCCGGCGATGCGCGCCGCGACGAGAAACCTGAGGCTTTCCGAGATCGCCGAGTTCACCACCTCGTGCAACTTCTGCTCGTGCGGCTGCGGGATGATCGCCGCCGTCCGCGACGGCAAGCTGATCACGATGGAGGGCGACTACGACCACATCGTCAGCCGCGGCTCCCTCTGCGTCAAGGGCATCTCGATGTTCGCGACGCACGCCTCGCCGAAGCGGCTGACGACGCCGCTCTATCGGGCGCCGGGCAGCGACCGCTGGGAGTCGCTCGAGTGGAAGGACGCGGCGGAACGCGTCGCCCGGAAGATCAAGAAGGTCCGCGACGAGACCTGGATCGCGACCGAGAAGCTCGGCGACCAGGACGTTCCGGTCAACCGGACGGACGCGATCGCGTTTCTCGGCGGCGCGCAGAACACGAACGAGGAGTGCTACATCTTCCAGAAGGCGGCCCGGTTGCTCGGCATCCCGTATGTCGAGCACCAGGCCCGACTTTGACACAGCCCCACGGTCCCCGGTCTGGGGGCCGCGTTCGGTCGGGGGGCGATGACGAACCACTGGATCGACATGCAGCACGCCAAGACGATCCTGGTGGAGGGCAGCAACGTCGCCGAGAACCATCCGATGGCCTTCAAGTGGATCCGGAAGGCGCAGGAGAACGGGGCCAAGATCATCCACGTCGATCCGCGGTTCACGCGGACGTCGGCCACCGCCGACGTCTACGCGCGCATCCGCCCCGGCACCGACGCCGCGTTCCTGAACACGATGATCAACCACATCCTCGTCAACAAGCTCTACGACGAGGACTTCGTCACGACGCACACCAACGCGCTCTTCCTGATCCAGCCCGATTTCGGCTTCAAGGAAGGGCTCTTTTCGGGGTATGACGAGGCGAAGCACGCCTACGACACGAAGAGCTGGGGATATCAGCTCGACGCGAAGGGGAAGCCGCACTTCGCAAAGAGCCTGGACGACCCGCACTGCGTCTTCACGCACCTGAAGACGTTCGTCTCGAGGTACACGCCCGAGACCGGCGAGCGCATCACCGGCGTCCCGGCTGCGCAGATCACCCAGATCGCCGAGACCATGGCAAAGAACCGGCCGGGAACCATCCTCTATGCGCTCGGGATGACCCAGCACACCACGGGCATTCAGGGAATCCGCGGCTTCACCATCCTGCAGCTCCTGCTCGGCAACCTCGGCAAGCCCGGCAGCGGCGTGAACGCGCTGCGCGGCGAGCCCAACGTCCAGGGCGCCTGCGACATGGGCGTGCTGAACAACTACCTGCCGGGCTACATGAACTACCCGTCGCACACCGAGCCCACGCTCGAGGCGTGGACCAGGGCGAACGGGACGGGTGATCGCCGGTTCCTCATCAACATGCTCAAGGCGTTCTACGGCGACTACGCGACGCCCGAGAACGACTTCTGCTACGCCTGGCTACCGAAGAAGAACGCGGGCAAGAACTACGGCACGCTCTCGATCTTCGAGGACGCCCTCGCGGGCAAGATGAAGCTGCTCTGGATCGTCGGGCAGAACCCCGCCGTCACCACACCCAACCTCAACATGACGTTCGCGGGCTTGGACAAAGTCGAGACGCTCGTCGTCCAGGAGATCTGGGAGACGGAGACGGCTTCGTTCTGGAAACGACCCGGCGCGGATCCGAAGTCCATCCAGACGGAAGTCTTCCTGCTGCCCGCCGCTTTCTTCATGGAGAAGAACGGGACCATCACCAACTCGGGTGGGCTGATCCAGTGGCGCAACGCCGCGGTCAAGCCGCCGGGGAGAGCACTGCCCGACGGCGAAGTCGTGGACTACATATTCCGCCGGGTACGGGATCTTGTGCACGAATCCCGAGCCTCGAAGGACGAACCGATTCAGAAGGCTGCCTGGACCTACCTCTCGGCCGAAGACGTGCTGAAGGAGATGAACGGATTCGCGCTGAAGGACCTGCCGGAGTCCAACCTCAAAGCCGGCGACCTCGTGACGAAGGTGGCCGACCTGAAGGCCGACGGCTCGACCTCGTCGGGCGCCTGGCTCTACGCGGGCATCTTCGCGGGCGGGAAGAATCTCTCCAAGCGGCGCGACTCGCGGACCGATCCGGGAGGCCTCGGCATCTACCCCGGCTTCGCCTGGACCTGGCCGAACAACATGCGCGTCCTCTACAACCGGGCTTCCTGCGACCGGAACGGCAAGCCGTATCCGGGCTCCAAGCCCATCGTTTGGTGGGACGAGCAGGCGAAGAAGTGGACGGGATACGACCTGCCCGACGTTCCCAAGCTGACCGACGGCCCGGACACGCCCAACGGAGTGCGCGCCTTCCACATGAACGCGGAGGGTGTCGGCCGGCTGTTCGCCGCGGTCTACAAGGATCCCGACGACAAGGCCGACAACAAGGACCGCGACAGTCCGATCCCGCGCGACGTCGGCTACGTGCCCAAGGACGGCCCGCTGCCCGAGATGTACGAGCCCGTCGAGAGTCCGGTCGAAAACGTCCTGCACCCGAAGGTCAGGGTCAATCCGACGCTCAAGTACCCGCGCGTTCAGTCGCACCAGCCGATCGGCACGGTGGACAAGTTCCCCTACGTGCTCATGACGTCGACGGTCGCCGAGCACTGGTGCGGCGGCTCCTCGACGCGCAACATCCCGTGGTTGAACGAGCTTATCCCCGAGCCCGTCGTGGAGATCCCCCCATCTCTCGGAGAAAAGCTCGGCGTCAAGAGCGGCGAACTCGTCACCATCTCTTCGGCGAGAGGCGAGCTGACCGTCAAGGCTCTCGTGACGCCGAGGATGAAGCCGCTCAAGGTGGACGGCAAAGAAGTCACGATCGTCTGGATGCCCTACAACTGGGGATTCCAGGGGCTTTCACCCGGAGCGAGCGTCAACTTCCTGACGATCGACGCCACGGACCCCGGGGCCGGAACGCAGGAAACGAAAGCGTGTCTGGTCAACGTGGTCAAGGCCGCCGGGTCCAACGGTAAAGGGAGCAGGGCATGACGTCGCCGAGCGCTTCGACTTCCTCGTCGCCGGTCCCGATCCGCACGACGCTCATCGACATCACCAACTGCATCGGCTGCCGGGCCTGTCAGGTCGCCTGCAAACAGTGGAACGAGCGCCCGGGCGAGGAGACCGAGCTGGTCGCCCAGCTCGGCTTCCAGAACCCGGCCACGCTCACGGCGAAGACCTACACGCTGATCTCGTTCCACGAGATGGAGAATCCGCAGAAGCCGAGCGGGCTGGACGCCGCGTACGTGATGCGCCGGTGCTTCCACTGCCTCGAGCCCGGCTGCGTCTCGGCCTGCCCGACGACGGCGCTCTACCGCCAGCCCGACGGGCCCGTTTCCTACGACGTCGACAAGTGCATCGGCTGCCGCTACTGCATGCTGGCGTGCCCGTGGGACGTGCCGACGGCCGAGTGGGACAAGCTCGCTCCGAAGATCGAAAAGTGCACGCACTGCGCGGATCGGGTCAGCCAGCCGGCGCCCATCGCGTTCAACGGTCAGCCGGCGCCTCCCGATGAAACGAAGCGATTCCTCGACACGATCGCCACACCGGCCTGCGTGAAAGCCTGCCCCGCCGACGCGCTGCGCTACGGCACGCGCGACGAAATGCTCGCGCTGGCGAAGAAGCGCATGGCGGATCGTCCCGACCGATACGTCGACCACATCTACGGCGAGAAGGAGCTGGGCGGGACGAGCGTCCTCTACCTCTCCTCCGTCCCGTTCGAGAAGCTCGGGTTCCCGAAGTTCGGCGAGAAGCCCTTTCCGAAGTTCACCTCGGCCGCTCTCGGAGCCGTACCTCCGGCCGTCATGGCCCTGGGCGCCCTCCTCGGCGCTGCCTACGCTTTCTTCAAGAAGCGCACCGTCGCCGTGGCGACCGCCGCCGGCGCGCATGGCGACTCCGAGCACCACGCGGAGTTCGAGACCCTCCCGAACAAGCTGCTGACGCCGGTCAACTGGCTGCTCCTCGCGCTGATGGCGTTCTGCGGCGTGTCCCTGGTGGCGCGGTTTGCCATGGGTCTCGGGGGCAGCACGCGCCTCTCCGACACGTTCCCGTGGGGACTCTGGATCCTCTTCGACCTGGTCTGGATCGCCGTGGCCGCGGGCGCATTCGCCATGGCCGGCGTGATCTACGTCTTCCAGCGAAAAGACCTCTACGGGCTCGGCCGGATGGCCGTGCTCATGGGCCTGCTCTCGTACTCCTTCGTGATGGTGACGCTCCTCGCCGATCTCGGGCTGCCCTGGCACTTCTATCAGCTCGGCCTGCAGTCGCCCGAGCATTCGGCCATGTTCGAGGTCTCCTGGTGTGTCGGCCTCTACGTCACGATCCTGCTCCTCGAGTTCCTGCCGGTTCCGCTGGAGAAACTGGGACTGAAGAAGGCGATGGACGCTTGGCGGAAGTGGTCCGGCTTCTACGTCGCGATCGCCGTGACGCTGTTCATCTACATGATGTCGCGCAACCTCGTGTACACGGCTCTGACCGCGATCATCTTCGGCACGCTCGCCTGGGTGTTCCGCGCCCGGGACCAGAGGGCCGAGCCGATCATGCTCGCGATCGCCGCCGTCACGCTGTCCACGATGCATCAGAGCTCGCTCGGCTCGCTGTACCTGCTGATGCCGAACATGCTGGCCCCGCAGTGGTGGTCGGCCTTGTTGCCGGTCAACTTCTTCCTCTCCTCGATCGTGGCGGGCACGGCCCTGGTGATCCTGATCGACATGTGGATCTCGAAGGCGTGGCATCGTCCGCTCCAGATGAAGCAACTGTCTTCCGTCGGGCAGATCACGTTCTGGTCGCTCCTCGTCTACCTCGTGTTTCGCCTGGGAGACATGGCGATCCGCGGGCAGCTCGCGGCGGCGTTCACCGGGAAGTACGGCGTGGCGTTCTCAGTCGAGATCCTGCTCGGAGGCCTCGTGCCGCTGGTGCTCCTCTCCCGCAAGACGCTGCGGGATCGCCCTGACCTGCTTCTCTGGGCGTCGCTGCTCGCGGTCCTCGGCGTCGTTTACAACCGCGCGAACGTGGTGCTCTTCGGGATGACGTTCCGGGGACGCATGCCCTGGGTGGCGCCACACTCGTACTGGCCGTCGATCTTCGAGTGGGGTATCTCGATCGGCTTGATCGCGGCGACGATCTTCCTGTTCGGTCTCGGCGCGCGGCTCTTCCCGGTTCTCTCGAAGCCGGAGGCGGGCAAGAGTCATTGAGTCTCCTGACCCGGGACGGCTGGCTGGAGGCGCACGCGTATCTCCGGCCCGTGGGTGAGCTTTGCGCGCGCATCGAGCACGCCGCGGCCGGCCTCGACGCGGAAAGCGCGGGAATCCCGGACTGGGACACCTACGCCGCCGACTATCGCGCCGGTGTGCCGCTGCTCGCGAGCCCCGATGCCGCGATCGAACTCGAGCCCGCCGGAAAGATGCTGGAATCGCTGGTCGGGAGACTGGGGTCGGATTCGGCCGGCGGAAAGGTGGCGTCGGAGGCGTCGGCACTCGCGGCAGACTTACGCGCCCGGCCCGGCGCGTCACGCCTCGTCATGGACTGGCTGCTCGGTGAGGAGGCGTTCGATCCGCCGTCTCCGGGTCTCCTGCGGTACCTGGGCTGGACCGCGGCGGCGCGTTATCTCTTCCCCGTCGTCGACGCCTTCGCCCGCTGGCGCGACGAGGAGCTCTGGCACCGCAAGTACTGCCCGACCTGCGGATCGCCGCCGGCCATGGGTCAACTCATCGGCGTCGACCCCGGGCGCCAGCGCTTTCTTTCGTGCGGCCGATGCGGAACGCGCTGGCGCTACCGGCGGACTCAGTGTCCATTCTGCGAAAATGATTCGCAGAAGCTCTCGGTCGTCGCGGTCGAGGGTGAGGGCGGCCTTCGCATCGACTACTGCGACGCGTGCAAGGGCTACCTCAAGACGTACGACGGTCAGGGCAACGAGGCCGTGCTGCTGGCCGACTGGACCTCACTCCACCTCGACGTCCTGGCGCACGACCGGGGACTCGAGCGCCTGGCCGCGTCGCTCTACGACCTCGAGTCCCTTCGGCCGCAGGCAGCGGAGTGATGGTGTCTAGCGGAGCCCGTCGACCATGTAGAGCCGGGAGAGGGACCGCATGAAACTGTAACAGTAAGCACGCCCGTCAGGTGTCACTTGGAGCGTCGAGATGCGAGTGACACCGGTGGGATCGGCCGGCGTGACCTCCCGGACGAACGTGCGCTTACCGGATGCGAGGTCGATCCGCTCGATGCGCAGCTTCAGATCTCCGGAATACACGTTCAGGCTCTGTCCCTTGTCGTCGAAGCCGATGACTTCCTCACCGCGCCGTGTCCCGGAGATGGGTCGCGGGTCCCCTCCCCCGTCGGCCGGGTAGAGAGACCATTCACCAGTCATCATGTTCGACGCCGCCACGAGCCTTCCGTCGGGGGAGATCTTCCCCGACGCAACGCCCTCGGGCGTGATCGGCTTCGGAGGCCCCGCCTCGAGGTCGCGCACCCACATGCGCCCCGGCCGGCCGGTACTCTCGCCCGCCAGGAGCAGCCTCTTCCCGTCGGGAAACCACATCGGGCGGATGTACCGCATGTCCTTGTCGCGGATCGTCCTGGACTCCCCCGCGCCGACGGGAACGAGATTGATCGCACCGTCCACGATCTGGGCGACGAGCTTCCGATCCGGAGACAGAGCCTGCCTCCGGATCCAACCGTCCGCGAGGCGCACGGCGGCGTTCGAGCCGTCGGTCTTCCGCATGTAGGAGCCGCCCGTTGCGCCGGCCCCGGCACCGCCCTCGACGAAGAGAAGGTCCCGGCCGTCGTCGGACAGCGCCACGCTCTCGGAGAAGTCGAGCCAGGTCATGTCGGCTTCGCGTGCAGCGCCGGGAGCCAGGCACACCATCGTCTCGGGCCAGTCGTCGCTGCGCGCGAGGACTCGCCCGTCCGAAGCAATGTCCTGGACGATGATCAGCTGGGGATTCTGCGCGACGAGCCGCTCCTTGCCGGACAGCGAGATCGCATGGAGCTCGACCACGCCGATGTGGTTCGTCTTCTTCCGGCCGGAGAACCAGATCTCCTTCGCGACCGGATTCCAGGCGATCGACGAGATGATTTCCCACTCGGACGTCAGGATGGCGGACTTGCCGGCCAGATCCACGATCCCGAGGGCCATGTTGTCGGCTCCTCTGGCGGCGATGTACGCGATCTGCTTCCCGTCCGGGAGGAACCGCAGCCCGTTCACGCCGCCAGCGGCCGACGGCACCAGGACCTTCCCAATGGGAAATTCGAGCTGGTTGTTGCGCACGACCGCCAGGCGGTCTTCGCCCGGCGCGTAGTCGGCGATCTGCGGCGAAAACTGGAGCGCCTCGGGAGGATCGGCCGCGACGAGCTCCCGCGGCGCGCCGCCGGCGAGGGACACCTCGGCGATCGCCGGCGGCTCCGAATCGTGGAGGACGAGAATCGCGACCTTACCCGTCGCCGAGATCGCCTGGACGTCGGCGTTCGGCAGAGGCAACGCCGTCGACTCCGGTGAGTCGATGCGAGTCGAATAGATCTGGGCGGGTTTGCCCTCCCAGGCCGCGGAGTACAGGATCGTCTTTCCGTCGGGTGCGATTCGTGCGTTCCCGATCGCACCGCGGTGGAAGCTGAGCGGACGATAAGTCGGCGGATCTTCGTGCGTCCTCCGCAGCGCGACCGCGGCGGCCGCCGCCCCGACGACGAGTCCCGCGATCCCGAGCACGGGACCGAGTCGCGCGGGCCGTTTCGCGGCCGGGAGTGTCGCCGCGGCGGCGGTCCCCGAGAGGCTCCCGTCGGTCAGTCCGTCGCGCAGCCGCGCGAGGTCGTAGGCGAGATCCCTGGTCGATCCGTAACGCTCCTCGTGCTCTTTCGAGAGGCAGCGCTCCACGATCCAGCGGAGGGGGAGTGAAGAATTCGGCGCCGCCTTCGCCAGGGGCTCCGGCTCCTCGCGGATGATCGCCGTCAGAGTCTCCGGCGCACTCGGCCGCGCGAAGGCGCGCTTTCCGGCGATCAGCTCGTAGAGGATCGCGCCGAAGGAGAACTGATCGGACCGGAAGTCGAGTGTTCCGCCCAGCGCCTGCTCCGGCGACATGTAACCGACCGTTCCGAGTACGACGCCGGCCTCCGTCGCCGCCGAGACCGTCGGAGACTGCGTCACCTCGCCGGTTTCCCCGGTCGGAGAGGTCAGCTTCGCGAGTCCGAAATCGAGAATCTTGACGA
>JBKOVK010000325.1:0-10357 GCA_046724475.1 Acidobacteriota bacterium | reverse complement strand
GTCGGGGCGTACCGGGACTGGTTCCGCGCGCAGGAGGAGCTGCGCGAGCGCGGAGAGGCCTCCGTCGCCCGGGCGCTCGCCGATGACCTCTGGGCCATGCTCTCGGAGCTGCCATTCTCGGCCGCCGAGGAGAGAGCGCGGTTCCTCCACAATGCCGCCGTCTTCTACGGCAGCCCCGGCCCGGGCGCCGATCTGGCGCGGGCGCGCGTGCTCTTCGCCACGGCTCTCGAGCACTTCGCGACCGATCCCGAATCCGGCTGGCATGCCCGCGCGCTCCACAACTTCGCCACGTCGCTTTCGAATCTGGGCGCGGATGCGGCGGCCCTCGAGGAGTCCGAGTCGTTGTTCCAGCGGGCGCTGGAGTGGCGGACCAGCGAGCGCGAGATCGCCCGCGGCGTCACGCTCCACAACCTGGGACTCGCGCGCCGCCGACTCGCGGAGCTCGATCCCGAACGCGCCGCGCAGCACCTGGCCGCGAGCGCGGCCGTGCTCGCCGAGGCGGTGGAGATCCGGGAACGGCACGGGCTCTTCGAGGGCCGCGCCCTTTCGGAGCGGCACCTGGCTCTGACCCGCGAGCTCCTCGACCGGGCGCGCGGCGGCTCGGGCGCGACAAGGGGGACTGATACGCTCGGGGAATGACGCCCCGGCGCTGGGTGGAGTACCTGATCGCGATCCTGATCGGCAACGGGATCTACTTCGCCGTGCTCCACCCCGCGCTGCCGCCGTCCCTGCAGCATGCGCCGTTTCGCGTCGACGTCGGTCTGCTGATCGACTTCCTTTGCTGCGTCCTCGTCTATGCGGCCATCCGCCTCGGCAGCCGGCACGGCCGAAAGATCGCCTCCCGGCCTCGCTAGCGCGCGAGGAGCCGGGGGAACACGAAGATCAACACCAGGCCGAAGAGGAAGCAGTAGACCGCGAACCAGTGGACCTTCCGGGTCGAGACCAGACGGATCAGGATGCCGATCGTCAGGTAGCCCACGCATCCGGCGACGACGGCGCCCAGCAGGTACTTTCCGAAGTCCGGGGTCGCGAAAAACCCCGCGCCCTCGTGGCGAAGCGCCGACAGGATCTCCACACCGGCTGCTCCCACGATGGCCGGGAGGGCCAGGAGGAACGTGAAGTCCGCGGCCCACCGCGGCGCCAGGCCGAGCAGGAGCCCGAAGGCGATGGTCGAGGCCGAACGCGAGAGCCCCGGCAGCACCGCGAACCCCTGCACGGCTCCGATGATCGCGGCGTCGGCGTACGTCATCGTCCGTCGGTCCTTCGTTCCTCCTCGCCGCAGGGCCGAAAGCGCCAGGTAGAGACCGGTCAGGATCTCCATCGCTCCGACGAAGCGCGGGTCCGTCTTGGTCTGCTCGACGAAGGGCTTGATCGCAAGTCCCACGATTCCGGTCGGGATCGTCGCGACCAGGAGCAGAAGAGCAAACCTCCACGCCCCCCGGCGTTTTTCCGGATCGTCGGCCACCAGGCCCGAGACTTCCTCCATGAGAAAACGCCGGTAGTAGACGACGATCGCCACCAGCGTGCCTACGTGCACCATCACGTCGAAGAGAAGTCCGACCTGGCCGAAGCGCGGCATCAGCATCTCGGCGGCGGAAAGATGCCCGTCGGAGGAAACGGGAATGAACTCGGTCAGGCCCTGGATCAGGCCGAGGATGACGGCATCCAGCCAACTCACGGAGCGCAACCTATCATCGGCCGTAGGCCGCCGAGGCCATGACGAACCAGGCGACGTTGGATGCGACGACGACGAGCGCCTCGATCGCGAAGAGCGGCCGCGCGAATCGCGGCTCGACTCTCGTGAGGTCGCGGTCGGCGACTGCCAGCCACGGGCTCCAGTCCCATACGTACCACCCGGCCACCGCGCCCCACACGCCGAGCGATCGGCGCGTCGCGACGGTGAAGGCGGCGAAGCCTGCGGCCATCACGATCGCGCCCGCGGCGTGTGCCAGCCTACGGCGCGGGACGGCCGCGGGCCGCTGCGTCAGGAGGAATGCGAGGAGGAGGCCCAGGTACACTGCCAGAATGGCCGGAGGAGGCCGGAGCAGATGCCAGCCCATGGCCCAAAAGGGCGCCTTGACGAGCGTGTACGCCGTTTTCGCGAAGCCGACGGCCCACCCCGAGAAGGAATCGGCGATCTGTGGGCCTTGCGGCGCGAGCTCGAGCACTCCCCCGGCCGACCAGCCGCGCACGGCCTGGACCGGGAAGACGAGAAGGGACGCGAGGGCGCCGGCAGCGGCGGCGCCTCGACGACTCTCGCGCCAGAGGGCGACGACGGCAAAGGCCGCGACGGGAAGCGCGGTGAGCTTGATCAGCGGACCGGCCGCGAGCAGCGCCGCCATCCACAGCGGCACGGGACGCTTCTCGAGGGCCGCGACGACGGCGGCTGCCCAGAGAAAGAGCGCCGCGTCGTTGGAGCAGCGCGCGAACGCCTCGGCCGCGCCGGGCGCGCACAGCGCGACCAGGCCCGCGACGGCCAGCGCCGGCCGATGAGCGAAGGTCCGCCGCAACGGAAAAAAGAGCGCGGCCGTGACGAGACCCACACTGAGTAGACGCACGTAGAGGAGGGCCGCCATCGGATCCCGGCCGGCGCCGACCGCCCGCAGAGGTAGGCCGGCCGCCAGGTAGAAGAGCGGCGGCTGCTTCGCCTCCGCGTTGGGGTATCGGTTCGCGGTGCGCGGCGGCAGCTTCGGCCGGCGCAGGAGATCGAAGGCGCCCGGGATCTCCGCATAGCTCGGGCAGCCGAGCTCGGGGTGCGGGCAGGGGTGCGCCAGCACGGACGCGACAATGTCGCCGTCGACCCACCGTCCCTCGAAAGCCTCCGGCAGTGGCCGGCGCGCGAAATCGAGCACACGGGCCAGATGCTGCGGCTCGTCGGGAGCCTCGAAGGCGGGAACGTAGAGCGCCTGGAGGACCATCCTCGAGACGACTGCGATGGAGAGAAAGAGGACGAGCCGCTTCACGAGCCGGTATTCAGAGCAGCACCGGAACGATGAGCGGCCGCAGTCCCATCGACCGCCGGCACGCCCTCTTGGCTGCGATCGCGATCTCCGCGCGCAGCCATTCCGGGTCGGCGCGCTCCTCCGACGAGGCCCTCGCGACGACGGCTCGGGCGGCCCGCGCGACCTCTTCCGCGAGCGCGTCGGCTTCGGCCGCGACGCCGCGCGAGACCACGTCCACGGTGCGATCGCGAACCAGGACCACCACGACGCCCTCCTCGGCCAGACGCCGCCGGTCGCGCACGACCTCGGGATCGACCTCTTCGGTGCGCTCGTCGAGGTACACGATTCCGCACGCCACCGCCCCGGGCTCGACGCGGGCGCCGCCGTCGAGGATCAGACGATCCCCGTTGTCGAGCAGGAAGACGCGGTCCGCCGGAACGCCAGCTTCCCGCGCGATTTCCGCCGCCGCGGCCAGCATGCGCCGATCGCCGTGGACGGGCAGAACCGCGCGGGGCCGGGCCAGCCGCAGCCATTCGGCGATCTCGTCCCGGTGCGCGTGCCCGGAAACGTGGATCGGAGGCTCGCTCTCGCGGACGACTCGGGCTCCCCGGCGCACCAGGTGATCGCTCATCCGGTTGACCGACCTCTCGTGCCCCGGGATCGTTCGCGCCGAGATGAGCACGAGATCCCCCTCGTCGAGGTCCAGGTCGGCGTGTTCGCCGAGCGCCAGGCGGTAGAGCGCGGAGAACGGCTCGCCCTGGCTCCCCGACGTCAGACACAGAAGGCGGGCGGGCGGGATCTCGCGCAGCTCCGACGGAGCCGGCCGCGTTCCGACGGGAAGCCGGAGGCGTCCGAAGCGCTCCGCGATCTCGGCGACCGCGCGCATGCTGCGTCCGAGAATCGCGACTCTCCGGCCTTCCGCGATCGACGCCTCGGCAGCCTGGGCGAGGCGCGCGACGTGGCTCGAGAACGTCGTGAGGATGATCCGGCCCCGCGCGCCCGAGAACGCAGCGCGCAGACCTTCCCCGGCAACGCGCTCGGAGAGTGAGCGTCCCGGCCGCTCCGCGTTGGTGGAGTCCACGAGCGCGAGGTCCACCCCGTCGCCGACGGCCGCAGCCAGACCCTCGAAGTCGGTGAATTCTCCGTCCGGCGGATCCGAATCGATCTTGAAATCTCCTGAGTGCAGGAGCCGGACGCCGCCCGCTTCGATCAGGCGCGCGGCGGAGTCCGGTACGGAATGCGAGACTCTGAAGAACGTGACGCCGAAACGACCCGCCTCGATCCGGCGCCGGGGCGCCGCGGCCACGATGTCTTCCATCGAAACCTGCGCCTCTTCGAGCCGGCGGCGCGCCAGGGCGAGCGTGAACGGAAGTCCATAGACCGGTGCCGCGCACCACTCCCGGAGGAACGGCAGCGCGCCGACGTGGTCCTCGTGGCCGTGCGTGAGGAAGACGCCGTCGATCCGCTCGCCGCGCAGCGCGGAGAGATCCGGCGCGATCCGGTCGATTCCCGGGAAGGTCTCGTCGGGGAAGGAGACGCCGACGTCGACGAGGATTCCGGAATCGCCGCACTTGACCCACAGGACGTTCCGGCCGAACTCGCCCACGCCTCCGAGCGGGACGATCGCGAGCGCCTCGCTCATCCCGCGGCCGGCTTCCAGTCGCGCGCGAGCGCCAGGAACTCCTCGAGCGACAGCTCCTCGGCGCGAGCCTTCGGAGTCTTTCCGAGGCGGGAGAGACCCGTTTCCCACGACGATCGATCTCCCGCGGAGGCGAGGGCGTTCGCCAGCGTCTTGCGGCGGGCGTTGAAGCCGAGAGAGGCCAGGCACAAGGCGCGCTTGACGAGGCCCGGCTCGAGCGGCTCGGCCAGCGGCACGAGCTCCAGGACGCTCGAGAACACCTTCGGGCGGGGCCGGAACGCCGACGGCGGAAGGTCGAAGAGGATACGGCCGGTGGCGTACGCCGCGACGCGCACGGAGAGGTAGCCGTAGCTCTCGTCGCCGGGCCTGGCCACGAAGCGCTGCGCGACCTCGCGCTGGACCGTGACGAGCGCGCGCCGAATGGCGCTCCGCGCCTGGATAGCGGCCGTGAGAATCGGCGTCGCGACGTTGTATGGAAGGTTCGCGACGAGGAGCGCAGGTTGCGCCGCGCCCGCTGCCGCGAGCCACTCCGAAAACGGCCGCGAGAGCGCGTCGCCGCTGTAGACGCGCACGCGGGAATTTTGGGCGAACTCGTGCGCGAGGGCTTCGGCGCGGCGCGGATCGATCTCGACGGCGGCGACGAGAGCGGCGCGCGCCGCGAGCGGCCGCGTCAGCGCGCCGTCGCCGGGACCGACCTCGAGAACCGCGTCGGTCGGTCCGACGCGCGCCGCTTCCACGATGCGTTCGGCGACGGAGTCGCTGGCGAGAAAGTGTTGCCCCCAGCGTTTGCGGGCGGGGAGACGCCGCGCCGGGCCGGATCGCCGATCATGCTGTCGCGGCATGGCGGAGAGCGACGGGAGTCACCGCGGCGCAGGCTATCAGATGGTAGACTTTTCGAGTCCGGATGGCGCCATTGCAGGTTTACACTCTCGAGAACCGTCGCCTCGAAAACTTTCTCGAACGGCACAAGGCGTACTACGCCTACACGGGAGAGATCGAGGTGGATCGGTTTCTGCGCGAGATCCTCCAGAAAGCCAACGAGTTCGTTCCTTCGGAGGCCGGGTCGATCCTGCTCGACGACCCGATGACCAAGAACTCCGACGACCGGCTCGAGAACGAGCTCGTCTTCATCGCGACCTACGGCGCCCTGGGCGAGACGCGGCTGGGCAAACGGATGAACGCCCGCGTCGGCATCGTGGGGCACGTCTACGCCACCGGCGTCGCGTACATGACCGACGACGTCGTCGATGATCCGTTCTTCTATCCGACGCTCGATCTCCAGGACGGCTTCCAGACCAAGTCGGTGCTTTGCGTTCCGATCCGGATCGAGGCCTCCGTCTGCGGCGTGCTGGAGCTCGTCAACCGCTCGGGCCCGGGAGGCTTCCGGGAGAAGGACCGCCGCCTGCTCGAGATCTTCGCCGACTACGCCTCGATCTCGATCCAGAACCTCCTCGACGCGCGGCGCGCCTACGAAGTCGCCAAGCGCGACGGGCTGACCGGCCTCTACAACGAGCGCTACCTCCACCTGCGGCTGACGCAGGAGCTCTCGCGCATCTCCCGCGACGGCGGCGACTGCGTCGTCATCTTCCTGGACCTCGACAACCTGAAGCACGTCAATGACCGGCACGGCCACCTCGCCGGCAGCCAGGTCCTGCGCGAAGTCGGCTACCTGCTGCGGCGCACGGTCACCGACGAGCGCGCCACGCTGACGCGCTACGGCGGCGACGAGTTCGTCCTCATCCTTCCGGGACACACCCTGAAGGAAGGCATGGAGATCGCGGAGGCGATCCGGACCGCGATCCGCAGCGCGACTTTTCTCTTCCGCCCGTACGGTTTCAACGAGCCTGCCCTGAATCTGCACGGCGTCATCACCGCTTCCCTCGGCCTGTCCTCGATCCGCTCGCACGCCACCGCCGGCGCCTCCGTCGAGCAGCAGAAGAACGAGCTCCTGCGCGCCGCCGACACAGCCCTGTACCGCGCCAAGGAGCACGGCAAGGACCGCTGCACGGCCGCGAGCCTCGAGGACGCGCGCGTTCCCGCCTTCCTTTCCTGATCCTTTCCCAGCCCTTCCCGAGACTCCGGGTCACTTTTGCTTTCCCCACGCCGGAAGTGCTAGCGTTGGCGGTCCGCATCCGGATCTTTCGCCGCTTTTTCGCCCATAGAGGAGCCTTCCCATGTCGACCATCACCCGCGAGCAACTTTCACCCAAGAACGTCCTCGACGTCCTGTCCCGTCACATCCTCGTCGATGGATACCACGTCGTCATGGACATGGAACGGAGCAAGGGGTCCTACCTCTACGACGCGCGGAGCGACCGGCCGATCCTGGACTTCTTCTCGTGCTTCGCCACGATCCCCGTCGGCTACAACCACCCGAAGATGAACGACCCCGAGTTCCGGGATGCGCTGATGGACGCGGCGCTCACGAAACCTTCGACCAGCGACATCTACACGGAGCACTTCGCCCGCTTCGTCGAGACGTTCTCGACGCTGGCCGTGCCGAAGACGCACTCCGACCACATGTTCTTCGTCGAGGGCGGCACGCTCGGAATCGAGAACGCGCTGAAGACCGCGTTCGACTGGAAGATCCGAAAGAGCCTCGCGCGTGGGAAGGGCGAGAAGGGGACCAAGATCCTCCACTTCAAGAACGCCTTCCACGGCCGGTCCGGGTACTCGCTCTCGATGACCAACACCGCCGACCCGCGCAAGACGCAGTACTTCCCGAAGTTCGACTGGCCCCGCCTGACCTGCCCGCGCCTCTCCTTCCCGACCACGCCGGAGATCCTCCGCGAGGTCGCGGCTGCCGAAGACACCGTCGAGAAGGAGATCCGCGCCGCCGTCGCCGCCAATCCCGACGACATCGCGGCGCTCATCATCGAGCCCATCCAGGGAGAGGGCGGCGACAACCACTTCCGGCCCGAGCTCTTCCGGCGCCTGCGCGCCCTGGCCGACGAGCTGGAGTTCCTGCTGATCTTCGACGAGGTCCAGACCGGCGTGGGCCTGACGGGCTCGATGTGGTGCTGGCAGCAGATGGGAGTCGAGCCGGACCTCTTCGTGTTCGGCAAGAAGACGCAGGTCTGCGGATTCGCCTCGAATCACCGCATCGACGACGTGCCGGACAACGTCTTCAAGGTGTCCTCGCGCATCAACTCGACGTGGGGCGGCAACCTCGTGGACATGATCCGCTGCGCGCGGTACCTCGAGATCATCACCGAAGACAACCTGATCGAGAACGCGCGGGTCGTCGGAGAGCACCTGCAGGGACGGCTCCGCGAGCTCGCCGAGGAGTTCCCGGGAATCATGTCGAACGTCCGCGGCCGCGGGCTCTTCATCGCGTTCGACCTGCCCGACAAGGGGACCCGCGACCGCGCGCTGGCCGCGTGCCTGGAGAACGGCCTGATGGGCCTCGCCTCCGGAGCCAACGCGATCCGCTTCCGGCCGCACCTGGTCCTCTCCAAGGACGAAGCCGACGAGGGCGTGCGGAAGCTCCGGCGCGCTCTCTCGGCCGCCAAGAGCTAGCGCGCCTCGCCGCGTGATCCGGCGCGTCTTCTTCGCCGCCGCTGCGCTCCTCGGCGCGGCGGCGGTCGTGTTCTGGGCCACGCTGCCCGACGTCCGTCCGCTGGAGACGTCCTGGCCCAGGACGACGGCGTTCATGGAGCGGCGCAAAGCCGAGCTCGCGCGCGATGGCAAGCCCGCGAAGCTGGACTGGTCTCCGGTTCCCCTCTCGCGCATCTCTCCGGCGATGATCCGCGCCGCCGTCGTCGCGGAGGACGCGCGCTTCTGGGAGCACGAGGGCGTCGACTGGGACGCGCTCCGAGGCGCCGCCGAAAAGAACTGGGAAAAAGGGAAGCTGAAAGTCGGAGGGTCTACCATCACGCAGCAGCTCGCCAAGAACCTGTACCTTTCCCCCTCCCGTACGCCGTGGCGCAAACTTCGCGAGCTCGCGATCGCCCGGCGGCTGGAAGCGCGCCTCTCGAAGAAGCGCATTCTGGAGCTCTACCTGAACGTGATCGAGTTCGGCCCGCGGACGTTCGGCGTCGAAGCCGCGGCCCGCAAGTACATGGGCAAGCCCGCCCGTGATCTCTCCCGCGAGGAGGCCGCCACACTGGCGGCTGTGATCCCCTCGCCCCGGATCTACGATCCCGTGCGTTACCCCGAGCGCGTCTCGCGCCGGGCGCAGCGGATCCTTCGCTGGATGTGAAGAGGATGCTATTCTGGAGCGACAACTCTCAGGAGGAAAAGAGGATGCCACTCCGTCGGATCCACGCCGGTGCGCTCGCGCTGCTTCTGGTCGCTACGGCCTGCGCGCGCAAGCCCGGATCCATCGACATCGCCCCGAAGAAAGCCAAGATCTACGGCATCGAACGGTCTCAGCGCCTGACGGCGCGGATCCTGGACAAGAAGGGCCGCGCCCTCGAATCCGGCACCCCCGACTGGACCTCGTCCAACCCGGCCGTTGCCCAGGTGGAGGCCGGCCGCGTCGTGGCGAAGAAGGCAGGGAAAACCACGATCACGGCGACGTTCGAAGACGTCTCGGCCCAGGTGCCAGTCGAGGTCGTGGACGTGCAGGGCATCGACATCGCCCCGCCGACACTCTCTCTGGTGGGACCGGCGGGCACCTCCGTGCCTCTGGCCTACACCGTCCGCGACTCCAAGCAGAACGCCGTGCGCGACATCGTCCCGTCCTGGTCGTCGACCAACGAAAAGGCGGCCACGGTGAGCTCTCAGGGCGTGGTGACCTCGGTGGCCAAGGGCAATGCGAACATCGTGGCGCGCATCGGCGACGTCCAGGGCGCGTCCGAAGTCGTCGTGGACGTGCGGCCGATCGCCCGGGTCGAGCTGCGGCCCGCGACGGCCCTCGGACGCGTCCACGAATCCCAACGCTTCCAGGTCACGGCGTACGGCCCGGACGGTATCCCGATTCCCGAGGTGGCCGCCCTCTACACGTCCTCGGATCCCTCGGTCGCGACGGTGGACTCTTCGGGCGTGGCCGCGTGCCACAAGGCCGGAGCCGCGACGATCCGCGTGGAGCTCGCGGGCGCCAAGGCCGAGGCCACGCTGCTGGTCAACTAGGACGGCGCCGAAACCTCCGCTCCGGCATACGATCGGATCGTGCGCGTGCGCCCGCCCGCGGTCGCGGGATCCTTCTACGACGCGCGGCCCGACCGCCTCGAGCGGGACGTCCGGGCCCGGCTCTCCGCCGCGGCGCCTCCCGAGTCGCCAGCGGGCGCGTTCGGTGCCATCGTGCCGCACGCCGGCTACGTCTACTCCGGCCCGGTCGCCGCGGCCGTGTACGCGAGGGTCCGGGTTCCGAAGTCCTGCGTGATCCTCTGCCCCAACCACACCGGCCGCGGGGCGCCGGCCGCGATCGACCCGTCGGATGCTTGGCGCACGCCGCTGGGAGACGTGCCGGTCAATCGCTGGCTCGTGCGCCGCCTCAAGGAACTTGCGCCGTCGCTCGAGGAGGACGCGGCCGCCCACGAGCGAGAGCACTCCCTCGAAGTCCAGCTGCCGTTCTTGAAGGCCGTACGTCCGGATGTGACGTTCGTCGCGATCTGCCTCGGAGAGCCGCGGCTGGCGCTGTGCCGCGAGGTCGGCGACGCGCTCGCGGCGCTGGGCAGCGAGGAAGTCGAGCCTCCTTTGCTGCTCGCGTCCTCCGACATGAACCATTACGAGAGCCGCAGCGTCGGCAGCCGGAAGGACGACCGGGCGCTCGCGCGCGTCGAATCGGTCGACCCCGAGGGCCTCTTCCGCACCGTCCTGACGGAATCGATCTC
>JBKOVK010000030.1:0-15036 GCA_046724475.1 Acidobacteriota bacterium | reverse complement strand
GGGGTCGCAGTGCGCGTGAAAGTGGCCGTCGGCGGGATCGCCGTAGGAGTGCGGGTGAACGTGAACGTCGGCGGCGCGACGGTCGCCGTCGCCGTGCCGGTGAACGTGAACGTCGGCGGCACGATGGTCGCCGTCGCCGTGCGGGTCGAAGCCGGCAGCGGCGAGGCCGTCCACGTCTCCGTCGGAGGTGTAGTCGCCGTCGGCACGACCGGCACGGCGGTCGGGCTCGCCGTGACCGTCGGAACTCGGGTCGCCGGGGCGGCACCGACCGGCGTGCGGGTCGCCGTCTGCACGTAGGTGAAAGAGGGCGTTATGACCGCAGTGCCCGCGCGAGGCGCCAGAGTCGCCGCCTGTGTCGGCGCCTGCGTCGGCGTCATCGGGAGCGTCTCGGCGATGACGGTGCCCTGCGTCGGGACGGCCGTCGGCAGAGGGGGCGCCGGCGTGCCCGTCGGGAGAATCGGCGTGGCGGTTCGCAATGGCGTGACCTGATCGCGTGGCATCAAGCCGAGCTCCGCGGCGAGGTTCTGGCTCCTCATCACCCGGTCATTCGCATAACGGCCGAGAACGTCGCTCTTGAACCGCGCCTGGAGATCCGGATCGAGGGAATCGAGGTGGAAGACGCCGAACCGGCCCTCGACCTCCATGAATCGGTCCAGCGTCGCGTCGCGTTCCGCCTTCATTCCGGCCGACTCCGCGGCGAGCGCCAGGAGGGCGAGAGCCTGGGTCTGCAGGACGGCATCCTGGAGGGTCACGAAACGCGCGATCCGAAGGTTCTGCACCGCTTCCTGGTAGCGCTTGGCCCGGAGCGCCTGTTTGCCGAGATCCAGGTAGCGCTGACCGTCATCCTGGGCGAAGACTCGTATAGAACAGAGCAGCAGCATGAGGGCCGCTGTTGCCGCTTGATGTCGCACCCGGCGGACCCCCATCACGTCCGTCGTCGCCGTCATTGCTGACCTGACCGGGAGATTAGCAATAGGCGAGCCACGGTTTGGACTGGAAATGTGAAATACTGAAACTGACCGGTCAGTTTCGGAATCGAAAGATGCCACGACTCAGAACCGCCGGCAAGGAACAGGCGATCCTCGAAGCGGCCACGCGTGTCTTCGCGCAGCGCCCATTCCACGCCGTGTTGATCGACGACGTGGCCGCGTGCGCGCGCATCGGCAAGGGCACGATCTACCGCTATTTCGAGACCAAGGAGGACCTCTACTTCGCGGCGGTGCTGTACGGGATGGATCGCGTCGCCGAGGCCCTCGAGGCCGGGCTGGTCTCGGAAAAGACCACGGCCGACCGGCTCGAGCGGATCGCGCGAGAGATCCTCGAGTACTTCTGGGATCGCCGGTATCTCATCCCGATGCTGCAGCACGATGACGAGGACCCCTCCCGAAAGAACGAGCTGCTGAAGCGCCGCCAGGCGATCGTGCGGTTCGCGCAGGAGACGATCCTCGAGGGCATCGAGCGGCGCGAGCTGCGCGGAATCGATGCGCGCATCGGCGCCGAGCTGTTCCTGGGGATGGTCCGCGCGGCCAACCTCTTTCGCGCCGACGGCGACCGGCTTCCGGACCTCTGCCGCCAGATCACCGACGTCTTTCTCGAAGGGGTGCGTCGGGAGAAGGCATGAGGAAAGCGCTGGCGGTGATCCTGACCATGGCCGCGGCGGGCTGCACGACGATCCCGCAGAAGACGGTGTCGAAAGCCGTCTCACCGGCCGCGAGTCAGCCCTGGACGCCGCCGGAAGCGGGCCGGATGCCCGAACCGCCGCCGACTCCTCCCGTCGAGATCCCCCAGGAGTACATGAAGCCCGGCACCACATTGACGCTCGGGCAGCTCGTCGACGTGGGACTCCGCAACAACCCGGCCACGCGCGAGGCGTGGTTCGCCGCGCGCGCGCAGGCCGCCGAGGTCGGCTCGAAGAAGTCGCTCTACTACCCCTACGCCGAAATCGACGGCACGATACTGCGGCAAGAGCAGCCCGCGACGAACGTCGGCGGCGTCTTCTCCGTCCTCCAGACGACGTACGGGCCGTCGGTCGCCGCTTCGTGGCTCCTCTTCAATTTCGGCGGGCGCGAAGCCGACGTCCAGGAAGCCACGCGAACGCTCTACGCAGCCGACTGGACGCACAACGCCGCGATTCAGGACGTCGTGCTCGCGATCGCACAGGCCTACTATCAGTACTTGAACGCCAAGGCTCAGGTCGCCGCCCTGGGCGCGAGCCTCGACGAAGCCAAGAAGAACCTCGACGTTGCCGAGGAGCGTCATCGCGCAGGTGTCGCGACGATCGCCGACGTGCTCCAGGCGAAAACGCAGGTTTCCCAGGTCCAGCTCGATCTCCAGACCGCGCAGGGGCAGGTCCAGATCATCCGCGGCGCGCTGGCCACCGCGCTGGGAGTGCCGGCCACGGTTCCCGTCGACGTTGGAGAGCTTCCCGAAGAGCTGCCTCTCGACGCGGTCAAACGCGGCGTGGACGAGCTGATCGAGAAGGCGAAGGCAGAACGGCCGGATCTGGCGGCGGTCCGCTTCCGCGCGCTGGCGGCCGAGAGCCACATCCACGCGGCCGCGATCGACGGGCTTCCGACGTTGACCCTCGACGCCACCGGGAACCGCACGTTCTACTGGCGGCCGGGGCCCGATCCGTTTTCGACCAACTGGGCGGGCGCGATCACGCTGCGCATCCCGGTCTTCCGCGGCTTCGACACGGCCTACCAGGTTCAGAAGGCGAAAGAAGAGGCGCAAGGCGCGCGCTCCACCGCCGAGCGCACCGAAGACCAGGTCATCCTGGACGTCTGGTCGAGCTACTACGCCGTCCAAACGGCGTCGCAGCGCGTGACGACCTCGCGCGATCTGCTGGCGAGCGCATCGCAGTCGGCCGAAGTGGCGCAGGGACGTTACCGCGCCGGCGTGGGCTCGATCCTGGATCTCCTGACGGCCCAATCGGCACTGGCCGACGCGCGTTCGGAAGAGGCGCAGGCGCGCTCGCTGTGGTTTCTCTCCGTCGCGCAGCTCGCTCACGCCACCGGCGTCCTGCAACCGGGCTCTCCCGAGATCCGGGCTTTCCCGCAGCCGACGAAAGGAACGACGCCATGAGAAGGAACGCCGGGGCGCTGTTCGGGGCCGCCGTCTTCGCGGCGTCCTGCTCCGGAGACCGCAAGGCGCCGGCTCCCGAGGCCGTGCCCGTTCGCGTCGGAACGGTCGTCCAGAAGGACGTGCCGGTCCAGATCCGCAACGTCGGCACCGTGCAGCCGATCAACGCCGTATCGGTGCGCGCGCTGGTCGGGGGCGAGATCGTGCAGGTCCACTTCCGCGAGGGACAGGACGTCCGAAAGGGCGACCTGCTGATCTCGATCGACCCGCGTCCGTACGAGGCGGCGCTCGCCCAGGCCGCGGCGGCGCTGGCCCGCGACCACGCGCAGCTGGCCAACGCCGACACCGACGTGAAGCGCTACGAGGACCTGGTCAAGAAGGATTACGTCACGCAGCAGCAGTACGACAGCGTCAAGGCCAACGCCGCGGCGATCGCGGCGACGGTCCGCGCCGACGAGGCGGCGGTCGAGCGCGCGCGGTTGGACGTCGGGTACTCCTCGATCCGCTCGCCGATCGACGGACGGACCGGAAGCCTGATGGTCCAGATCGGCAACGTCGTCAAGGCCAACGACGTGCCGCTTGTGACGATCAACCAGGTGGCGCCGATCTACCTGACCTTCGCGGTTCCCGAGCGCGAGCTGCCACGCATCCGCGAGAGGCTCACCGGCGGCACGCTGAAGGTCGCCGCCGAGGACCCGACGAGCGGCAAGACGCTCGCCGTCGGAGACCTGACGTTCATGGACAACGCCGTGGACCGCACCACCGGCACGATCACGTTGAAAGCGACCTTCCCCAATCCGGACCGCATGCTCTGGCCCGGGGAATTCGTCAACGCGGTCCTGACGCTCACGATGGAGAGGAACGCCGTCGTGGCTCCCGCGGGCGCGGTCTTGAACGGCCAGCAGGGCACGTACGCCTATGTGGTCAAATCCGATGCGACGGTCGAGTCGAGGCCCGTCAAGGTCGCGCGGAGCGGGCCCGACGGAGCGGTCATCGAGGCGGGTCTGAAGGCCGGTGAGAAAGTCGTCACCGACGGCCAGCTGCGCTTGGCGCCCGGCGCGAAGGTCGAGGTCCTGACCGGCGACGCCGCGGCGCCGGCCGACCAGACGAAGAAGTCATGAGCATCTCCGAGCCTTTCATTCGCCGCCCGGTCACGACGACCCTCGTGATGGCGGGGATCCTGATCTTCGGGATCATGGCGTACCGGCTGCTGCCGGTCTCGGACCTGCCCAACGTCGACTTTCCGACGATCCAGGTTTCCGCGTCGCTGCCCGGCGCCTCGCCCGAGACGATGGCCTCCTCCGTCGCCACACCTCTCGAGCGGCAGTTCTCGACGATCGCGGGCCTCGACAACATGAGCTCGACCTCGACGCAGGGGTCGACCCAGATCACGCTCCAGTTCAACCTCTCGCGCAACCTCGACGGCGCGGCGCTCGACGTGCAGTCGGCGATCTCCGCCGCCGGACGGCAGCTGCCGCCGAACATGCCGAGCCCCCCGACCTACGGCAAGGTCAACCCCGCCGACCAGCCCGTGCTGTACCTGACGCTGACCTCCGCCACGCTGCCGCTGTCGCAACTGGACGAGTACGGCGAAGTCATGATGGCGCAGCGCATCTCGACGGTCGCGGGTGTCGCGCAAGTCCAGGTCTACGGCCCGCAGAAGTTCGCCGTGCGCGTGCAGCTCGATCCGCGCCAGCTCGCCAGCCGCGGCATCGGCATCGACGAAGTCGCCGACGCCGTCAAGAACGCCAACGTCAACCTCCCGACCGGGATCCTGTTCGGGCCGCTGACGTCGTTCACGGTCCAGGCCAACGGCCAGATCTTCGACGCGTCCGGCTATCGGCCGGTCATCGTGGCCTACCGCGGCGGCTCGCCCGTGCGGATCTCGGACCTCGGCACCGCGGTCGACAGCGTCGAGAACGACAAGACCGCGGCGTGGTACGACGCCGAGCGCTCGATCTCGCTCGCGATCTTCAAGCAGCCCGGCGAAAACACCGTGAAGGTTGCGACGGCGGTGCGAAAGCTCCTGCCGACGTTCCAGAAGCAGCTCCCGGCCGCGGCCTCGCTCCACGTGCTCTACGACCGCTCGGAGTCGATCAACGATTCAGTCAACGACGTGCGCTTCACGCTCCTTCTGACGCTGGCGCTCGTCGTCCTGGTCATCTTCCTCTTCCTGCGCAAGCTCTCGGCCACGGTCATCCCGAGCCTCGCGCTGCCGTTCTCGATCGTCGGCACGTTCGCGGTCATGTACGTCATGGGCTACAGCCTCGACAACCTGTCGCTGATGGCGCTGACGCTCTCGGTCGGGTTCGTGGTGGACGACGCCATCGTCATGCTCGAGAACATCGTCCGGCACATCGAGAAGGGAGAGGGAGTCTTCGAGGCGGCGCTGAAGGGCTCGAAGGAGATCGGCTTCACGATTCTGTCGATGACGATCTCGCTCGCCGCGGTCTTCATCCCGATCCTCTTCATGGGCGGCGTCATCGGGAGGCTCTTCCGCGAGTTCGCCGTGGTCATCGGTGTGGCGATCCTGGTATCGGGCTTCGTGTCGCTGTCGCTGACCCCGATGCTCTGCAGCCGGTTCCTGAAACCCGAGGGCGAGAAGAAGGAAGGCCGCTTCTACGCCTGGAGCGAGAAGGGCTTCGACGCGATGCTGCGGCTGTACGAGCGGACGTTGAAACCCGTGCTCGACCGGCCGCGGCTGGTACTGGTCTTCTCGCTTCTCGTGCTGGTCGCAACGGGCTACCTGTTCGTCAAGATTCCGAAAGGCTTCCTGCCGACCGAGGACCAGGGACTGATCTTCGGCTTCACGGAAGGCGCGCAAGGCATCGGTTTCCCGGCCATGCGCCAGCACCAGCTCGAAGTCGCTTCGATCATCCGGTCGCACCCCGACGTCGCGCACCTGCTCTCCTCCGCCGGGCCTCGCGGCAACGTCTCGGTCGGCAACTCCGGGATCGTTCTCGCGCAGCTGAAGCCGCGGAAAGAGCGCCGGAAGACGGCCGACCAGATCATCGCGGACCTGCGGCCGAAAATCGCGAAGGTCCCCGGGATCCGCGTCTTCCTGCAGGTGCCTCCACCGATTCGTCTGGGCGGCACGCTGACCAAGAGCCAGTATCAGTACACGCTCCAGGACTCCGACACGGCCGAGCTCTACAAATACGCGCCGATCCTGGAGCAGAAGATGCGAGCGCTTCCGGGGCTGCAGGACGTCACGAGCGACATGCAGCTCTCCAACCCGCAGCTTTCGATCGCGATCGACCGCGACCGGGCAGCCCTCCTCGGCGTTTCGACACAGAAGATCGAGGACGCGCTGTACACGGCCTACGGAACGCGGCAGATCTCGACCATCTACGCGCCGACCAACCAGTATCAGATCATCATGGAGCTCGCTCCCGAGTTCCAGGCCAATCCCGCGGCGATCTCGATGCTCTACGTCCGCTCGGCGAAGGGTGATCTCGTCCCGCTCTCCTCGCTCGCGACCGTCACGCAGAACACCGGCCCTCTCTCGGTCGCGCACCAGGGACAGCTTCCGGCGGTGTCGATCTCGTTCAACATCAAAGAAGGCGTGTCCCTCGGCGAGGCCGTCACCGCCGTCGACGCCCTGTCTCGCCGCACGCTGCCTGCGACGATCCAGACGAGCTTCCAGGGCACCGCGCAGGCGTTCCAGAGTTCGGTCCAGGGACTGGGCCTGCTGCTGCTCGTCGCGATCGTGGTGATCTACATGGTCCTGGGGATCCTTTACGAGAGCTTCATCCACCCGCTGACGATCCTGACGGCCCTGCCGTTCGCCGGCTTCGGCGCGCTCGTGACGCTGATGCTCTTCCGCACCGAGCTCTCGATCTACGCGTTCGTCGGCATCATCATGCTCGTCGGCCTCGTCAAGAAGAACGGCATCATGATGGTCGACTTCGCGATCGAGGCCCAGCGGAACGAGCGGAAGAACGCGCACGACGCGATCTACGAGGCCTGCGTCGTCCGGTTCCGCCCGATCATGATGACCACGATGGCGGCCCTGATGGGAACGCTCCCCATCGCCATGGGCTTCGGCGCGGGCGCCGAGTCTCGCCGTCCTCTGGGTCTCGCCGTCGTCGGGGGACTCCTCTTCTCGCAGCTCCTGACGCTCTATGTCACGCCGGTCTTCTACGTGATCTTCGATCGCATGCAGACGCGCGTCGGGAAGAAACGCAAGGGAAAGCCCGTGGCCGAGCCCGTGATCGAGCCCAAGGAAGAACCCGTTCCCGCCGCCGCGTCGCTGCGGCTACGGGACATCTGATCGTTAGTAGGCTCGCGTCGCCCGGGCGCTGACCTGGTACGAGGGCTTGCCGAGAAGGTAGCCCTGCCCGAACTCGACGCCGAGGTCGACTAAGGTCTTCCGTTCCGCCTCGACCTCGATGCCCTCCGCGACAAGGGTCGCGCCGATGCGCTTGCCGATCGTGCCGAGACTGGTCAGGATCTCGCGCTTGATCGGATCGGCGTGGATGTTGCGCACGAGGGAGTCGGCGACCTTGATGTAGTCGGGCTTCAAGTGCAGGATCGTCTCGAGGCCCGAGTACCCGGAGCCGGCGTCGTCGATGGCGATGCGCATGTGGGATTTGCGCATCAGCCCGAGGACCTCCTGGAACGCGTCGTAGTCGCGCACCATCTCCTTCTCGGAGATCTCGATGACGACGTCGCCATGGCTGCGGTTGATTTGCGCGAGGTTGCGGGCGTCGAGGAAGACCGGATGGCGCAGCAGCATCGCGGAGGCGTTGACGAAGAGGCGGCGCTCGCCGACGGCTCGCGGGAGAGTCGAGAAGATCAGCTCCAGGCACAGCGTCTCCAGCTCGACGTTCATCTCGTTCTCTTGGGCGACGGCGAAGAGGACGGTCGGCGACTCCAGCACGGTCCCCTGCGGGCCGCGGATCAGGGCCTCGTAGCCCATGATGACCCCGTCGGGAAGGTGCCGCACGGGCTGGAACGCGGCGCGCAGCTGCCGGCCCGCGATGACGCCCTTGAGACCCGCGAAGAGCTCCAGCTTCTCGCTCGACTGTCGCTGGCTGACGATCTTGACGGCTTCGTGGAGCGTGCGGACGACGTGGCGCGAGGGCCGGACGCGCGGGTTGTCCACGGCGGTCAGGCTCGACGCGAGGATGTTGACGAATTCGTCGGCTCCCGGATCGAGGCTCTGCCGGAGCCGACGGACGATCGACGCCCGCAGTCGCGCCGCCTCGTCTTCGAGGGTCACGGGAAGGCGGCTGCGCCCCGAGAGCGGCAGGCTGTAGAGGACGTAGAAGCCGTCGGCGCCGGAGAAGCGGATCGAATGAACGTACGGCGCCAGGCGGGAGGAACGGACGTCGTCCTGAAGCGCATCGGCCACGGAGGCGAGGACCTTGTCGTACTGCTCCCAGCCGAAGAGCTCCTCGAATCCGAAGAACTTTCCGACCTGCAGGTACACGACGCCGAGGTGGTCGATGCGCTCGTCGGCCCTTTCCGGAAGCTCGAAGGGATGGATCGGGAGGTTGGTCACGCCGTCGTAGACAATCCGCTCGCGGCGAAGCTCCTCGACGGTGTCCGGCAGGGTGTCGACTTCCGGCGGGAAGTTCCCCGCGATGACGTTGGGATCGGTGCGGCGTTTGGCCCTCATCCTTCCTCCACGGTGTGCGTTTCCTCGAGCAGAGAGCGCACCTTCTTGCGCAGCTCCTCGGCCCCGAAGGGCTTGGCCAGGTAGTCCGAGCCGCCGAGCTGCATGGCGGTGATACGGTCTTTGACTTCGGAGCGGCCGGTCAGAAAGAGCACCGGCACTTCGCGCGTCGCTGTCTGGCGTCGGAGGATCGCGCAGAACTCCCAGCCGGTCATTCCGGGCATGTTGACGTCCAGGATCACCAGGTCCGGCACTTGGCGGATCGTTTCGACCAGCGCCGCGCGCGGCTCGGGCGGTGTGTCCACGGCGAAGCCGTCGGGAACGAGCAGGTCCCGGACGGCCGACGAGACCTCGCGGTCGTCGTCGACGACGACGATGCGCTTCACCGCGCTCCCTTCTGGAATGGCAGGAGGATCGTGACCTCGGAGCCGTAGCCGGCTTCGGAGGAGAGACTGATCTTGCCGCCGTTGGACTCGAGGATCTCCTTGGTGACCGCGAGCCCGAGGCCCTTGCCGCGCGCGCCCGAGGCCACGGCGCCGGCGCCTCGAAAGGCGTAGTCGAACGCGCGGGTCCTCTCTTCGGGACTCATTCCCATGCCGGTGTCCTTGACGACGACGAAGGCGTGCGGGCCCGCGGCGCCCGCGCGGATGCGGACCTCGCCGCCGTCGGGAGTGTACTTGATCGCGTTGTCGAGGACGTTCCGAAACGCGCGCTGCAACGCGACCGGATCGGCGGCCGCCGGAAGCTGCGGGCGTTCGGCGATGAACTCGATGCGGATGCGGCTGCCGTGCGCCAGGCGGTACGCGGTCGCGAGCGATCCGAGGATCTCGACGAGGTCCGCGTTCTGCGGCGCCTGGAGATGCTCCCCGGGATCGGGCGGCGGCGCCGACGATGGTGTCCCGACGAGGCTCTCGGCGAGCTCGATCTCGCGCGCGAGGTTGGCGAGATAGTCCGGATTCGGAAGCTCGCCGCGCCGCGCGGCTTCCTGGATCAGGTCCGTGTAGACGCGAATGACCGAGAGCGGCGAGCGCAAGTCGTGCAGGATCTCGGCTTCGCGATCGCGGTCCGCGACGGCGGGAGCGGGCCGCGGAAGCGGCGCGGCGGGGCGCGCAGGCTCGGGTTGCGTTCGCACTGGTTGCTCGTGGGTTCGCATGTGGGCGGCCGCGGCCGAGATCTCGAGCGTGATGAGCAGCGCCGGCGCGGCCAGCGCGACTCCGGCAACCCCGAAGAGAGAGGACGCGCCGGCCAGGGGCGCGCGCCCCAGAGTGACCAGCGCGGCCACCCCGAGGATCGAGGCCACGGCGAAAAACCGCGCGGCGGCCTTGCCTTCGTAGTGCCAGGAGAGAGCGACTCCGGCAGGCAGCAGAAGCGCGAAGGGGGAGAGCGTACCGCCCGTCAGGGACATCGCGCAGAAGAGCAGAGCCAGGTCCACGATCATCGCCAGCGGAGCCGCGAAGTCCCCGAGACTCTGCCGCGTCGCCGGCCGCGTCAGAAGAAAGAGCGATCCGAGAGCCCCGCCCGTCGCCAGAGCCAGCGGACGCGGGTCTCCCAGTCCGAGGACGATCGCGATCAGGGCGAAAAGGGTGAAGAGACCAGAAGCGGCGGCGCGATGGGCGAAGAAGGTCCCGGATCTCACCCGCGATCCCCGACCTGGGACCTGAGACCTGAGACTTGGGACTCTTCACTAAACATAGGCGCAGCCCACCCGTACGCCTCCCCCCGGCAGGGGCGCGCTGTTGATCGCGCGGAGGCGGATCGCGTGGCGCTCGGGGTCGTTCTTCTGCAGGAGCTCCGCCTTCCAGCGGCGCGGCCACTTTTCGGCCTTCTTCGCGCGGAACGCGAGACCGCCGAAGCTGACGTCCATCACGGGCGCCGTGACGGCGCGACCGTGGCCGTTCCACTCCATGCGCAGGGTCATCTCCCCGGGCACAAAGCGTGGATGCAGGCGGCGCTCGGGAGTTTCGAACGCGGACTGGGAGCGGCACTGGTAGAGCCGCAGGTCCGCGACCTTCAGGAGAAAGTCCGAGCTCTTGCCGTCCGGCGGGTACGACGCCACGCCGTAGTGGAGATCGAGAGAGAGGCCGCCGCGCGCCGGCAGCGACATTGCGGCGACTTTTTCGCGCACGCGCTCGGCCACGCCAAGCGCCGAGATCAGGTCGGTGTTGGGAAGGACGAGGACGAACTCGTCTCCTCCCCAGCGGCATCCGGCGTCGATCGCGCGCAGCGACTCGCGCACCACGCGCGCGGTGCGGACCAGAACGCTGTCGCCGACGGGATGTCCGAGCCGGTCGTTGATCGACTTGAAGCCTTTCAGGTCCATCATCGCGACTGAGACGATGCCGTCGGATCGCTCGCCCCGAGCGATCTCGCGAGCAAGGTGGTCGATCAGGAAGCGGCGGTTGTAGAGGCCGGTCAACGGGTCCGTGATCGCGTTGACGCGCAGCACCGCGAGATCCGACTCGGAAACCAGGCGCGGCTCCTTCAGGAGTCCCTTCTGCGTATGGAGGTGGTGAAGCAGGACCGTCTGGAGCCCGAGAGGGGAGCCGATCTTGTGGCGGAGCGCCGGCAGCAGCCGCTCGATCTCGTTCCAGCGCTCCTCGGCCTCGTCCGGCTCGAAGGGGAGCCCCGTCCAGTCCGCGAGCAGCTGTGAGAGGACGTCGGCGCGCTCGCCGTTGCGCGCGATGGCCGACAGCGACTTCTGGAACTTCGGCAGGGAGAAATCCCGCTGGCGCCCCAGGCGCGCGAGCCGGCCAACCTGGACGCTCAAATCGTCCGAATCCAAACGCATTCCTCTCCCGCTGTCACGCTGCGCTGCGCTCGCTACGAAGTCAGATACGAGATGATTTCTTTCCCCGGCGAGGCGCCGACGGAGAGAGGGCCTCTCCACGCTCGGACTCCTCGCGCGAAAGGCGCGCGACGGCTCCCGCCGCCTCGGCCACGGCGTCTCCGAGGGAACAGACCAGGACGAGCTGTCCGTCTTTGAGCAGATCCACGACTTCCTTGTCGGACCGAGCCCAGAGAACTGTCGATCCGACGACGATCAGGCGAACCCGGGCGAGGTCGGCGGAGGGGTCGAGCCGCGCGAGGGCCTCGGCGCAGCGACGGATGCGCGCGAGGCCGACGCCGTTGGCGCGCAGCCTCGCCGCGACGCGCAGCCGGACGACGTCGGCGAAGGAGTAGCGGCGCGCTGTTCCGTATCCGTGAGCCTTCTCGAGCGACGGCCGGACGAATCCGTTGCGATCCCAGTGATCCAGCTGCCTGGCCGACAGACCAGTCAAACGGGCGACGTCCGCCGTGGAAAAACTCCTGGCAATGACACTCTTGAATTTCATCGATGTAATTCAAAAATGTTAGCACAGGGACCATCGCGCCGAACGAAATCAGGCTTCCCGGGCCATCCGGACGGGGTGCCGCACGCCCCGAACGGGTTTCCCGGGACCTGTCCGGGCGGGCAGAAAACGTCGATAATCACGGCCATGTTGAGCGCAGTCTTGTTGATGGCGGCCCTCGGCGCATCGCCGGCTCCCACCCCGTCGTACCTCTATCGAACCACTCTGATCCAGGCCGCGCCGGGCAAGCTCCTCGAGGTCGTGGAGATGTACAAGGCCGGCTGGCCGGGCCTGCGCGACGGCGGCGACGAGCCGCCGATCGCGATGCGCCACAGCCAGGGAGACCGGTGGGATCTGCTGATCCTCTTCCCCATGGGAAGCTTCGCGGAGTACTACTCCGCGGATCGGGTCGCCCGCAGGCTGAAGGCCCGCGACGCGGCGAGGACGGACCTCGCAAAACTGTCCGACGATACGGCGTGGACGGAGGACGTCTTCGTCTACGGGCCGACGCTCGAGGAGGTCCGCGGCCGACTCGCCAAAGCCGGCTTCTTCCACGTCGAGATGTTCGAAGCGCTGCCCGGGGCGATCGCCAATCTCTATCGCCAGCGCGAGATGGAGAACGCCTATTCGAAAGCCCTGGGCCTTCCCGACAACCTCATCTTCGTCCGCGACTCCGGCGCGGCCTGGGATCTCTTCACGATCGGCGCGTACAGGGACCTGAAGCACTACGCCGAGAGCGCCGACGTACCAGAAGCGAAGCAGGAGGAAGCGGCGAAGGCCGCCGGTTTCGCGGGTGCGAAGGCGATCGGGCCCTATCTACGGACGCTGATCTCCCTGCATCACGACACCCTGGCCGTGGCGATCCGCTAGCTCGATCCTGCGGAAGCGGTCGGCCACCGACAGCAGTGGTCCCGTCGCGAAGGTCGTCACGAGCGCCATCAGGACCATCATCGCGAAGATCCGAGGAGAGAGGATTCCGAGCTCGTAACCGACGTTCAAGGCGATCAGCTCCATCAGTCCTCGCGAGTTCATCAGCGCCCCTAGGGCGAACGCGTCGGCCCAGCGTTCTCCCGTCAGCCTCGCCGCGAGCATGCTTCCGCCGAGCTTGCCGGCCGTGGCGACCAGAATGATGAGGCCGCAGATCAGCCAGCTCTCGGAGTCGTTCAGAAGCCCGATCTTCGTCCGCAGTCCCGTGAACGCGAAGAACAGCGGCAGGAGAAAGACCGAGGAAAACTCCTCCAGTCGCTCCGTCAGATAGGCCCGGAAGCGCGGCTGACGCGGCATCACGACGCCCGCCAGAAACGCCCCGAAGAGGGCATGGATCCCGATCAGTTCGGTCGTCAGCGCCGAGGCGAGCAGAACGACGAGCACGACCGCGACGCCGGTCTTGCCCGGCTCCTCTTGCTGCGCAGGCGCGGCGAGGAGGCGCCGAAGCAGCGGGCCGACACCGAAGAGCATCGCGGCGATGAAGACGACCGTCAGCGCCATCGTGACGGTGGCGGCCCAGAAGCCATGCGATCCGGCGATCGCGACGACCATGGCCAGAAGGCTCCACGCGGTGACGTCGTCCACCGCTGCGGCGGTCACGGCGATGTTGCCGAGCTGCGTGCCGGCCAGGCCGCGCTCTTTCAAGATGCGCACGAGCACCGGAAAGGCCGTGATGCTCATCGCGATCCCCATGAAGAGCGCGAACGGAAGGAACGCGACGGCCGGCGGCGCCATATCCGTGTAGAGGTTGAGCGCTAGCGCGACTCCCAGGAAGTACGGCACGACGATCGAGGCGTGACTGACGACGACGGCCGTCTGCGCGCGGTGGCGAAGGTGCTTGACGTCGAGCTCGAGGCCGACCGCGAAAAGAAACAACAGGACGCCGATTTCGGCGAAGAGCTTGAGAAGGCCGACGGAAGCCGGCGGGAAGAGAAACTCGAAGACGTTCGGCGCCACGGCGCCCAGGAGCGAGGGACCCAGCAGGATGCCGGCCACGATCTCGCCAATGACCGGCGGCTGGCCGATGCGGCGGAACAACGCCCCAAGCACGCGCGCCGTGAGCACGATGCTGATGAGCTGAAGGAGCAGGATCGGGAGCGGAGAACGCTGATCGCCGGTGGCCGCCGGCGCGGCACGCTCGAGCGAGGCTTCCTCTCGGGCCTGCGTCGCGGCGCTGGCGGCACGAGCCTTCTCGAGACGGTGGCCGCTCTCGAGGACGGCGTAGATACCGACGCCGAACACAACCAGGATCGCGAGGTAGACGAAGAGCGGCTTCCTCAAGGCTTCTCTGGCGGGGAGACGAGGACGAGCCCCGGGAAGCCGAGGACGATCTTCATGAAGGTACTATCGCAGCGCTGTTATCGCCGTCATCCCGAGGCCGGAGGCCGAGGGATCCCGTACTTTTCCACCGGAATCTCGGTCGAGCCCGGGATCCCTCGTCGCTCACGCTCCTCGGGATGACAGCCACGCGGGAGGAATGATGACACTGAATCGACGGTCCCTGATCGTCTCGGGGGGCGCGGCGCTGGGTGGAGCCCTGGCCTCGGGAGCCGCGGCACAGACCTCTCCCAAAGGCGTCGACGGATCGAAGTCGGCCGCGCTCTTCCTCAAAGAGGACGACGGCCTCGCGCCTGCGACCTTCGACCGACTGCCGCTGGAGTGGCATCAGGCGCGCGCGAAGGCGCTCCAGGCGCATCTGACCGAGAACGGATTCGCCGGCGCGTGGCTCTCGGATCCGATGAACATCATCTACTTCACCGGTCTCTTCTTCACGACGACCGAGCGCCCGTTCTCCGTCTTTCTGCCCGCCGACCGGCTCGCCACGATCTGGTTCAACCCGGGTCTCGATCGCGATCTGGTGAAGAGCTGGTGGGCCACCGAGTCCGACTATTACTTCGACTTCCAGCACGCCGAAGGCGCGTATCCGAACGAAGGAAAGGTCCAGCAGGGCGAGCAGGTCGACCTCTTCGAGTGGGTCCTGAAGGGTCTGAAGAAGCGCGGATACGACGGAAAGCGCAT
>JBKOVK010000349.1:0-3995 GCA_046724475.1 Acidobacteriota bacterium | reverse complement strand
CTCGGAGTCCTGCAGCTTGTCCCACTGCCCGATGCCGCCCTCGCGCAGATTGCTCCCGTGAATCTTCAAATTTACCACGAAACGGCTGAGCTTTTAGGCCTTTACGGCGTTTCGGCCCCCGCCGCGAGGCTCTCGCTGGCGGCCGACGAAACCGCCGCAACTGTTCTGAGACTGAGCGGTTATGCGATCCTCGTCGCCGCCACGGCACATCTACTTCGGACCCGGCCGAGGCGGCGATTCTTCATTGGAACCTTAATTGCCGCCGCCTGCCTCCAGGTCCTCGCGGCCGGGATCCTGCTGATTTCGGGCCGGCCCTTCCGGGGAGCCTTCCGTTCCCCGGAAGACTTCAGCGACTATCTTCTGATCCTTCTCCCGGTGGGCTTCTCCGCGCTCTGGGCGGAGGTCCTGACCAACGCCGACCGCGGTCGGGGGATGGCCGACCGCGGCGATCGACTCGCGATGCGGCTTTCGCCTCTGGTCCTCCGCGTCCTGGCGTGCGCGACGATCGCCGCCGGAATGGCGCTGACCGGATCTCCCGTCAACCTCGTGGCCGGCGCCCTCGCGATCGTGCTGCTGCTGGCGCTGGCGGCGCGAAAGCCTCCGGACGTGCGCCGGGCGCTCGCCGTGGCCGCGATCGCTTTCGTCGCCCCGCTCCTGCTGGTCGCGCGCGCGCACGCGCTTCCCATCACGTCCCTGACGGCGGACTTGAGCTCCGGACGAAGTCTCGCGATCTGGCGCTCCGCTCTCGACACGTGGAGGAGCTTCCCGATCTTCGGGTCGGGGCTCGGCGCCTTCCGGGACGCTTTCCGCCGGACCCAGCCGGCCGAGCTGATGGGTCTCGTGGACAGCGCGCAATCCAATCCGCTGCAGATCCTCGTGACGGGCGGCGTGGTCGGAGCCTTCTTCGTTGTCGTCGGATTCGTCGCGCTGCTCGTGGTTCTGCTGCGCCGATGGAAAGCGCAGAGGCATCGCGAAGAGCGCGCTCTCACGCTCGCAGGCGTCGGCGCCCTTCTGGCGATCCTCCTGGACGGCCTCGTGGAGTTCAACCTGGGAGCGGCGGCCGTGCCGGCGACCGCGGCTTGCATCATCGGTCTCGCCCTGGCCGCGGGCGATGGGAGCCCCCGCGAGCAGCCGGCCGCTCCGCGGGCGCAGTGAAGCGATTGGATACCCTCGAAGCATGAGCTCGCTGGCCTCCACGGCTGTCGTTCTGGACGGCACCGCGGTCGCGCGGGCCGTGCGTCAGCGGGTCGCCGAGGCGACGGCCGCGGCCCGCCGGGATCCTCCCCCGGCCCTTCGGGTGCTCCTCGTCGGCGACAACCCCGCTTCGCTCTCGTACGTGGGCGCGAAGACTCGCGCCGCGCTCGAGGCCGGAATCCGGGCCGAAACCGTCCGGCTGCCGGCGGAGATCGCGCCCGAGGCCCTGCTTTCCGAAGTCGAGCGCGCCAATTCCGACGCGACCATTCACGGGATCCTGATCCAGCTTCCCCTGCCGCCGGAACAAGTGCAGTCCCGCGTGCTCGACGCCGTCGACCCCGGAAAAGACGTCGACGGGTTTCATCCCGAGAACGTCGGGCTCCTGCATCAGGGACGCCCGCGCTTTGTCCCCTGCACCCCCGCCGGAATCCTCGAGCTCCTGGATGCCTACGAGATTCCGCTGTCCGGGCGGCGCGCCGTCGTCCTGGGGCGAAGCGACATCGTCGGCAAACCCGTCGCCGCCCTGCTGACGGCGCGCGACGCGACGGTCACGGTCTGCCACTCGAAGACGAAAGACGCGGCGTCGATCTGCCGCGAGGCCGACGTCCTGATCGCCGCGATCGGGAAGCCCGGTTTCGTCACGCGCGAGTTCGTGCGGCCCGGAGCCGCGGTCGTCGATGTCGGGATCAACCGGCTCGAGTCGCTGGAGTCGGCCCCCGCCCATCTGCGGCGCTCCGAGAGGATCCGGAAGGCGCTCGAAGAGAAGGGGCGGATCTTGGTTGGGGACGTCGACTACGACGACGTATCGACGATCGCGGGCTGGTTGACCCCGGTGCCGGGAGGCGTCGGTCCGCTGACGGTGGCCATGCTGCTACGGAATACGGCGAAAGCGGCCGGGCTCTCAGTGGTCAGAAAATAATAAGGAAAAATGCAGGGTTTACCTGATTTATTTCGGAGAAAACTAGCTTGCGCATTCTCTTGACCGGCAGCCGCGGCTACATCGGGACCGTCATGTCCCCGTTTCTGGCTTCCGCGGGCCACGACGTGACGGGCCTGGACACCGACTTCTACGAAGGCAGCACGTTTCTCGGACCTCTGCCCGAAATCTCGTCGATCGAAAAAGACATCCGCGACGTCACGCCCTCGGACCTCGAACGATTCGACGCCGTCATTCACCTCGCCGCTCTCTCGAACGATCCGCTCGGCGATCTCAACCCGGAGACCACCTACGCGATCAACCACGTCGGAGCGGTCCACCTCGCCCGCACGGCGCGGGAGGCCGGCGTCTCGCGCTTCCTCTTCTCTTCTTCGTGCAGCAACTACGGCGCGGCGGGAGACTCGATGGTCAACGAGAGCTCGCCGTTAAACCCCGTGACTCCCTACGGAGTCTCGAAGGTCCGCGCCGAGCAGGACATCGGCGCCCTCGCGGATCACCGGTTCAGTCCCACGTTCCTCCGTCCGACGACGGCGTACGGTGTCTCGCCGCGCCATCGGTTCGACATCGTGCTCAACAACCTCACCGCGTGGGCCGTGACCACGGGACGCATCCACTTGAAGTCCGACGGGACCCCCTGGCGGCCCCTCGTCCACATCGAAGACATCTCGAGGGCGTTCCTTGCCGTTCTCGAAGCCCCGCGCGAGGCGATCCACAACGAGGTCTTCAACGTCGGCCGGACCGACGAGAACTACCAGATCCGGCAGATCGCCGAGATCGTGGGCGAGACCGTGCCCGGCTGCACGATCGAGTTCGCGGCCGGCGCCGGGCCCGACACGCGGTCCTATCGCGTGGACTTCGGCAAGATCGCCCGGCAGGTGCCGGCGTTTCGCCCCCGCTGGAC
The DNA here is from genome assembly GCA_046724475.1 of Acidobacteriota bacterium. Taxonomy (GTDB): domain Bacteria; phylum Acidobacteriota; class Thermoanaerobaculia; order UBA5066; family Gp7-AA6; genus DAHUXD01. The sequence continues at coordinate 963 of JBKOVK010000349.1, read as the reverse complement.
CGTGCGCGAGGGCGCGCGGGAGCTCTACGAGGCGTATCGAAAGACCGACCTGAAGCTCGAAGAGTTCGAAGGCCCCCGCTATCGCCGGATCGACTGTCTGCGCCAGCTGCTCACATCCGGACGCCTCGACTCCAGTCTTCACTGGGCCTCGTAAGCGGCGCTCGAGCAGCAGAACCTCCCGCCTCCTCCGGCGTATCCGGAACCGGGAGGGAAGACATGACCCACGCATCCCGTCGCATCGCGCCACGCCGACACGCTTGCGCGCTCGCTCTCGCCCTGCTGCCCGCCGGCCTGGCATCCGCACAGACGGTCACGGGTCGATGGCTCCTCGACTTCGAGCCCGACGGCTCTCTCCAGCTGACACTGAAGCAGCGGGAGTTCGGCCACGGCAACATGTGGCAGAGCTCGGATGAGTACCGGCTCGAAGATTTCAAAGGACTCACGAGACCTCAGGGCTCGGCCGAGGTCCCGGTCACGTTCGACATGGTGCGGGATGCGGGAACGGTCCAGTTCGAGGGCCAGCTGAGCTCCTCCGGCGGCGCCGGCCGCTTCACGTTCACCGGCAACCCCGCGTTCGCCGAGGAGCTCCAGAAGCGCGGAAGCGGGAAGCCGCATCGCGACGAGCTCTTCTCCCTGGCCGTGCACGACGTCTCGCTCAAGCTCATCTCGGAGCTGGACGGTCTCGGCTATCACCGCGTGCCCTACGAAGACCTGCTGTCGATGCGGATCCACGGGGCCGGGCCCAACTTCATCCGCGCTCTCAAGGACCTGGGTTACACCGGACTCTCCCCCGACGATCTGGTCTCCATGCGGATCCACGGCGCGGACCCGGAATTCATCGAGGAGCTCAAGAAGCTGGGCTACTCGGACCTCTCCGCCGACGACCTGGTCTCCATGCGCATCCATGGAGCCACGCCCGAGTTCGCGTCCGCGATGAAGGCGCTCGGCTACGGCCGTCTCGAT
>JBKOVK010000290.1:0-4045 GCA_046724475.1 Acidobacteriota bacterium | reverse complement strand
TTCACGACGATCAGCAGGTAGACCAGGACGATCGAAAACGCCAATCCGAACAGCAGCCCCCGGAACGAGTCGCGCATCGTCAGGATCTGGCCTCGCACGATCATTCGCGAGCCGCGTGGAAGCTCCTTTTCGCTCTCCGCGGCCAGGCGCTGGACCTGCTTCGCGACCGAGCCGAGATCGGTGTCCTGGACTCCGCCGTAGACGTCGATGACGGGCTGTGCGTTGTAGTGGGAGACCGTCGCGGGTTGCGTTCCGCGCGAGATGGACGCGAGGTTCCCGAGGATCTGGGGCGCGGCCCCGGAAGAGCCCGTGACGGGGATGGTCTGCAGGTCCGCCAGCGACGCGATGCGGTACTGCGGAGATTGGACGGCGATCGTGTAGCTCACACCGTTGTGCGGATCCACCCAGTAGGTCGGCGTGACCTGCGCGCTGCCGCTCAGGGCGACGAGCAGATTGCCGGCCACGTCGCGCTGCGTGTAGCCGATCTGCTGCGCGCGCGTGCGGTCCACGTCGACGAAGAACCTGGGCGCATCGAGGGGCTGCTGGATCCGCAGGTCCACGGCTCCCGGCACCTGGCGGAGGCGATTCAGGAGCTTCGCGGCGACGGCCCGGTTCCCGGCCAGGTCGTTTCCGACGAATTGCACGTCGATCGGAGCCGGAAGACCGAAGTTGAGGATCTGACTGACCATGTCGACCGGCAGGAAATAAAAGGTCACGGTCGGGAAGTCGCGGTGGAGGCGCTCGCGGAGTTCCCGCGTCACATCCGCGACCGGGCGATGCTTCTCTTTCATCGCGATGAAGATGTCGGCGTCGCCGGGGCCGATCGGCGCCGAGTTGGAGTACGACAGGTTCAATCCGCTGTACGGCACGCCGATGTTGTCGATCAGCGAGGCGAGCTCGCTCGGAGGAATCAGCTCCCGGATGGTCCCGTCGATCTGGTCGCAGAGCCTCGCCGTCTCCTCGATGCGCGTTCCGGTAGGGGCACGCAGGTGCAGCTTGATCTGCCCGGCGTCGACGGCGGGGAAGAAGTCCCGGCCGAGCCAGGGGAGTAACAGAGCGACCGAGGCGATGCAGGCCGCCACGAACACCACGGCGAAGAGGCGGCGCCGGGCGAGCGCGGCGGCGAGGAGGCCGCGGTAGCGTCCGCGGAATCGTTCGAAGCCGTGCTCAAAGCGCCGCTGGGCCCGCACGAAGACGTTTCCCGAGGGCGCCTCGACGCTTCCGTCGCCCTCCACCGGCTGGCCGCGCAGCAGGTATCTCGCCATCGTCGGAACCAGCGTGCGCGACAGGAAGTACGAGGAGAGCATGGCGAAGGTGACCGCTTCGGCCAGCGGCACGAACAGGAATTTGGCCACGCCGGACAGGAAGAACATCGGCACGAACACGATGCAGATCGAGAGCGTCGAGACGAACGCCGGGACCGCGATCTGGGAAGCGCCGTCCAGGATGGCCTTCACGATCGGCTTCTTCATCGCCAGGTTGCGGTTGATGTTCTCGATCTCGACCGTGGCGTCGTCGACCAGGATTCCGACGGCCAGCGCGAACCCCCCGAGCGTCATGATGTTGACGGTCTCTCCGAGCGCCGACAGGATCGCCAGCGACATCAGGATCGACAGCGGGATCGAGACGGCGATGATGAGCGTGCTCCGCCAGCTGCCCAGAAAGAGAAGGATCATCACGCCCGTCAGACAGGCCGCGATCGCCCCTTCCCGGAGCACGCCCTTGATCGCGGCGCGGACGAAGAGCGACTGGTCGGCGATCGGCGTGATCTTCAGCTGCGGGGTCAGGGATCCGGCGGTCTGCGCCACCGTGTCGCGGACGCGCTTGATGATGTCGAGCGTCGACGACGTTCCCGTCTTCAGGATCGTCAGTAGAGAGGCGCGCGCGCCGTTGACCCGTACGATGTTGGTCTGAGGCGGGTTGCCGTCCCGGACCTGGGCGACGTCGCGGATGAAGACCACGGCGCCGTTGGCCGCGCGGATCGGAAGGTCGTTCAGGCCCTGGATGGTCGTCGGGGCGCTGTTGGTCTCGACGGCGTACTCGAAGCCGCCGATCTTGGAGGTTCCCGCCGGAAGAATCAGGTTCTGCGCGCTGATGGCATTGACGACATCCGAGGGCGCGAGGCCTTTGGCCTGAAGGGCCGCGAGGTCGATGTCGACCTGGATCTGACGCTGCTTGCCGCCGTACGGAAACGGGATCGCCGCGCCCTCGACCGTGGCGAGCTGGGTTCGGAGCGTGGCGTTGCCGAGATCGAAGAGCTGCTGCTCCGAGAGGCCTTCGCCCGCGAGAGCGAGCTGCAGGACCGGCACCGTCGAGGCGCTGTACGTGATGATGAAGGGAGGCGTCGTGCCGGGCGGCGCGGTCCGGAGAACGGTTTGAGCGATGGCCGTGATCTGGGCGACCGCGGCCTCGACTTTCACGCGCGGCTGGAAAAAGGTCTTGACCACCGAGATGCCGGCGAGCGTTTGCGACTCGATGTGCTCGACGTCGTTGACGGTCGTCGGCAGGACGCGCTCGTAGCCGCTGACGATGCGATTGGTCATCTCCGGCGCGGAAAGGCCTGTGTACGTCCAGACCGTGCTGACCACCGGGATGTTGATGTTCGGGAAGATGTCCGTGGGCGTCCGCCGGATCACGACCGGCGTCATCAGCAACACCGCGATCGCGAGAACCACGAAGGTATACGGGCGGCGGAGGGCGAGGCGGACTATCCACACGGCGAAAGGCTCTCACCCGTAACTTATGCGAGGAAGGGGCCGGGAGTTTCCGCCAAATCGCGCCCGGCGGCCGGGGACGCTCATGACGCGGCTTGCGCCTCGCCTCCGCCGACTCGTGCCGGCCCCTCTCCCGGGTCAGCGGCGGCGGCGATCCAGAGTCCGGATCTTCACGACGAGCGCGGTGATCGCGACGAGGATCAGGCCCAGCGAAAGAAACAGCCCCTTGCGACGAAACTCCCGTTCGCCGCGAACACGCGTCGCCGCGGCCTTCCCGGCGCGGGCGATGTCGAGCCCCTCCGCGGCGGCCTTCCGGACGACAGCCGGCTGCGCGAGGTGGACGTCGGCGCGAGCCTTGGTCAGCGCCTCGTCGGCGCGCGTCAGATCGAACTCGACCTTCGAGACCTCCATTCCGGCCTCCGCCTCGTGGCGCAGGGCCAGGCGCGCCTCGCGCGTCTCGCGCTCGAGGCGCCGCAGATCCTCGTACATCTGCGCCGCCGCCCGGGCTCCCGCGCTTCCGGCCTCGTGGCAGCTCGTGCACTTGCTCTGCGCGCCGTCGGAGAGGAACTCGTCGGTGGGATGCAGGATCTCGTGGTTCTCATGGCACGTCACGCATCCCGGCAGGCCGAGTTCAGTGAAGGCGTCCCGGTGCGGGCTCGCCCGGAACTGCTCGGCAAACGTGGTGTGGCAGGTTCCGCAGACGTTCGCGACGGAGCCGACCTGCGGGGGCGCCGCTCCGTGGTTGCCGTGGCAGGAGTTGCAAGTCGGCGCCGAGAGGTCTCCTTTTTTGGTGAGGGCCTCGAAGTGTACGCTTCGGGTGTACTTCGCGTAGACGTCCGACGGCAGACGATGCGCTCCCATGAGCGTCGCATCCCCATGGCAATGGTTGCAGGTCTGCGCGACGCGCGTCGGGTGGACGGGGGAGCGCGAATCCTTCACCGGCAGCACGCCGTGCGCCCCGTGACAGCTCGCGCACGTGGCCACCGCCGTATCTCCCTTCGCCAGAGCCTTGCCGTGGCCGCTCGTCCGGTACTCGGACAGCTGGTCCACCCGCAGCTTCGGATCGAACTGACGCATCCGAGCGGCGTCGGCATGACAGTCTCCGCACAAAGAGGGGATCTCGGCTGGCGCAGGCTTGCCGCGAAAGCCTTTGTGACGATCGTGCGCGGCGTCCTGGTCCTCCGCCTTCGGGTCACCGCCGTGGCAAGAGGCGCACGTCAGCCCCGCCCGCGCGTGCACGTCTCCGGGAAAGGCCTTCGCGGGCGGGGTGATCCGGGAGTCGTCCAGGGCGAGGTGGCAATCCACGCAGGTCGAAGCCGCTGGAGGCGCCG
>JBKOVK010000047.1:0-2893 GCA_046724475.1 Acidobacteriota bacterium | reverse complement strand
GCGCTGCGTCGGCCCGTGCGCGGTGCGGCCTTCGCGGCATCCCCCTACGTCCTTCGCGGCCTCTGCGTGACGGTCTCGCTCGCCTTCTTGGCGACGGAGATCGGAAAGCTGGCCCACCTGGACGAAATGCGGACCTTCTTCACGTCGTCGGGGTATGCCGTTTGGTTCCTCTACGTCGTCATCGTGTTCGAGACGGTCTGCGCCATCGGTCTCCTCGTTCCGACGGTCCGGCTGGTGGCCGCATGTGGACTTGCGGTCGACATGGTCGGCGCGATCGCCACACACGCCCGCAACGGCGACCCGTTCTCGGACTCGTACGAGGCCGTGCATCTGGTCGTGATCCTGCTCTGCATCGTGGCTCTCGGCGTCCTGCAGGACCGGCTCGAGCGACGATAGAATTCCCGCGCACCTCCGGGAGGCGTGGATGGGCGACGGGACGAGCCGGCGGGATTTCCTCGCGACGACCGTGTACGGCGCGGCCGCCATGCCCCTCGCGAGGCTTTCCCGTTTCGGGCTGGCGCCGACGCCCGCAGCGTCGCCGAAGACGTACCTCGAGCCCTTCGACTACGAGGGAGTCACGCTTCTGGACGGTCCGCTGAAGGCGCAGTTCGACGTCATGCGGGCTTACTACTACGCGATTCCCGACGACGACATCTTGAAGGGGTTTCGCGCGCGCGCCGGCCGGCGAGCCCGCGGAGAGGACCTGGGTGGCTGGTACAGCGGCGATCCGAAACGGCGCACCTGGTGGTCCAACGGCGACACGTTCAACACGTTCGGCCAGTGGCTCTCGGGCATGGCGAGGCTCTCGCGCGCCGCCAGCGACTCCGAGATGCGCAACAAGGCGATCTTCCTGATGTCCGAGTGGGGGTCGACGATCGAGCCCGACGGCTGGTTCTTCTACTCGCGCCGGCCGTGGCAGCCCCACTACATCTACGACAAGCAGGTCGGCGGCCTCGTCGACATGGCGCGCTACGCCGGGAGGAAGGACGCGCTGACGCACCTCTCGAAGATCACGGACTGGGCTTCCGAGAACCTGGACCGCTCGCGGAAAGTCGATTCCGACACCGAGTGGTACACGCTCTCCGAGAACCTCTACCGGGCCTACGAGACGACGGGCGATGCGAGGTACCGGAGCTTCGGCGACGTCTGGCGCTTCACCGACTACTGGCGTGCGTTCTCGGGCGCCGGGCCGACCGCGGTGACACGCCATGGCCATCACGCCTATAGCCACGTCAACACGATGTCCTCGGCGGCGATGACGTATCAGGTCACCGGCGAGGAGGAGTTCCTGAAGGCGATCGTGGCCGAGCAGGACTGGCTCGCCAGGACGCAGTGCTACGCCACCGGCGGATACGGACCCGACGAGGACCTCGTGGCGGAGGACGGCGAGCTCGGACGCCGCCTCGACACGACGGCCTTCTCCTTCGAGACGCCGTGCGGCTGCTGGGCGGGATTCAAGCTGTCCAAGTACCTGATGCGCTTCACGGGCGAGGCGCGCTACGGCGACTGGATCGAGAAGCTCCTCTACAACGGCATCCTCGCCGCGCTGCCGATGGGCGCGAAGGGGCAGACGTTCTACTACTCGGACTACCGAATCGGAGGCGGCCGCAAGATCTATCACCTGGACGGAACCTGGCCGTGCTGTTCGGGCACGTACCCCCAGGTCGTCTCGGACTACCACGACGTCATCTACTTCCGGGACGCGGACGGTCTCCTCGTCAATCTCTTCGTGCCGTCGCGCGTCCGGTGGAACCAGGCGGGCGCCGACGTCGTCGTCGAGCAGGAGACGGCGTTCCCGGAGTCCGACACGACGACGCTGACAGTCCGGCCGGCGAAGCCGGCGAGCCTCGCCATAAAGGTCCGCGTGCCGGCGTGGTCGAAGGGGATGACGATGGAGGTCAACGGCGCTTCCGTGCCGGCCGCCGGCGCGCGCGGTTGGGCCGTCGTGACGCGGCGGTGGAGCCCGGGCGACCGGTTGACCGTAAAGCTGCCGATGGCGCTCGGGCTCTCGGCCGTGGACGCGCAGCATCCGAAGCGCGTGGCGGTCACGTGCGGACCGCTCGTCCTGGTTCGCCCGGAAAGTCCTTGGCCGGCGCCCCCCGCCGGTGATCTTTCGGGCTGGATCGAGCGGCGCGGCACCGGCCTGGAATTCAGCGCGCCCGCGTCCTCCCGTGGGACGTTGCTTCCGTTCTACAAAGTCGGAGCGGGCACGCCGTACGAGATGTATTTCGACGTGGCGTGAGACGAGGAGAATCGATGAGACGGGTCATCATCATTGCGCTGCTCTCGTGCCTGTACGCGTTCGGAGCCGCCGCCGACACCCGGCGTCCCATCACGGCCCAGGATCTGTGGGCATTCCAGCGCGTCGGCGCCCCCGTGCCCTCGCAGGACGGGAAGACCGCGGTCTTCAGCGTCACCGAGTGGTCGATCCCCAAGAGCAAGAGCACGTCGAGCCTGTGGCTCCTCGACGTCGCCGGCGGAACGACCCGCCGTCTGACGCAGGGAGGTACGGACGCCGCTCCGGCCTGGAGCCCGGACGGCCGGAGGATCGCGTTCGTCTCGAAGCGCGGCGACGACGAGGTCCCCCAGCTCTACGTCATCGCGATCGACGGGGGAGAGGCGCGCCGCGTCGGCAACGCGCCCTACGGGTTCCGCGCGCCGAAGTGGCTCTCCAACGCGCGGATCGCGGCACTGACTCAGGTCTTGACTGATCTTTCCGGGAAGCTCGAGAAGAACGACCTCGAAGCGATGCGCAAGGAGATGAAGCGGCGCAAGGACTCTCCGATGACGGGGCGAGCGACCGAGGACCGGCAGTACCGATTCTGGGATCGCAATCTGGCCGAAGGCGTCGCCGACAAGCTCGTGGCCGTGGACGGCGAGACCGGCGCGCTGA
>JBKOVK010000033.1:0-16022 GCA_046724475.1 Acidobacteriota bacterium | reverse complement strand
CCCCGCCGGCGCTGCATGGGGGCTGCGGCGACGGACCGCACAGGCCGATCAGCCGCTGTTCCATGTCGAAGGCGTGCGTCACGGAGCCCGGCCGCACCAGCACCGCGGAGGCGATCGGCGACGCGCTCGAAAAGTTCACCGCGAACGGCGCGTTGTAGCCGACGACTCCCGAAGAAGGCGTGACGGCGGTAATGCTGGGCCGGCCGGTGGTGATCAACAGGTCGTTACTGTCGAAGAGGTAGGCCGGTGTGTAGATCTCGATGGCGGCTTCGTAGCGGCCACGCGACCCGGGATTGCTCCCGATGCTCATGACTCTGGCATCCGGAAGGAGCAGCGCCGTGGAGTGATAGAGCCGCGAATAGGAGGCGGTACCGGCGGAGCGGAAGGTGTTGGTGACGGGATCGTAGAGGTCGGCCGTTTTTCCGGGCCCGTTCGGGGACTCGTTGTTCACCGATCCGCCCATCGCGAGGACTGTGCCGTCGGGCAGGATGACCGCATCCATCTGGATTCTTCCCGTGGACATGCTGGGACCCGACGTCCAGGACGGGGAGGCCGCGGAGAGGTCGATGATCTCCGTCGAGCTGGTTGCCGGATTGCCGCCACCGAAGGCCATGACCTTCGGCGTATACGCCGGCGGGAGGAGAGGCAGGATCACGGCCGAGCCGTAGCTCCGGTTCCGAGTCGTCGGAACCGAGGACGTCCAGTTCCCCGCCGCCGGATCGAAGATCCAGCCGTTGGCGTTCGACGTGCCGCTCCCATGCCCCGTGTAGAAGACCTTGCCGTTCGGCAGCAGCGCCATTCGCGGATAGAGGGGCGGGACGAAGGGTGCGGCCGAAGTCGGACTGCTCCATCCGGCTCCGGTGGTCCCGATGCCGTAGATCTCCACCGTGTTGTTTGTTCCGCCGGCGAGCTTGAGCCCGGAGAACGCCATGATGCGGCCATCGCCGAGCGTCATTGCGGTCGCGTACCAGCGGCCGTCCACCATGCTTTGGGACTGGACGAAGTTTCCGGTCGCCGGGTCGAAGAAAGAGGCACGGTTATCGCCAGTGAACGAGTAGTCGGACGTGCCTCCGACCACGAGCGGTCGCCCATCGGGCAGGGAGGCGGTGCCGCTGCAGAAGACGTCGTAGGTGAGGTTCTGCACGGCGATGCTGCTTTGGGTGGCGCCCGCTGGATCCCAAACCGCCGCGCGGTAGCTCTCGGAACCCTCCGAGTTGTTGTGCGCATCGTTCTCCGATCCGGCCACGATCAGTACCTGCCCGGTACGCAAGAGCGTTGCGGAGATCGGGTTGATCGGCATCTGGTAAGGCAACGTCATCCATTGACCGGTGATGTTCGGAACATCGGAGACGCAGGACTGTGCTCTCGCCGCGGAGGTAAGCCCCGCGGCTGCTCCAACGCTGAACAGCGGGATGAGCAACCGGCGTCGAACGAAAGCCATCACGGTGGCTGTGGTCGTCGGATTTGTCACTTGCGAGGTTTTGGCCTTCCCTGGCCAACCGTACACTATGCCTGTCCAGAGGAACAGGTCAAGCCCATGACAGCTCGGAGGCCGCGAAGATCCCCGGTAAATGAAATTGAGCGAATGACCCCCACGCGTGATCAGCCGGTATCGCACTCGAACCTTTCGAAGGTGGATTCATGTCAATGACTTGAGCGCGTCCTGGCCGAAGAGAGGGTTACGTCCCCGAGGCAGCGAAGGTCTTGCGGCTCCGGAAGGTCTGGTAGCCCATACGGGATCTGGTAGCCCCCGCGGGCGCGCGCTGGAACCAGATCGCCCGCTTCCTTCGCGATCTCATGGATGTAGACGCTCTACATCCATCGTTCGACGGCGAGCCCTTCGGGCCGCATTCTCTCCGATCTACGTCGGTGATAACGTGCCCCGAGGCTCGCCGATGCAGCCGCCGGTTCCCGGTTTTCCTCTCTCGGAGTCCCTGGTCAGCCCCGGCCAAGGAAGAGAGGAAGAAGTACCAGGCTGGATCCCGGGCTTCTGCTGCCGGGCCCCGCCTCACTCGAATCCGTTGCGTCGCGTTGCGCGCAGGCGCCGCCGCGAGGCGAAATCGAGTTCGGTCTCTCTTGCGAGAGGGCAAACCTATGAAAACGAACCATCGGCTTCCGAGGAAGGCACTCTCGACCCGCGGGTCACACGTAGTGTTCGCAACTCCGAGGTCAATTTCGATCCGGCCTTCGAAGCAGGTCGCCGCTGTCCTTCTTGGCGCCTTCTTCTTGGCCGTGAGCTCGCCGTCGGCCCGAGCTCTGGATCAGCACGCGAGCGGGGGCGGAACCTATTTCGTGGAGCCGGGCATCCGCAGCGAGTTCCAATTCAATCAGAGCCACGTGCAGTGCAAGATCGGCCACGCCGTCATGGCCGACGGTACGACCTTGCAGATGTTCATGGCGAGCGAGACGATTGATTCGGTCGTGATCGACAGCGTGGCGAAGACAGTCGTTGTCACTGGAACGATGGTGTCCATCGTGCGGCTACGATTCGCCAGCGGAGGCGACGCAACTCTGACGGAGAGCGTCCCTTTCGTCATGTTCGGCCAGGACAACGGCATTCCGGGAGCGGACGGCGACGTCTTCTCCCTGACAGTGCTGTATGCCGACACACCGGATCTGGATCAGTTCGACCTCTTCGGCAGCCCGGCTACGTTCGCAGGCACTCTTGCGACGGGCAACATCGAGGTGAACTGAAATCAATCATTGGCGCTTTTTGGATCTAAGAAGTCACTTTCGGGTCGAGAAACGAGTAGGAACATGAGAATGAACAAAGTGGGGGTTTCGGCAATCGCGCTGGCGTCGCTGTTGATGGCCACCGGCACGGCCGCATATGGCCAGGCGGCTCATATGCGGTGGGACATCATCAGCCTCGGCGGCTCTCCGACATGTGCGTCGGCCGGCGGGATTGCATCGGCGATAGCCCAGGATGGCTCGATGATCGTGCTCCACGGCTCCGGGACTTTCGTCGCGCCCGCCGGGGGCGGAGGGGAATCCAGCGCCGTGACAGGCGGAGGAGACTGGGAGACTTTCGATGCGAGCAGCAACTCAACTGGGAGCGGGACGTATTCGGTAACGGGCCTGGTGAGGTGGGAAGAGGCGGCCGGAACCTTGCCGATCTGCGACAACATCGGCAACGTGGCCGACGTGCGCTCAGGCCTCGCGGTTCTGCGCATCGGGTACTCGGACGGAAGCCGAGGAGTTCTCGTTGTCAGTTGCCACCTCCCCGTGGGAGCGCCCGACACGATATTCGAGGGGGTCAGGGCATCCAAAGGCTACGTGGATTATTGGAACGGCACGGCGCCGGTGCCAGGAGTAGACGCTAACCGCACCAACTTTCACGTTCAGTAGGCAAGGAAACCTCTGCTCCTTGCACGCCGCCTCCGTACAGGAGCCGTCCGCTGGACGGCTCCTGTCGGCGAGAACTCAGGGGTCTTCCGCACCGCACTCAACTCGCAAGGGTTCGAGGGAGGTCCTGGGCTCTGACCCAGACGATGCCTCGACGGACATCACTACGGTCGGCCTTCCCCCCGCCCGAGGGAGCCACAATGAAAAGAATGCTTCCGTGTCCCCGCCTCGTATTTCTCGCGTCGCTCGTCCTGCTTGGCGCTCGGGAGTGGGCGTCCGGGGAAGACACCCTCGTCGTCCAATGGAACGACGTCCTGCTCGAATCCATCCGTGAGAGCAAGCTCGGTCCCCCGATGGTCGCGCGCGCGATCGGAATCGTCCACACGTGTGGCTTCGACGCCTGGGCCGCCTACGACGACGTCGCGATTGGGACGCGTCTGGGTGCGAGCCTGCGTCGCCCGGCCGCCGAGCGCACGCAGCCAAACAAGCAGGAAGCCTTCAGCTACGGCGAATTTCGATGCCTCCTCGATCTCTTCCCGGGCCAGACGGATTACATCCGGTCCCAGATGGCGAACCTGGGCTACGACCCCGACGACGCATCGACCGACACCACGACGCCGCAGGGCATTGGCAACGTCGCGGCCGGCGCCGTCACGGAGTTCCGCCACCACGACGGCGCCAACCAGCTCGGCGACCTTCACCCGGGCCCCTACTCCGACTACACCGGCTATGTACCGGTCAACGATCCCGATCACATCAACGATCCGAACCGCTGGCAGCCGATCCAGTTCTCCGACGGGCAGGGCGGATTCGTCACGCCCGGATACATAGGGCCCCAGTGGGGCAACGTCGTACCCTTCGCTCTTTCTTCGCCACCCCAGTTTCGCCCCGGCCCGCCGCAGCAATGGCCCCATGGCGGGTACGTCGCTCAGGCGGAGCACATTCTCCAGTTGAACGCTCACCTGGACGACCGGCAGAAAATGATCGCGGAGTACTGGGCAGACGGGCCCCACACCGAGCTGCCTCCGGGTCACTGGACCCTGTTCGCCGAATTCGTCTCGCGCCGTGACAATCACACATTCGACGAGGATGTCCGGCTCTTCTTCGAGCTGGGCAACGCGGTTTTCGACGCGGGGATCGCGGTCTGGGAATGCAAACGGTTCTACGACTCCGAGCGTCCGATCACTGCGATCCGCTTTCTGAAGGCGGGAAAGCGAATCCTCGCCACCGTGCCTTTCCTGGGAAAGCAAGTCATCAACGGCGAGGACTGGCTTCCTTACCAGCCTTCGACGTTCATCACGCCTCCGTTCCCCGAGTACGTTTCCGGCCACAGCGCGTTCAGCTCCGCCGGGGCGGAGATCTTGAGGCGCTTCACGGGAAGCGACGACTTCCGCGGCTCGGTCACCCTTCCAGCCGGTTCCTCGCGCGTCGAGCCCGGGCTGACTCCGCAGAACGACATCACGCTGTCGTGGGCGACCTTTACCGAGGCTGCCGACGAGGCGGGAATGTCCCGCCGCTACGGCGGCATCCACTTCGAAGAGGGAGACCTGCTCGGGCGTGCGCTCGGCCGGCAGGTCGCCGGCGTGGTCTGGGACAAGGCGCTGAGCTACATCCTGGGCACCGCGCCGTGAAATGGAGCGCTCAAATCTCAGCTCGACCGATCCGCTCTTGAAAGACGGGCTCGGTCCCGATCACGGAATGCATTGGAGCAGCGTCTCGCTGGTAGCGTCGGGGAGATCTGATAGCCCATACGGGCCTTCCCGCAAACCTGCCTCAGAGCCTGATCGCAATGTGCAGAGCGCTCGTCAGGCGGCACCCGAGCAGTGGTAGGAGGGTGTCGGGGAAGACCCGTCCTGCTAAGCCCCGGTCGAACTAGCCGTTTGAATGAGTATCCTCGCGTAATGGACGCAAACCACCTCGGAATAGGATTACTGGCTAAGAGGAGGGTAGTCATGGCGAAAAAGCTCGCGGTCGTCGCCGTTCTCGTCACAGGGATGTTGCTCTCGACACTCGCCTTCGCGGCCACGAAGACCTATCAGGTAACCGGGAAAGTCGTCGAGGTCTTGCCCGACGCGATCATCGTGATGAAGGGGAGCGAGCACTGGGAGATCCGGCGGGACGCGGACACGAAGATGCCGGGCCAGGACAGCATCCAGGTCGGCGATACGGTCACGATCCACTACAGCATGCACGCGACAGCGGTCGAGAAGAAGGCGGCGACCAAGAGCCCGACGAAGAAGTCGAAGTAGCCTCCGGTCTTGACGAAGTAGTCGTTCTGTCCCTCACAGGGCGGGGAGATCTGATCGCGCTCAAGGAGGCGCGGGAGCGAGCACGCTGGGAGGGTCAGGCGAGCGGTCGAGCCGTGTCTTGGCGAGCCGCGAGCCGGTGGCGCAGCCAGACCACGAGGGAGTGCGAGCGACGTGTGGTAGCCCATACGGGAATCGAACCCGTGTCGCGCCCGAAGGGGCGCGCTCAAAAGAGTCGCCTTGAGAGGCGTCCGAGGAAGCAGCAGTGGCTAACAGGGCGGGGAGATCTGGTAGCCCATACGGGAATCGAACCCGTATTTCAGCCTTGAGAGGGCTGCGTCCTAACCGTTAGACGAATGGGCCGAACGGGGGCGCGAAAGTTAGCACAGGCCCTCGCGGTCGGGCAAATCGGAGACGGAGTCGAACCCGTATTTGGGCGCCGTCGCGGCGCGCCCGCGGCGAAGCCGCGCCAGCCTTGAGAGGGCTGCGTGTCGCGGCGGCAAGCCGCGCAGAAAAGAGGAGTTCGTTAGACGAATGGGCCGAACGGGGGCGCGAAAGTTAGCACAGGCAGCCGTCGCGAGTCGAGTCCGGGATCCCTCGCTGCGCTCGGGATGACGGCTCAAGAAAAAAGAGCCGGCGTCCCCGAAGGAACGCCGACCCTGAATCACGCCTCGGACGTTACTGGCAGAACGCCAGGAGCTCGGCCCGCCGATTCTGGAAGCGGCCCTTGGCCGTCTTGTTGGAGGCGATCGGCTTGGTCGAGCCGAAACCCTGCGTCGTGATCGTGTCGCCGGTACCGGCGCCGTGGTCGATGAGCCACTTCTTGACGGCCTCGGCGCGCCTCTCGGAGAGGGGATTGTTGATCTTGTCGGTGCCGGTCGAATCCGTGTGGCCGTCGATTTCAATCTTGCAGGTCGAGTACTTCCGGACGAACGCCTCGGCCTTCTGGAGGTCCGCGACGTCGGCCTTCCGGATGGCCGACTTGCCGGTGTCGAAGTTGACGTGGATCGTGAGCTTATCCGTCGGCTTCGGCTTGACGGTGATGGTGGTCGAATCCGAGCGCGAGCCGCCGGGTCCGCTCGCGTTCAACGTGTACCGCGTCGTGGTCGTTGGGCACACTTGCTTGCTGCCGCTCGGACCGACGCTTCCGACTTCGGGATCGATCGAGACGCTCGTCGCGTTGCTCGTGGACCAGTTCAGGTTCGTGCACGCGCCCGCGTCGAGCGAGGAAAGCGACGCCGTCAGCGACACCGTAGGTGCGGGCTCGGACGGTGGCGGCGGAGCGGCGGGCGCCGGCGGCGGCGGCGGCGCCGGCTTCGCCGGGCAGAGCGCGTTGATCTTGGTCATCGCGTCCGCGGCGAGGGCGTTGGCCTCCCCGGGCTTGCACTGATTACACAGGAGCTCCGCTCGTCTCACCAGGTCTTCGGCGGCCTGGAATTGGGCGGGGCACTCCTTGTCCTTGCCGGCGGCCCGGGCCGCTTCCAGCGCCGCTCGGGCCGACTTCACTTCTGCGGTGACACAAGCCACCAGGACGGCGAGGACGCACACGAGGCCTGCCAGGGCCAGATAACGAAGGGATCGAGCACGCATAGCTCCTCCTCAGTTGTGCTCATATATATATCGGGCGAAAGGTGCCGGCGACGCCTGTCCGCCCTAGGGCCTGTAAAAACCGTATGGAGGCGTACAGCCCGGTGACGGCCTTGCCCAAACCCCGCGGGAATGACGTCTAGGAGGCCCGGGTGGCGGGCTGGGCGGCCTTGCCCGGGGAGTACCGGACCCAGCGCAGGATCTCCGGAATCGTGGGCTTCTTGCCGTACATGAGGATGCCCACCCGGTAGACCCTGCCCGCAAACCATGTCAGCAAGGCCGTCGTCCCCAGCAGAAGCGCCACGGACAGCAGGATTTGCCAGGCCGGAGGCTCGGACACGGCGGTGCGCATGAACATCACGAGCGACGCCGTGAACGGAAAGAGCGAGAAGAACACGGCGACTCTTCCGCTCGGGTTGTTCATTACGGCGGGATAAATCAGGAAGCCGCCGAGGATGAGCATCATCGGGATCATCGCCAGCTGCTGCGCCTCCTGGTCCGTGTTGAACGGCGCCGCGATGGTCGTGTAGATGCTGGCGTAGAGGAAATAGCCCAGCATGAAGAAGAGGATGAAGTAGGCGAGCATCGAGATCGGGATCCGCGGCACGCCGAGGTCGCTGCCGCCGGCGAGCATGGTCGCCATCCAGGGCAGCGACAGGTTCATCGCGACGAGCGACCACACGAAATACTGGGTCAGCCCGACCAGCCCGATACCCAGGATCTTGCCCAGCATCAGCTCCGTCGGCCGGACCGAGGCGACGACGATCTCGACGATACGGCTGCTCTTCTCCTCGATGACGCCGCGCATGACCTGGTAGCCGTACATGAAGAACGTCGAGTACATCAGGATCAGGAAGACGATCGCGGCGAGGATGCCGGCGCCCTTCTCCTCCGACTCGCCTTTCTGCGTGACCTTGAAGACCTTCATGTCGATGCGCTTCTCGAGGTCCGCGGAGAGATCCGCAGGCAGCCCGCGCGCTTCCATCTTCTGGCGCATCGTGACGCGGTTGATCGCGCTCCCGAGCTGCGTCTGCGCGATGAAGTCGGAGACGGTCGTCGAGTAGTAGTCGGTCTCCTCGTTGGCGAGTCTTTCGGAGTCGAGCACGAGGTAGCCGTTGATCTTCTTGGCCAGCACCTCGCGGCGGAGCGCGTCCCTTGTGGCGTCGAGGCTGCCCTGGAGGGGACGCGTCTCGAGGATCCAGTGCGGGCCGCGGCGTCCCTCGGCCTCCGTCGCCTGTTTGGCTTCGAGCGACGCCAGCTCGTCGGCGAGGGGCTTCGCCGTGTTCCCCGTCAGGTCCACGACCGCGATCCGACGCTCGCCGCCGGTCTTGCGCGAGATCGAAACCTGGATCGCGATGAACGCTCCGAAGAGCAGCGGAATCACGAGGGTCGCGATCCAGAACGCCTTGGTGCGGACGCGCTCCACATACTCGCGGCGCGCGATGGCGAAGACCTTTTTCCCGTTCATTCCAGCCTCACTCGATCGTGCGGGTCTCTTCCATACCCGCCTTGCGGACCGCGTCGATGTAGATCTCCTCGAGGTCCGGCTCCTTCTGCGAGAAGGCCTCGACCGTGTGGAGGTCGAGCGCCCGCTTCAGAAAGTCGCGCTGGTTGACTCCCGGCTGCAGCGCCACGACGAACTGGCCGTCCTGGGCCTTCGCGGAGGCGACGCCCGGCAGGGAGTTGACGTCCGCGAGGCTCGCGTTGACCGAGATGCGCAGGAGTCCCTCCGAGTTGCGCCGCTTGAGCTCCTTGACCGAGCCCTCGAGGATCTTCTTCGAGCGCGCCATGAGGACGATCTCGTCGCAGAGCTTCTCGGCCTGCTCCAGGACGTGCGTGCAGAAGATGATCGTCTTTCCCCGCCCGCGAAACTCCAGGAAGTACTCCCGCATCAGCGCGACGTTGAGAGGGTCCAGCCCCGAGAACGGCTCGTCGAGGATCAGGATGTCGGGGTCGTGGACGATCGTCGAGATGAACTGGATCTTCTGCTGCATTCCCTTGGAGAGCTCGTCGACTTTCTTGTTCAGCCAGGGCTTGAGCTCCATCTTCTCGAGCCATCCCTGGATGCGCTGCCGCGCCGTGTCGCGGGATACCTCCTTGATGGCCGCGAGGAAGTAGAGGTGGTCGATCACCTTCATCTTCCGGTAGAGGCCGCGCTCCTCGGGGAGATAGCCGATGCGGTTCTGCGTCCGGCGATCCATCGCGTGGCCAAGGATCTGGATGGTCCCGGAGTCCGGCGCCGTGATGCTCATGATCATCCGGATGGTCGTCGTCTTTCCCGCGCCGTTGGGGCCGAGCAGTCCGAACATCGCGCCCCGAGGAACGCGGAATGAGAGGCCGTCGACCGCCTTGAAGCGGCCGAACGATTTCGACACTCCGTTCAGGTCGATCGCGTAGTCCATCGCGGCTCGCGATTATTACGGATTCCTTGGCGCGGGGTTGCCGCGCCGGGCAACCACCGCAGGGGCCCCATTTGGCGCAATTTCCTGAGATAGGATCCCTTGCGAGCGCGCGGGGCGCTTCCGGTCCGCGGAAAGGGCTGAGCCCGCCCGACGTCGGAACAATCGAGGCAGAGCACCTTCGGCCCGGAGCGGCGGACGTCGGGCGCAATCCCGCTTGCGCGGGGAGGAGGTTGCCTTGCCGGTCCTTCCGCTTCCCGAAAACACGTCTTTCGAAAATCTCCGCAAGCAGGCCAAGGACCTGCTCCGCGAGGTACGTGCGGGCAACGCCGCGGCGCTCGAACGCGTGCGCGAGTTCCACCCGCGGCCCGACGCCGCGCGGAGGCTCGCCGACGCACAGCTGGTCGTCGCGCGCGGGTTCGGCTTCCCGAGCTGGCCGAAGCTCAAGCATCACCTCGAAGGCGTTTCGCGCTTCGCGTGGGATCCGCTCGCCGAGCCGTCGAAGGAATCGGACGAAGCCGACGCGTTCGTGCGGCTCGCGTGCCTCGAGTACGGGCGCTGGTCGCCGGCCGACGCGGTCGAGGCGGCGCGGCGCCTCGCTGTGAAGCCGGAGCTCTCCGCGTCGAGCGTCGCCGCAGCGGCTGCGGCGGGCGATGTCGCAGCGCTCGCCGGGTTCCTCGACCGCGACCCCGAGGCGGCCAACGCGAAGACCGGACCGCACCGGTGGCCGCCGCTGTTCTACGCCTGCTACTCGCGGCTGCCCAGCCCAGCAGGCTCGCGCTCGACGCTCGAGGCGGCGCGCCTGCTGCTCGCGCGCGGCGCCGATCCAAACGTGGGCTTCCTATGGCGCGGCAACCTGCCGCCCTTCACGGCGCTCACGGGAGCGTACGGCGAGGGCGAGGGGGGCGCGAGCCAGCCGCCGCATCCGGAGCGCGACCGGCTGGCGCGCCTTCTGCTCGAGACGGGCGCCGATCCGAACGACGGGCAGGTGCTCTACAACCGGCACTTCCGGAAGGACGACGATCACCTGCGCTTGCTGTTCGAGTTCGGCCTCGGCGGTCCGGCACGCGGGCCCTGGCACGCGCGCTTCCCCGAGAAGCTGCATTCGCCCAAGCGCCTCCTCGTCGAAGAGCTATGGGCCGCGGCGCGCCGGGGCTACTTCGACCGCGCGCGTCTTCTCGTCGAGCATGGTGCGGACCCGGCGACTCCGGGCCTGCGCGACGGACGCACGCCCTACGAAGCCGCCGTCCTCACCGGGCACGACGAGATCGCCGCGTATCTCCTCGAAAACGGCGCGAAGAGGACGGAGCTCGATCCGCTCTCCGCGTTCGAGGCGGCGTGCGTCGCCGGACGCGCCGCCGCCGCGCGCGCCGCGCTCGCTTCGTATCCGGACCTTCTCGAGCGCCTGGGTTCCCACGGGCGCCTCCGCCTCGTTCACCGGGCGGTCGAGGCCGGGCAGCTCGAGGGGATCCGTCTCATGGCCGAGCTCGGCTTCGAGCTCACCGGGTGGACGCGCCACGACAACGCCGGCGTCTATCTCGGGACGACGCCGCTCCACAACGCCGCGTGGATCGGCGACCTGGATATGGTGAAGCTCCTCGTCTCGCTCGGCGCGGATCCCAAGGCCAAGGACCCGACCTACGGAGCCACTCCGTCCGGATGGGCCGCCCACAACAACCAGACCGAGGTTGCCACGTATCTTCAGGGGGTGGAAGCCGAGGGCTCCGAAAAGAGCAACTAAATGGTTGCATTATCCTGTGACATCGCCGTAGGCTTCGCGCGAGGAGGGTTGCTCATGGCCGTGGAGGTGACGGATCGGATCGAGAAGAAGGTATTCCTGCGCGCTCCCCGCGCCCGCGTCTGGCGCGCCGTGGCAAACGCCGAGGAGTTCGGCAAGTGGTTCGGCGTGGACCTGAAGGGACGCGCGTTCACGACTGGCGCGACTGTGCGAGGCCCCGTGCTGCATGAGAAATACCGGCATCTGACGTGGGAGGCGACGGTCGAGGAGATTGTGCCGGAGAGACGTATCTCGTGGCGCTGGCATCCGAGCGCCATTGACGTCCACCGCGACTACTCGAAAGAGCCCACGACGCTCGTGGTTTTCGAGCTGGCCGACGCCCCCGGCGGGACGATGCTGACGGTCACCGAGTCGGGCTTCGACCGGATTCCGCTCGACCGACGCGACGACGCGTATCGGGGCAACGACTCCGGCTGGACACAGCAGATGGTAGCGATCGAGAAGTACATCGGTGCCTCGGCGTAGCGCTGCAGCCGCGGCGAGCCTCGAGCGCCAGGCGCCGGTCTTCTCCGCCCTCGGAGACTCCACGCGGCTGCGGCTCGTGGCCCGGCTGGCCGGAAGCGAGCCGCAATCGATCACGCATCTCACCGAAGGCACAGGCATCACGCGGCAGGGCGTGACCAAGCACCTGCGCGTCCTGTCGGACGCCGGCATCGTCCGGCCCGCGCGCAAGGGCCGGGAGACTCTTTGGGAGCTCGAGCGCGAGTCTCTCGAGGCCGCGCGCCGCTCACTCGAGCGGATCTCGGCGCTCTGGGACGAAACCCTCGACCGGCTCAAGAAGTATGTAGAGGAATGATGCGACCAGTTCTTCGAGCCATCGCCGTCCTATTGCTGCTGTCGAGGTCGCTTCTCGGCCAGGCGCCTTCGACGCTCAGCCGCTCCGAAGCGCGCAAGATCATCGTCGAACTGAATCGCGAGTGGGGAAAGGCGCGCGTCGCGTTCGACAAGCCGACCTTCGAAAAGATGCTGGCGCCGGACTTCTACGTTCAGCTCGCCGATCAGAAGCTGACGCGTCAGGAATTCATCGACGAGATCTCGGCTCCATCGCGGGGAGGCAAGCTCACGCGATTCGATGTCGAGGTGCTGACGGTCGAGCCGTCCGGTGACGCCTGGGTCGCCGTCATCGAAGAGAAGCTCGAGTTCGCGCGCGGCGACGGAAAGGGGAACGTCTACAGCCTCTGGGTCACCCGTGATCGCTGGAAGAAGTTCGGCGACCGGTGGACGGCTTTGTCTTCCGAGGCCATCGGCAACGAGGCGTGGCGGGACGGCGCGAAGCCGCCATTTCCGGATTGGTGATGCCCGAGCGGCGCGTGCAAGGACGTCGCAAATCCGCTAGGATGCGCCGTTCCACCCACGCGGAGAGGTGCTGGAGTGGTTGATCAGGCCGGTCTCGAAAACCGGTAGGCCCGAAAGGGTCTCGTGGGTTCAAATCCCACCCTCTCCGCCATAACCCACATAAACAGGTGGGAGGCGCTGCGTGGTTGAGTGCGGCAGTATCGCGCCATGACCACAGCGACAACGACAACAACGACCGCCGAAACCAACAAGCGTTTGATCGAGAACGCCTACTCCGCCTTCGCGAGGGGCGACATTCCGACAGTGCTCCGCGCCTTCGACGAAAGGATCCTTTGGCACGTGCCGGGGCGTGGACCGATCTCGGGCAATTACCGCGGCCACAAGGAAGTGCTCGGCTTCTTCCAGCGCTTCATGCAGCTCTCCGAGGGAACGTTTCGGATCCGCATCGACGACGTGCTCGCCAACGATGAGCGAGTCGTGGTGCTGGTGACGGAGAGCGCCCGGCGAAACGGCCGCGAGTGGTCATCGCCGCAGGTGCACGCCTGGACCATCCGGAACGGGAAGGCGTCGATCTTCTGGCAATTCCAGGGGGACCAGCAGACCGAGGACGAGTTCTGGAGTTGATCTAAACTTTTCGGGTGCTGTTGAAGCCGGCCGTTTTCCGGGGCCTGTGCCGGGCGCGTGACCTGCTGCATGGTGTGCCGGAGCGCCCGCTGTCGGTCGAAGAGGTCGCGCGCGAGGCGGGGATCTCGCCGTTCCACTTCATCCGTCAGTTCGAGGCGGTCTTCGGCGAGACACCGCACCAGTTTCGAATCCGGTCGCGCCTGGAGCTGGCGCGGCGGCTGCTTGCGGCGGGCAACCACTCGGTCACCGACGTCTGCGTGGAAGTCGGCTTCTCGAGTCTCGGAAGCTTCAGCGACCTCTTTACGCGGCGGATCGGCGAAACGCCGTCCGGCTATCGGCGCAGAGCACGCTCCATGGTCGCCGTGCCAGGCAGGCTCCCTCAGGCGCTTTTCCCGGGTTGCCTTTCGCTGATGGGGAGCCTCCCCTCGTCGGCTTTTCGCAGTTTTCGAGAAGCATCGCCGCCGTCGCTCTGACAGACTCCGTTCGCGATCGAACTGCGAAAGGAGGTCACGATGCGAATCAAGCTCACCAGCCTCATGGTCGAGGATCAGGCCAAGGCTCTGCGCTTCTACACGGATACTCTCGGCTTCAAGAAGAAATCCGACGTCCCGGTGGGGGAGTACCGCTGGATCACGGTCGTCTCGCCGGAAGGTCCGAACGATCTCGAGCTCTCGCTCGAGCCCAACGCCAATCCGGCGGGGAAGAAGTTCCAGGAGGCGATGTTCTCGCAGGGCATCCCGCTCGCGGCCTTCGAGGTCTCCGACATCGCCGCGGAATTCGACCGTCTCAAAAAGCACGGCGTCGCATTCACCACGGAGCCGACGCCGGCCGGACCCGTCACCCTCGCGATCTTCGCCGACGGCTGCGGGAACCTGATCCAGCTCTATCAGCCC
Source organism: Acidobacteriota bacterium (assembly GCA_046724475.1). GTDB lineage: Bacteria > Acidobacteriota > Thermoanaerobaculia > UBA5066 > Gp7-AA6 > DAHUXD01. The sequence goes on along the minus strand of JBKOVK010000033.1, from coordinate 1,834 downwards.
GTCGCTCGACCGTGAAAACCCGCGGGCCCAAGACGCCGTAGCGTGAAGCAAGGAGGGATCGTGGGTCGAAAAATCGCTCGGAAAGCAGCCGTCCTATCCTTGACGCTCGTGCTCGGCGCGGCCGTTGCGCTCGCAGCGGGTCCTCCCGAGACCGTTCACGTCACGTACCACGTGCAGGAGGGCAAGCTCGATGCGTTTCTGGCGATCCTGCGGCAGCATTACCCTGCCTGCCGCAAGCTCGGGCTGGTTCTCGCAGAGCCTCACTTGATTCTCTCCGGCAAGGAGGACGGGGGGAAGCCGGTCGTGATCGAGGTCCTGACCTGGACGGACAGCGACGCTCCCGATAGCGTTCCGGAGCATCAGCCCGAGGTCAAGAAGATCTGGGACGGGCTCAACAGCCTCGTCGAGAAGCGCGCCGGCAAGCCGGGCATCGAGATCGACGAGATGGATATCGTCGGCCGCTAGGGCCTTTCGAATCTATTCGGAAGCTACCGATCGCTTGGCCCGGAAGAACTGCTGGAGGAGGCCGGCCGACTCCTCGGCGAGGAGGCCTCCTTCGACTTCTGGCCGATGGTTCAGGCGCTCGTCGCGCGGGATGTTTCCCAGTGTGCCGCAGTAGCCGGCCTTCGGGTCCGCGCAGCCGAAGACGATCCTGCGGATCCGGGCGTTGACGGCGGCGCCGGCGCACATCGGGCAGGGCTCGACCGTGGCATACAGGATGGCGTCATCGAGCCTCCACGTCCCCGCGTCCTCGGCCGCCTCCCGGATGGCTTCGATCTCGGCGTGATGCGTCGGGTCGGCCAGGCGCTCGCGGCGATTGCGTCCTCGTCCGACCATCCGGCCGCCACGAACGACGACGGCGCCGATCGGCACCTCTTGTTCGGCGTAAGCGATCCGGGCGAACGCCAGGGCTTCCCGCATGAACTGCTCGTCGGCAGGGGAGAAGGCCATTCGCGCGGAGGGTATCCCAGCGGAAGTGGTGCGCCCAGAGGGAGTCGAACCCCCAACCTCCTGATCCGTAGTCAGACGCTCTATCCAGTTGAGCTATGGGCGCAGGGGGCGGAAGGCTAGCGAAAACTCCCTTCATTTTCAACGGCAAAGGACGCCTTCGAAGAACTTTCACACCCCCCCTCCGTAGAAAGGATTACGCTGGGCGCCGCGCGCAGCGGAGGGGCAGGGGGATGTCGAAGAAACTCAAGATCATTCTGGGGATCGTGGCCCTCGTCGGGGTGGTCGGCGTCCTGGCCGCATTCATCCGAAGCAAGGACAAGAATGTCCCGCGGGTCACCACCGCCAAGGTCGAGAAGCTCGACCTGGTCTCCAAGGTGACGGCCAACGGCAAGATCCAGGCCCAGCGCAAGGTCGACATGTCCGCTCTCGTGATGGGCCAGGTCGTCAACCTGGCCGTCAAGGAAGGCGACCGGGTCAAGAAGGGACAACTCCTCCTCCAGATCGACCGGAAGCAGCTGGCGGCCCAGGCCCAGGGACGCGAGGCGAGCCTGGCCGCGATGCGCCACGACCTCGAAGCCGCAAGGTCCACGGCGTCGCAGGCGCAGTTCGACTACGACCGCGCCGCCGCCAACTTCAAGGGCCACATCCTCGCCGAAGCGGACCTTCAGAAGGCCAAGTCCAGCCTGGAGACGGCCAAGGCCAATCTCGCCGCGACCGAGGAGCGGATGAACTCGACGATGGCGGACCTAGCGGCCAGCCAGGACTCTCTGTCCAAGACGACGGTCACGGCCACGATGGACGGCATCGTGACGTCGCTTCCGATCAAAGAAGGAGAGGTCACAGTCATCGGCACGATGAACAACGCCGGGACGCAGCTGATGAC
>JBKOVK010000183.1:0-9000 GCA_046724475.1 Acidobacteriota bacterium | reverse complement strand
CCCCGTGCATCAGGACGAGCAGAGGCTCGGCCGCCGTCCCTTTCCCGCGCGCCTCCATGCAGAGGGTCTTGACGACCGAGTGCTCGGGCACGCCGAGGGCCTCCGCGGAATGACGCGTCCCGCCGCGGTCGACGTACGTGTAGACGTGGGGCACGAACGCGATGCCCGCCGCGCGCAGAGCGCGCACTGCGGGGGTGACCGGCACGGGAGGGGACTTCACGCAGGGACTCGTCCGTCCGGTGCCCTCGCGGGATCGAGGAGGCGCTCGAGCAGCGACTCGTAGATCGGCCGCGTCTTGAGCGAGCGGGCGACGAACCGCGCCGCGAGCGAGGCGACCAGCAGCGGCAGGAGCAGCCGGAAAGCTCCCGTCATCTCAATCATGAGGAGGACGCCCGTCAACGGTGCCTGGACCGAGCCCGCGAACAGTGCGCCCATCGCGACGATGGCGACCGCCGCGGGATCCAGACCCGCCCCCGGAAAGAGCGCCGATGCGCCATGGCTCATCAGGAGACCCGCCTCGCACCCGAGAACCAGCAGCGGCGCGAACAGGCCTCCGGCGGCCCCGCTCGAGTAGCTCGCGAGCGTCATGCCGAACCGGGCGGCGAGAACCGCGGCCGCCGCCGACGCCGCGGGAGTCGCCTGCAGCGAGCGTGAGACCAGGGATTCTCCGGAGCCCAGCCAGCCGGGCTCGAAGCCGCCCATGAATCCGACGAGCGCGCCGACGGCGGCTCCGAGGAGGACTTTCCGCCGCACGCTTGCTCCGGTCAGCCGCGCGAACGCGTCCAGCGAGGAAAGCAGGCTGCGGTTGAACACCGACGCGAGGACCCCGGCTGCGGCTCCGGCCACGAGAAAGAACGCCAGTGCGTAAAGAGGCGGCTGTGCGAGGTCGGCCTGCCCGAGGAGCGGCGCCGGGTGAACCAGCCAGCGGCAGACACCGTCCGCCGCGGCGGCCGCGAGCAGCGCCGCCACCGCGTGCCGGAGCGACCGCAGGACTTTGAGCTCCTCCAGGACGAACACCGTTCCCGCGATGGGCGCGTGGAAGGCCGCGGCGAGGCCCGCACCGGCGCCCGCGGCGAGGAGCACACGCGCGCGCTCCGAGTCCAGACCTCTTCCGCCGGCGAGCGCCCGGCCGGCGGCGGCGCCCATCTGCACGGTCGGCCCTTCGCGGCCGAGCGTGAGGCCTCCGGCGATCGCCAGCGCGCCCGAGGCGAGCTTGACGAGGAGAGTGCGCGGCCAGGAGAAAGCCCGGCCACGCGAGAGAGCCGCCTCCACCTGCGGGATCCCGCTGCCCGCGCAGTCGGGATCGAACCGCAGAACGAGCCAGACCGAAGCGGCGGCCAGGAGCGCCGAGCACAGCATCGAGAACGGGACGCCGTGCAGGAACGGGCCGAGCTCCTCGAAGCCCGCCCGGAAGCGCGTTGCGAGAGACAGCGCCTGCTCGAACGCCGCCGCGAGCAGACCCGCCGCAAGGCCGGCCGCGACGGCCCACAGGTAGAGACCGAGATTGCGATGGGTTTCCGGTACGGCGCCCGCCATCGCCGCAGTCTCAGCCGGCGAAGCGCCGGAGGACACACACGAGCTGACAGGCGATCAACGCGAGAAGAGCTCCGAAGAGGAGCGACTTGCGGAAGATTCCGCCCGACCGGATCAGCGGCGCTCCGCAGCGGACGCAGGTCTGCCGCGCCGCCAAATCGTTCTCGGCCTGACAGCTCCAGCAGGTCACGGAAGAGTCCTCTCGTGGGAGAGGCTCAATCGAACTCCCGCTTCGGAGCCCGCTGATCGGCGCCGACTCGCCCGGCATGGATGTCCGCGCGGGAATAGTTCTCGCCGCGAATCGGAGCTCCCGCGACCCGCCGAAGCATCGTGAGCTGCCCGATGTGCGTCAGGGAATCGGCCACCGCGCCCTGGAAGATTTTCTCGGGGGCAACGTGCAGCGGAGCATCCGATGCCAGGTAGGCGTCGAAGCGGCCCAGAGCTTCGTGGAAGCGAGCGATCTCCCGGTCCCACGGCAGGGGTGTCGAGTCGTGCCACGCCTCCGCGCCCCGCGCCTGCGTCAGCGCCCAGTCGTAGAGGTCGCCGATGTGAGCCAGGATCTGCGCGGGTGTGCGCGATTTCTCCGCGACGCGGAAGTCGGCGAAGGAGGACGGCGCTCCGCGGACGGCCTTGGCTCCGCGGTAGGCGACCGTGGCCAGGGCGTGGCGCAGGAGCTCCCGGCTCAACCCAGGTCTCCCAGCTGCGCGAGCATGCCGAACTCGTCCACGTTGTCCCAGTGTTCCACGAGCCGGCCTCCTTCGAAGCGGTAGAAGTCCATTCCGCGCACAGAGATCTTCCGGTTCGTCGGAGCGATGCCGAGGAACGCTCCCCGGTGGGTTCCCTCCCATCGGTAACGCGCCGCCACGATCGCGCCTTCGCCGACGAGCTCTTCGAGGATGAACTTCAGGTCCGGAAAGGCGGCCCGCAGTCCCTGGATCCGCACCTTCACTCCGGCCGCGCCGGCGGTCTGGCCGGGCGCCGGGTTGTTCTCGACGTAGCCCGGCGCGATCAACGAGTCGAGAAGGCCGAGCTTCCCGCCGTTCAAGACCTTCTCGAAGATCTCGCGGACCATCTCCTTGTTCTTCTCGGTCTGCGTCATGCCTTACTCCCTCCCCTCTGGGAGAGGGGCGGGGTGAGGGCGGGCCCTGCGAGCATCCGGCCCGCGATCTCTTTGACGAGCTTGGCCGCGGCAAAAGCGGTCAGGCCCGAGGCGTCGAGCTTCGGGTTGAACTCGACGACGTCGGCGCCGACGATGGGCCCGCCGACGCGATGGATGACGTCGAGCGCCTGCCGCGTCGTCAGGCCGCCGCCCTCCCGATGCGCGACGCCCGGTGCGAAGGAAGGATCCAGCCCGTCCAGGTCGAAGCTGACGTAGACCGGGCCCTCCAGCTTCAGGTCCCGGTCCGCCCGGAAATCCCGCATCTCGATCATCTCCACGCCGAAGCGTTCCGCCTGGGCGCGCTGGTGCGGGTTGGCGGCGCGGATGCCGACCTGCACGAGCCGTCCGGCCAGTCCCTTCTCCATGATGCGCGCAAACGGACACGCGTGCGAGTACCGGTTGCCTTCGAACTCGTCGTAGAGGTCGGGGTGCGCGTCGAAGTGCAGGATCGAGAGGCGTGGGTACCGTTTCGCGAAGGCGCGGAGGATGGGGTACGTGATCGCGTGGTCGCCGCCGAGAGCGATGGGCCGATAGCCTGCTTCGAGCAGCGCCATGGTCGCGGCCTCGATGGTCGCACGTGTGTCCCTCCCCGGCGCTTCGCCGAAATCTCCGGCGTCGTGGAAACGGCTCCGGCCGACCTCGACACCGCTCTCGCACCAGGGATTCGCCGACTCGTGGAAAACCGCCTGCCGGATCAGCGGCGGCGCCTCGGCGGCTCCCTTGAGGTACGACGAGCTCTCGTCCGAGCGAAAGCCGATCAGAGCGAGGCGAGGGTCAGCCGACATCGAGGCTTCGCTCCATGCGGAGGATGGGCAGGACCACGCCGTCGGGAAGCGTCGCGTCGATGCGTTCGCGCGCCTCGAAGCCGTACCGTTCGTACAGCGGTACGCCCGGCAGCGTCGCCGCGAGTTCCATGCGGTGGAAGCCGGCTGCGCGCGCGGCCTCCAGGCACGCATCGAGGATCTGCGAGCCCACGCCCCGGCGCGCGTAGTCGGGATGGACGAAGAACGCTCGGATGCGCGCGGCCTCCGTGGCGGGATCGAGCAGTGGATCGTCCACCGACTTCATCTGGTCGCCGCCGTAGAGCGTGCGCCGCCGGCTCCAGCCCCCGCAGCCGGCCAGCCTCTGGCCGTCCTCGACCACGAAGTAGGTCCCGTCCTCGATCAGCCGCCGGTCGGGGCCGAAGACGAACCGGATGGCGCTCTCCGTCTCTCGCTCCGTGTAGAACCCCTTCGACAGCGCGCGCGCCGAAACCGGGATCAGCGCCGCGATGGCCTCCACGTCGTCCTCACCCGCGATCCGCAAGCGCACACGCTACCGGACGTTGGCCACCGAGAACTGCGGGTTTTCGATGATTCCGAACGCGTTGCCGAACGGGTCGCGGACCGTCGCGACGCGGATTCCGCCGCCGACGTCGCGCACGGGATCCATGGGAGTCGCGCCGAGCCCGAGGAGCCGCCGATGCTCATCCTCGGCGTCGGCCACACCCCAGTAGGGAATGACGCCGCCTCCCGGCGCAGTACCTTCCATGTCGGGATCCAGTCCCAGCTCGAAGCCGCCGACCTGGAAACCCACGTAGTAGGGCTCCGCGAAGTAGGGCTCGAACCCCAGGATCCGCGAGTACCAGGCCCTGGCTTTCTCGAGATCCGGCACTTTGTAGATGACCGTGCGTAGCCCCAGGATCATGGCGTCACCTCCGCGCACGGTGTCTCGCGCAGGACCCTCTTCGTCGAGGGCGGATACTTCGCGGCAAAACGCGACGGCCGGATGGGCCGTGGTGTGAACCCGCCGCCGCAGTTGGGACACACGCCGTGGAGTCTCCGGGTCACGCAGTCGCGGCAGAACGTGCACTCGAACGTGCAGATCATCGCGTCCGGCGACTCCCACGGCAGGTCGCGGTCGCAGCACTCGCAGTTGGGACGCAGCTCGAGCATTGGAACCTCCTCAGGGTTTGGCCATGCCGACGCCCTTGTAGACGACACCATCCTTCATTACGAACACGACGCGCTGGACGGCGGCGATGTCCTGAAGCGGGTTACCGGCGACGCCGACGAGATCCGCGAGCTTCCCCGGCGCGATCGATCCGACGCGATCCTTCCAGCCCATCAGTTCCGCGGCGTCGATCGTCGACGCGCGCAGCGCCTGGATCGGCGTCATGCCGTTGGAAGCCATCCAGACGATCTCCTTGGCGTTCTCGCCGTGCGGCAGGACCGACTCGTCGGATCCCATCGCAATCCGGACTCCCGCGGCGAGCGCCTTGCGGAAGCTCTCGGGACTTCCCTTGCGAAGGATCGCCTCCCTTTCCTTCTTCCAGGCGGGCGCGTCCTTGGGCTCGGACTCGCTTTCCTCGACCCAGATCGCTCCGGTCGGCACGAGCCAGGTCCCGTGCTCCTTCATCAGGCGCACGGCCTCGTCGTCGAGCAGCGTGCCGTGCTCGATCGAGTCGACTCCGGCCTTCACCGCCGTCTTGATCCCGTCGGTGCCGTGGGCGTGCGCGGCGACCTTCTTGCCGTAGCGATGCGCCTCGTCCACGATGGCTTTCATCTCGTCGAGTGTGAACTGAGTCTCGACGCCGACGTTGCGGCCCTCGCCGGCGCCCTCGGTGGCCATGATCTTGATGACATCGGCGCCGTACTTGATCTCGGTGCGCACCAGCTTGCGCACGCCGTCCACGCCGTCCGCGATCCCCGACGCTCCCCCGACGGTGATCGTCGGCGCGAGTCCCTCCGCGTCTTCGTTGTGGCTGCCGGTCGAGCCGATCGCGAGCGTGGCGACCTGCATTCGTGGCCCCGGGACGTCGCCGCGATCGATCGCGTCGCGCAGTGCCACGTCCATGTAGTCCTTCGCCCAGAGGTCGCGGACGCTCGTGAACCCCGCGTCGAGCGTCTTGCGCGCGCGCGAAGCCGCCGTCACCGCGTCCTGCATGGAGCCGCCGTAGACGAGATACTCGTAGGTCGTCGTGACGTGCGTGTGGCAGTCGATCAGGCCCGGCAGGAGCGTCGCCTCGCCGAGATCGAGGACCTCGTAGCCGGCCGGGATCGCAAGCCTCGGGCCCGCGGCCTGGATCCGGTCGCCTTCGACCAGCACCACGGCGTCCGGGACCAACGCTCCGGAGACCACGTCCAGCATCGCTCGCGCCTTGACCGCTCTCTTCGCCGGCGGCGCCGGCGTCGGAGTAGGCCGGGGCGCCGCGGCCACAAGAAGGAGCGCCGCGAAGGCCCCAAGCCATCTCCCTCTCCGCCGTCCCGGGGGAGAGGGCTGGGGTGAGGGGGGCATCTTTCCCATCCTACTTCGCCAGGTATTCCTGCACGTTCTCCTTCGTGATCATCGCCGTGGGCAGCGTGATCTTGTGCGGGACCTTCTCGCCCTTGAAGATCTTGTCCGCGATCTCGACGGCTTCCTTGCCTCCGGTCGGATAGATGAACGTCACGGCGAGCTTACCGTCGGCCACGGCCTGGCGGCCGCCGTCGAGTCCCGGCAGGGCGTCGATCCCGACGAACTTCATCTCGCCGTCGCGGCCCTTGGCCTTGGCGGCGAGATACGCGCCCATCGCCATCGGATCGTTGTGCGCGTAGACGAGGTCGATGTGCTCGTGCGCCGCCAGCGCCGATTCCATCTGCGCCATCGCCTCCTCGCGCAGCCAGTTGGCGACGGGATCGTGGACGATCTTGATCCCCGGCGAGCCTGCGACCGCTTCGCGGAAACCGTCGCTGCGGTCCTTGGCGGGGGGCGATCCCGGCAGGCCCTTGATCTCGACGACGTCGCCCTTGCCGCCGAGCATCTTCACGATCGCCTCGCCCGCAGCCTTGCCGATCTCGCGATTGTCGGCGCCGATGAACGTCGTGTACGTGTCGCCTTCGATCGCCCGGTCCAGGACGATCACCGGGATCCCCTGCTCGAAGACCTTCTTGACGATCGGCGTCAGGGGTTTGGCTTCGTTGGGCGAGATGATCAGGAGGTCGATCTTCTGCCGCAGGAAGTTCTCGACGTCGGCGACCTGCTTGGCATTGTCCTGCTGCGCGTCGGCGTACGCGATCTCGATGTCCGGGAAGTCCTTCGCGCGCCTGGCCACGTCGGCGTTCATCGAAACACGCCACGGCTCCCCGAGGTTGCACTGGGAGAAGCCGATGACGTGCTTCCCGGTCTTCTCGCGCCCGCAGCCCGAGGCCGCGAGCAGAACGAGCGCCATAAGGACGCTAGCGGCGCTTCCTCTGCAGCCAGACCGCGCCCAGGATGATGACGCCCTTGAGAATGAGCTGAAGATTCGCATCGACATTGTTCAACCCCATGATGTTGTTGATGACTCCGATCGTGAGCACGCCCACCAGCGTGCCGCCGACCGATCCGATTCCGCCCGACAGGCTCGTTCCGCCGATGACCACCGCGGCGATCGCGTCGAGCTCGTACGCGACGCCGTCGTTGGGGTTTCCCTGCTCCAGCTGCGCGCAGTGGATCAGACCGGCCAGAGCCGCGAGCGTCCCCGAAATCACGTAGACCGCGGTCTTCCAGCGCGCGACGCGCACGCCCGAGAGGCGCGCCGCCGTCTCGTTGTCGCCGATCGCGTAGAGCGCCCGGCCGGGCGCCGTGCGCGTCAGGAAGAGGTGCATTCCCGCCACGCACGCCACGAACACGACCGCCGGCGCCGGGACGTACGGGAGCAGCGGGCCGGCCAGAGCGCGCACCGACTCGGGCGCGGCGCCCTCTCCGAATCCCAGCGGGATCGCGGTTCCTCCGGAAAGGTAACGGGCCACGCCGCGCGCCGCGCTCATCGTGGCAAGCGTCGCGATGAAGGCCGGCAGCCTCCAGCGCGCGATCACGAATCCGTTGACCAGTCCGCACGCCGCGCCCGCCGCGAACACCGCGAGGATCGTGAGGCCGAGTCCGGCGCCGCCCTTCATCAGGAGCCAGGCCGTCAGCGTCGCGGCGAGCGCCAGGACGGACCCGACCGAGAGGTCGATGCCGCCGGAAACGATCACGGCCGTCATTCCCACCGCCAGGATCCCCTTCTCGGATACCTGGCGCAGGATGTCGGTCAGGTTGCCGAGGCCGAGAAACACGGGCCGTCCGCCCCGTACCGGCGAGAACACCACTCCGAGGATGACGACCGCGAGCAGCCCCAGAACACTCGTGAAGCGGGCCAGCTTCGCCCGGCCGCCTCCCCCACCCCGCCCTCCCCCTCGCTCCTCGCGCACCGCGGCGGCGGCCGTTCCCGAGGCCGCGGCGAGCACGGCCTCTTCGCTGGCCTCTTCACGCGAAAGCTCCGCCGCGATTCGGCCTTCGCGAAAAACGACGATGCGGTGACACTGCGTCAGGATCTCGGCCATCTCGGAGGAGCACAGCACGATCCCGAAGCCTTCGGCCGCGAAGCGGCGCAGCAGGCCGTAGATCTCGGCTTTCGCCGCGAGGTCGATGCCGCGCGTCGGCTCGTCTAAGAGGAGCACGGACGGTGATGCGAACAGGCATCGGGCCAGCAGCGTCTTCTGCTGGTTTCCGCCGGAGAGCGTGGCGATCGGGACCGACGGCGAGGCGGCCTTGACACCTGTCTCGCGCATTGCCTTCGCAGCGGCGTCCCGGGCCCGGCGCCGCAGGACCCACCAGCCGAAGCGCGAAACGCGGGAGAGTGCGGGAAGTGTGACGTTCTCGGCGACGCCGAGATCGGGAAAGATCGCTTGCGCCTTGCGCTCTTCAGGCAGCAGGACGATCCCGGCCGCGCGCGCCGACGCCGGATCGGCGGGGATCCCTTCCGCCGCGCCGACGCGAATTCTTCCCGTCACGGGCAGCTCGGAGGCGCCGGAGAGCGCGAGCAGGAAATCGGTTCTACGGGCGCCGACCAGTCCCGCGAGGCCGAGGATTTCGCCGCGCCCCACCGAGAGCGAGACGTCCTTGACGCGGAAACCTCCGGGCGCGTCGGAATCGGCGATCGAGAGGTTCTCGACCCGCAGCAGTTCCTCGGCTCCTTCCGGAGGGGCCTCGAGAGCGACCTGGGGTATCTCGCGGCCGACCATCAGCCGCACCATCTCCGCCTCGTCCACGCCTGCCGCGTCTCGGGTCGCGATCCGCTTTCCGTCCCGGAGCACCGTGATGCGCGTGGCCAGGCGCCGGACCTCGTCGAGACGGTGCGAGATGTAGACGACCGCAACCCCTCGCTCGGAGAGCTTCCGCACCAGTCGCTCGAGCCGCTCCGCCTCGGCATTGCCGAGAGCCGCCGTGGGCTCGTCCATGATGATCACGCGCGCGTCGAGCGAGAGCGCCCGCGCGATCGCGACGAGCTGACGCTGTCCGGGCTCGAGATGCTCGATCGTCCGCTC
>JBKOVK010000111.1:0-3076 GCA_046724475.1 Acidobacteriota bacterium | reverse complement strand
GTCCAGGCGAACCTGATGGACAACGCGAATGTCTGGCCGGCGATGGCGAAGGCGTTCGAGGCGTCGCGCGGCGATCTCGCCGAGCGGATGCTCGCGGCGCTCGAAGCGGCGCAGGCGGCGGGCGGCGACATCCGCGGCATGCAGTCGGCCGCGATTCTCGTGGTCAAGGGCGTCTCGAGCGGCAAGCCGTGGCAGGACAAGATTTTCGATCTGCGCGTCGAGGACAGCCCGCAGCCGCTCGTCGAGCTGCGGCGCCTGGTCAACTTTCAACGGGCGAACAACCTGGCCAACGAGGGCGACCGATACCTCGAGAAGAAGGACGCTGCCGCGGCGATGAAGGCTTACGCCGCGGCCGAGGCGCTCCTTCCCGACTTCGCCGAGATGGCCTTCTGGCACGCGGTCGCGCTGGCGAACACGGGCAAGGTGGACGAGTCGCTGCCGATCTTCGCGAAGGCGTATCGGCTCTACCCGAAATTCCGCGAGCTGCCGCCGCGGCTCTCGAAGGTCGGCCTGCTGCCCGACGACCCGAGGGTCATCGAGAGAATCGTCGCGGCGAAGTAGGACGGGCCTGATTGCCCGTGCGGCTCGTCGAGTTCGGGATCCCTCGCTGCGCTCGGGATGACGGCTTAAGAAGCGGCGGCACGATAAAGCCTGTCATCCCGAGGAGCGGAGCGACGAGGGATCCCGTCCTCGATCCATGGGGGTCAAAGCGTCGTTACGGCAGCATCTTCACATTCGGATGCCGACGCTTGAAGTAGAGGCCCATGGCGGCGACGGCGAGGAGGTTGCCGACGAAGACGGCCTGCCAGGACAGAACGTCGAGAACGTGCGCCGCGAAAACCATAGTGACGAACAGGAATCCGGATAGGAAGATCACCAGAAACAGCACTACGCCGAATGCGTAATTAGCGTTCTTTTCGGCAAGCCGCACGAGCAGCGCCGCGATCTCGCCGATCCCGACGAAGATCACGCCGTGCAGCGCGGTGAAGAGGATGACCATGGGCGCCGAAACCGGGAGCGCTTCGGGAGGAGCGATCGGCGCTGCCGGCCGGAAGATGGCCGTTCCGAGCAGGGTCGGCGTGTACAGGGGATGCCTATGTAGTGAATCGAGAACGAGAAACCAGAAGGCGACCGTCGCTCCGCCGATGATCCCGGCCGTGATTCCCTCGGCACTGATTCGAACGCGGCGAGGAGCCGCGCTCGCGCGCGGCGAATCGGTCATCGTTCCTCGTGAATCATTGTACGGCGGGCGCTCTCAGATCAGCGTGGATGGGGAAGGTCACTGTGCGGCGGGACAAAGGGTGGTGAGGAAAAAAAGGAGGCCCCGATTGGGGCCTCTGTGGAACGGGCCGATCGCCCGAACCCGGAATTACGTGCGAGCGTAGGAAGTCGCGTTCTCGAAGGTCTCGAGTGTCGGGGTTCCCTCGAGGACGGGGGTGAGCTTGGCGAGAACCTGCGGATAGGTCGCCGTCTGGTAGGTCTCGGCGCTCTTGCGGTCGTCCCAGAGGCTAATGGCGTAGGCCCCCTTGGGGTTGACCAACGTCACTTCCTCCTGAAAGCCCTCCTGCTTGCGGAGCATCGGAAGGACTTCCTTCTCGAACAGGCCGGCGAACTCCTGCTCCTTGCCGTTCTTGATCTGGAAATGAATGGTGCGTGCGAATCTCATGACACGTACTCCTGGATCCTTGGATGGATTGCCTTCATCGGGAGATCCCCGACTTCAAAAGGAAGACGGCGACGACAAGGTTTCGAGGCCGAACTGGATCTTTGAAGGAATCCCACCGTATCACAGATCGCGGCGACAAGGCGACGGCCGAGACCGTTGGGTCCTAGGCGCGCCGCTCATCGCCCCTCGCCCCTACGAAATAGCTCGCGCGAGAAAGACCTTGTACAGGATCGGCTCGATTTCGCGAGGTCCCGTCTCATCCGAGGTCAAGAACATCTCGAGCGTGTTGGTCGGTCAAGTTTCGAATAGACCGATTGACAGGAGCATCCGGCATTCATATGCTTCCCCTCACCGTCTGAGGGGAACGATGGCCGCCAACTCGCAACCGCCGCTGCCGCTTCTTCAGGGAACCGTCGATCTGCTGGTCCTCCGGACGCTCGTGCCCGGAGCGATGCACGGCTACGGGATCGCGACCGCGGTCGCCGAGCGGACGGCGGGCGAGCTCGCAATCGAGGACGCGGCGCTCTACCAGGCACTCCACAGGCTCGAGCGGCAAGGACTGATCGAGGCCGAATGGGGAGAGTCCGAGAACAACCGCCGGGCGCGTTTCTACACGCTGACTTCGGCGGGACGCAAGCGCCTCGCGAAGGACACGGCTGTCTGGAAGCGCTACTCGCGCGCGGTCGACGCCGTGCTCCAGGGAGTCTGAGGCGTGTCGACGACGGGTGAGCGCCGCCGGCCGTTCTGGTATCTCCGCCGCCGGCCCGAGACGGTGGCGTCGGAGATCGACGCCGAGCTGCGGCACCATCTGGAGATGCGGGTAGAGGAGCTCATCGCGCGCGGGATGCCGGCTGAGGAGGCGCGGCGCGAGGCACTGCGGCAATTCGGAGACCTCGAGGGAGCGCGGGACTACTGCTTCCGCCAGGACCAGCGGGGCGAGCGGCGCCGGCAGCTCGTGCTGATGCTCCAAGACTTCGGCCAGGACGTCCGCATCGCCGTGCGCAGCCTGCTCCGCGCGCCCGTCCTCGCGCTGACGATCGTGCTGACGGTCGGACTCGGGATCGGTGCGACGACCGCGATCTTCGCCGGCATCAACGCCGTGCTCCTCCGCCCGCTCCCGTACGCGAACCCCGACCGGCTCTTTCGAATCTACATGGATTCGCCGCCGTTCAAGTTCTCGCTCTCCGTCGCGGACTTCCTCGCCATCGAGTCGCAGCAGACGCACTTCGATTCGGTCGCGATGTACTTCGGCCGCACGGCGACGTTCAGCGACGGCCAGAGGGCGGACCTCGTCAGGGGCCGCGATGTGACGTGGGGCTACTTCGGCCTCCTCGGGATGCGGCCGGCGCTCGGGCGCGACTTCGCGGAGGCAGACGGGAAGCCCGGCAGCCCGCCCGCGGCGATCGTCAC
>JBKOVK010000341.1:0-12533 GCA_046724475.1 Acidobacteriota bacterium | reverse complement strand
GCGCAGCCTCTGCGAGAGGCTGTCGAAGTGGAACTCGGTGACCGAGAAGATCTTCGGATCCGCCCAGAAGGTGATCTTGGTGCCGGTCTTCTTGGACGTGCCGACGGCCTTGATCGCGGCCACCGGCCGGCCCTGCTCGTAGGCCTGCTGCCAGACTTTCCCGTCGCGGCGGACCTCGACCTCGAGGCGCTTGGACAGCGCGTTGACGACGGAGACACCGACCCCGTGGAGGCCGCCGGAGACCTTGTAGGAGTTGTCGTCGAACTTCCCGCCCGAGTGCAGGTCGGTCATGATGATCTCGAGGGTCTCGCGCTTGTGCTCCTTGTGCATCCCGACGGGGATGCCGCGGCCGTTGTCCTCGACGGTGACGGAGTTGTCGGGGTGGATCGTGACGGCGATGTGGTCGCTGTAACCGACCTGCGCCTCGTCGATCGAGTTGTCGACGAGCTCGAACACCATGTGATGCAAGCCCGACAGATCGTCGGTGTCCCCGATGTACATGCCGGGGCGCTTGCGAACGGCCTCCAGGCCCTTCAGGAGCTTGATCGAGTCGGTGGTGTAAGCGGTGGTGCTGCTCATCGTGGCTCTGAGTCGTCTCCCTAGGCTTTCACCGCGCGTAACGCGCGCGGACGCGAGACGAATCCCTCTCTCACTTCGAGCACGACGGCGGCGCGCGCCGCCCACCGTGCCCGAGGCGCCGCGGTCGTCAGGAGCACGGAGGCCCGCGGCGGCAGCGCGTCGAAGAAGTCACCGACCCAGCCCTCCGCCAGGTGCGCATCGAAGTCGTCGGCCGCAAAGAGCGGAGGCTCCCCCGCCCGGCGCGCGACGGCGTGCCACTCCGCCAGCTTGATCAGGGCGACCGCGCGGGCGACCTCGCCGGCCGAGGCCTGCATGGCCAGCGCGCGGCCGTTGCGCAGCCACAGCAGGTCGTCCCGGTGCGGGCCCGCCAGCGTGTGGCCGCGCCGGATCTCGAACGCGGCGACTTTCGAAAGCTCGCCGCGCAGGGCTTCGACCGAATCGTCCCGGGCCGAGCAGACTGCCTGGATCGAGGCGTACGTGGGGCCCGCCTGCCCCGCGAGAATCGCGAAGTCCCGCTCCCACTCCGACAGCGCGGCCTTGCGGTGGCGTCGGACCGCCGCGCCCGCGAGGACGAGCTCCTCCGTCCAGGCCTCGAGCTCCCCCGGGACGCTCGAGGAGTGCCGGCGCATCTTCGCCAGCAGCGCGTTTCTCTCGGAGAGAGCCCGCGCGTAGCGCGAAAGGTCGTCTCCGGCGGCGGGCCGCACGCCGAGCACCAGACGATCCAGGAAGCGCCGGCGCCCGGACGGAGATCCCGTCAGAAGCTCGGCGTGCTCGGGCGCGAGGAAGACCGCAGGCGCCTTCTCGGAGACTTCCCGGAAGCCGGCGGGCTTGCCGGCACGCCAGAACTCGCGGCCGGTCTCCTTCGACCAGGAAATCGTGACCCGCTCCGCGCCCGAACGGCATTCGAAGGCCGCCGTGATCGAGAAGCGCTCTCCGTCCTTCGCCATCGCGGCCAAAGACGCGCCTCGGAACGAACGCTGTCCGCACACGAGGGCCGCGGCCTCGAGGAGGTTGGTCTTGCCCTGCGCGTTCTCTCCCGTGATCAGGGTGACACCCTCGCCGAGAGAAACGGCGTCGGGGGAGAGATTGCGGAAGCCCTGGTTCGAAAGCTCGGAAAAGTACAAGCGGTGTTATCCCACCTCGTCAGTCAGAGGCGCATCGGCATCACGACGTACAGATAGCGCGAGGCCCCTTCGATGCCGCCCTCCGGCTGGCAGAGGCACTGCGTGTTCTCGTCCTTCAGCTCGAGACGAACCGTTTCGCTTTCGGCCTCCTCGAGGAAATCGAGGAGGTATTGCGCGTTCAGACCGATCGAGAGCGGCTCTCCATCGAACTCGATGTCGAGCGTCTCCATTCCCTCGCCGAGCTCCTGGCTGTTGGAGGCGACCGTCAGGCTTCCCTTCTCGAAGGAGAGCTTGACGCCGCGGGAACGCTCGGAAGAGAAGAGCGACACGCGCCGGATGGCGT
Organism: Acidobacteriota bacterium; assembly: GCA_046724475.1. Lineage (GTDB taxonomy): Bacteria > Acidobacteriota > Thermoanaerobaculia > UBA5066 > Gp7-AA6 > DAHUXD01. The sequence goes on along the minus strand of JBKOVK010000341.1, from coordinate 10,487 downwards.
CCTTCGACGCCGTCGTCGGCACCTTCGCGATCCGGTCGTTGTTCTTCGAAAGGATCTTTTCGTAGTCCGGAAAATTCACGTCGAGCAGCCGCGCGACGAGCTGCCTGCTGCCGACGGTGAAGAGCAGGTGATTCTCGGAGTGCCGGATCTCCACCTGTGCGTCTTCCCCGCCGTCCATCTTGAGGATCTCGGCCAGGGCCTTCTTCGGGATCAGGACGTTGGGAAGCGTTCCCTTCACGTCGTCCTTGGGGAAGTTGATCAAGGCCAGGCGATGCCCATCCGTGGCGACTAACTCGAATTCCTTGCCCTTGTCCTTAAGCAGGGCTCCCATGAGTTGGAACCGGGTTTCTTCGGCCGAAACGGCATATAAAACCTTACGGGTCAGTCTTTTCCATAGATTCAGAGGGAAAGAGACGCCCTTTTTCGCCTCGACCTTCGGAACGGTCGGAAAATCCTCGGCCGGCTGGGCAACTAACCTGAAATTAGACCTTCGACAGGTTACACCCAGGTAGTGGTTGTCCATCAGCTTCAAGGCGACATCCGCCTCGGGCAGATTGCGGATCAGGTCGAAGAGCTTGCGGGCAGGCACCGTCACGCTCCCCGGCCGCGACACTTTGGCCTGGGCCTGGGAGAGCAGAGTCAAGTCGAGATCCGTCGACGTAAACGACAGGTGTCCGTCGGCGGCGCGCAGCAGGATGTTCGAGAGAATCGGAATCGTGTTCTTCCTCTCGACCACACCCTGCATCAGGGTCAACTCGTTGAGAAAGTCGCCCCGTTTTACCGTCAATTCCATGGGAGCAAGAAGCCTCCGAAAAGAGAAAAAAGTCTATCACATTCAGAGGCATTCGTAGGGCGAATGCAAAATTGGGAACGCTCAAAAAACCCAATAAAAATGGGCCTAAAACGCATGCTCCCTCTGTGGAGACTTCGGCGAATCTTCCGCAGGACCGTCTCGTGAAGAAAGCGCGTGGACGAATGCGGAAAACGCTCCCGAGGAAAAGTCGGAAACGCCCCCGAATGCGTCAACGATAGGGCTGTAAAAACCCCTCGACGACCCTGCGGAAATCCGCGTCGTCCTCGATCATGCGCTCGATCTTTTCCACCGAGTGCATCACCGTCGAGTGGTGTTTGTCGTTGAAGAGCCTCCCGATCTCGGGGTAAGACAACTCCGTCAGCTTCCGGCAGAGATACATGGCCACCTGGCGGGGAAAAGCCACCGGCTTGGCGTTGGATTTGGCCTTCATATCGGAGACCCGCAGGCCGTAGTGAGACGCCACGGCCTTCAGGATCTCGGACGGGACCGCCTTGTGCTCCTCGGTCCCCACGATGTCCTTCAAGGTCTCCCGGGCGAGCTCGACGGAGAGGGGCTTGCCGGTCAGTGAGGCGAAGGCTAAGACGCGATTCAGGCGTCCTTCGAGCTCCCGGACGTTCGACTTGACGGTCCCCGCGATGAACATCGCGACGTCGTTGGGGATCTCTGTCTTTTCGGCCGCCGCCTTCTTGCGGATGATCGCGACTTTCATCTCCAGATCCGGCGGCTGGATGTCGGCGATCAACCCCCACTCAAACCGTGAGCGCAGCCTCTCCTCCAGTGTGGGGATCTCTTTGGGGAGCGCGTCGGAGGTCAGGACGATCTGTTTCTGTGCGTCGTGGAGCGCGTTGAACGTGTGGAAGAACTCCTCCTGTGTCGAGTCCTTGCCCGCGATGAACTGGACGTCGTCCATCAGGAGGACGTCGAGCTCGCGGTAGCGGCGTTTGAACTCGTGCATACGCTCGAAGCGCAGCGCGTTGATGAGCTCGTTCAAGAAGCGCTCGGCCGAGAGGTACAGCACGCGCGCTCCGGGGTTGCGCCGCAGCACTTCCTGGGCGATCGCGTGCATCAGGTGCGTCTTGCCCAGGCCGACGCCTCCGTACAGAAACAGCGGGTTGTAGGAGCGCGACGGCGATTCGGCCACCGCTCGCGCCGCCGCATGGGCGAATTGGTTGGAGGAGCCCACGACGAAGGTGTCGAACGTGAAGCGCGGGTGGGCGACCACGGCGCGCGCCGCCGCCGAAGCGGCTGCCGCGGGGGACGGGGCATCGCTCGATCCCGACTCGAAGCGGATCTCCAGCCCCGGCAGACCCTCCGCCTCGGCCTCCCGCGCGAGAAGCTCGCCGTGGCGGGACTCGATCCAGTCCGCAAACATCCGGGAGGGGACAGCAACGGTCAGGACCGGCGAGGAGCCCGAGGCGTCCAGCTCGAGCTGCCGGGTGGGGGCGAACCAGGTCTTCAGCTCCTTGGGATCGAGCTTTCCCTCGATCCTCTTCAAGATGGAGCTCCAGACTTCGGTCATGCAGCGCCCCGCCCGGCAGTTTTCCACAGAATTTCCACAACCTGTGGAAGGAGCTGTGGCGGACCGGGGGCGGGAGTATATACGGGTCGCAGGTCCCAAGTCCCAGGTTCCAGGTCCAACTCGAGATTCGTTGCTTGACTTCACGTCCCCCGACACCTAGCATTCCCGCTCTTTATGAAGCGCACCTACCAGCCCAACAATCGGCGCCGCAAACGCACCCACGGGTTTCTCGTTCGCATGCGGACGCGGTCCGGACGCGCCGTGATTTCGGCGCGCCGGCGCAAGGGGCGCAAAAGACTGACGGTGTGAACTCGGGCCCGGCCGTCTCCGAGGGATTCTCCCGGGACGACCGCCTCCGCAAACGCAGGGAATTCGAAGAGTGCTACGCCTCCGGGGTGCGCGTTTCCGGACGACACATCCAGCTCTTCCTCCTCGCCGGCGAAACCCGCCCTCGCCTGGGAGTCTCGGTCTCGCGCCGAGTCGGCAGCGCAGTCACACGCAATCGCGTCCGACGCCGTCTGCGCGAGATCTTTCGCCGGTCTCGCGCTCTGTTCGGGGGCTCTCCCGCGAGAGTCGTCGTCAACGCCCGGCCGACGGCGGCTTCGGCCCCGTTCTCCGAGCTCTGGGAGGACTACCGATCGGCCCTGAGCCGGGCGCTCTCGCGCCTGTCTCGCCCGTGAGCGTCGTCTCGCGCATCGCAATCGGCGCGCTCGATCTCTACAAGCGTTTCGTGTCGCCGCTCCTGCCGCGCGCGTGCCGTTTCGAGCCGACCTGCTCGGTCTATGCCCGCGAGGCGATCGCGCGGTACGGCATCGGAAGGGGAGGAGTAATGGCCGTCGGGCGCCTGCTGCGCTGTCACCCGTTCCACAAGGGCGGCTTCGACCCCGTTCCCTAGGGAACGCTCCACGCCATGGAAAAGCGCCTCCTCCTCGCCGCCGGCCTCTCCCTCGCGGTCCTGCTCGCGTGGGAATGGCTCGCCCCCAAGCCTCCGAAACCGCAGCCGTCCGCCCTGCCGACGCCGGCCGCGTCGTCGGCACCGACGGCTTCCCCCGCGGCGTCGCCGGCCTCGGTCTCGACGGCGGAAGCGACGGTTGCCCCGGCGCCGCCCGCAAAGCCCGAGAGCGCCGCCGAGGAGACGGCGGAAGTGGTCGAGAACGACGTTTTCAAAGCCACGTTCACCAACCGCGGCGCCGTCTTGAAGTCGTTCATCCTCAAGCGCTACACCGACGAGCAGAGGCAGCCGCTGGAGCTGGTGCGCGCCGCGTCACCGAATCTTCCGCGACCGATGGGCCTGGACTTCGGCAAGGACGCCGAGACGACGAAGGGGGTTGCCTCGGCGCTGTTCGTCGTCGAGCGCGATTCTCCGCGCGACGTGCGCTTCCGGTACACGGACGCGAAGGTCTCGATCACCAAGGAATTTCGGATCTCCGACGGATACCTCTTCACGACCAGGGTCTCCGTCTCCGGACCGCCCTTTTCCGTCGTGCTGGGACCCGGCCTGCGCAACCCCGCCGAGTCCGAGAAGAGGTCGCGCTACATCATGCCGGCCTCGGCCGTCCTGTCCACGACCGATGGGTTGAAGATCGTGCGCCCGGAGAAGGCCACGGCGGGGGAGTCGTGGACCATTCCGCCCAAGGGATTCGCCGGCATCGAGGACAACTACTTCCTCCAGGTCCTCGTGCCCGACGCCGCGACGACCGCGAAGATCCTGACCTTCGCCGTGCCGCAGCCGACGAGCGACAAACCCTCGCTCGATCTGGCCGTGGGTCTTTCCGGCGAGCGCTCCTGCGCAGGCTCGGCGTTCATCGGACCCAAGGACGTGTCGGTCCTCGAGAGCTACGGGCTGGGCCTCGAACGCACGGTGGACTTCGGCTGGTACGGAATCCTGGCGAGGCCGCTCCTGTGGCTGCTGAAGAGGTCCTACGGGCTCGTCCACAACTGGGGCCTGGCGATCCTCGTCGTGACGTTCCTGATCCGGCTGGCCCTCTTCCCCCTGACGGCCAAGAGCTACTCGTCGATGAAGAAGATGCAGAAGCTCGCGCCGAAGATGAACGCCATCCGCGACAAGTACAAGAAGTCCAAGACCGACGCCGCGCAGCGACAGAAGATGAACGCCGAGGTCATGGCGCTCTACCAGGCCGAAGGCTACAACCCCATGAGCGGCTGTCTGCCGATGCTCCTGCAGCTGCCGATCCTGGTGGCGTTCTACAACGTGCTTTCCAAGACGATCGAGCTGCGCCACGCGCCGTTTGTCTTCTGGATCAAGGATCTCTCCGCGATCGACAAGAGCTACGTCCTGGTGATCCTGATGATCGTCTCGATGTACCTGCAGCAGGCGATGACACCGTCGACGCTGGACCCGGCGCAGAAGAAGATCTTCATGTTCATGCCGGTCTTCATGGGGTTCCTGTTCAAGGACATGCCCGCAGGGCTGGTGCTGTACTGGTTCTTCTCCAACCTGCTGACGATCGTCCAGCAGCTGATCATGAACCGAATGGTGAAGGAGGACGACTCGGCGCCGCCCGCCAAGGGCGCCAGGCTCAAGGCGGCGCGCTCGGTCGAAGCCAAGCGATGAAGTACGAAGCCAAGACGGAAGAGGAAGCGGTCGCCGGAGCGGCCCGGGCGCTGGGCAAGTCGCCGGGGGAGCTGAAGTACACCGTGATTCGCGACGAGAAATCGTTCTGGGGCGGGCGCGTCGTCGAGATCGAGGTCGAAGAGGGGACCGAAGGGCGCGGCCGGCCGGCGCCGGTCGAGGAGATCGCCTCCGAGGGGATCGAGGACGAAAAGCCGGCCCCCGCGGCGCGGCGCGAGCCGCAGATGGGCGCGACCGACGCCGATGCGGTCGCCGCCTGCGAGTCCACGCTGACCGAGCTTCTTTCGGGAGCCGGTCTCTTAGTCGAGATCCGCCGGCGCGAGTCCTCGGGCGACGAGATTCTCTTCGAGCTCATCGGGGACGACGTCGAACCGCTCCTCGCCAACAAGGGCGAGGGACTGACGGGCCTGGAAGTTTTGGTCGGCCGCATTGCCGCCAAGCGGCTCGGCAAGCCGGTCCATCCGCGCCTGGATGCCGAAGGGTTCCGCGCCCACCGCAAGGACGCCCTGGAGGAGCTGGCGCGTCAGTCGGCCGAGGAGGTGCGCCGGTCGCGCCGTCCGCAGCTTCTGCCGCCGCTTTCGCCGTGGGAGCGTCGCCTCGTGCACCTCGCGCTGGCCGAAGATGCCGAAGTCGAGACGCAGAGCGAAGGCGACGGGTTCATGAAACGCGTGGAGGTCCGACTCAAGAGCCGTTAGGAGAGAGGCCCGGATCCCGATGCGGCCGTCCGACGCTCTCCTCGACACGATCGTCGCCCTCGCCACACCCGCGGGCAAATCGGCGGTGGCGCTGGTGCGTCTCTCCGGGCCCGACGCGCGGCAAGTGCTCGCCTCTCTGGCTTCCCGGCTCAAGGCGGATTTGAAGCCGCGGCGGCCGCGTCTGGCGGCTCTCGACGACGCCTCCGGAGAACGGATCGACCGCGGTCTGGTGACGTTCTTCGAAGCCCCGAATTCCTACACCGGCGAAGATGTCGTCGAGATCTCGATCCACGGCAGCCCCGTCGCCGCCGCCCGCCTGGTCGAGGCCGCGATCACCGCCGGAGCGCGCGCGGCCCGCCCGGGCGAGTTCACGGAACGCGCTTTTCGCGGGGGAAAGCTCGACCTGGTGCGCGCCGAGGCCGTGCGCGACCTGATCGAGGCTCAAACTCCGGCCGCCGCTCGCTTCTCGGCGCGCCGCATGGAAGGAGGCCTCTCGAAGAAGCTCGAGGCGGCCCGCGAGGATCTTCTCGCGGCCGCCGCCGGAATCGCCGCCGCGATCGACTTCTCCGACGACGTCGGAGAGAACGTGGACGCCGAGGTCGAGCGGCGATTGCGCGCCGCCGCGGATAACCTCGCGCGGCTCTCGGCCACCTACAGGACCGGGAAGCTTCTTTCCAGCGGCTGCCGCGTGGCGATTCTGGGCAGACCCAACGCCGGGAAATCCACCCTCTTCAACGCTCTCGTCGGATCCGCACGGGCGATCGTCACCGAGATTCCCGGAACCACGCGCGACACGCTCGAAGCTTTGGTCGAGGTCCGCGGCATCCCGGTGACGGTGGTCGACACGGCCGGACTGCGCGCGACCGAGGACGTCGTCGAGAAAATCGGCGTCGCGCGCGCGCTCGAGGAAGGCGACCGCGCGGACGCCGTGGTCTACGTCTACGACGCGGCGGAGGGGCTTACCGCCGAGGACCGCGACGCGCTCGCACGCCACGGGGACATGCCTCGGGTCCTCGCCGCAAACAAGTCCGACCTCGCCCCCGAGGCGCTGCTGCCGGACGGCGCGGTGCGCCTCTGCGGCCTGGAGCCGTCGGCAGGGGAGACGCTGCGCGCGCTACTCGCCGAAGCCGTGGCCTCCGAGATCTCGACCGAGAAGACGTCCGAGGTCCTCGGGTCGCTTCGACAGAAGGATCTCGTCGATCGAGCCCGCACAGGCGCCGAGCAGACGCTGGAGGCGCTATCCAAAGGGCTATCGCCCGAATACGCCGCGACGCATTGCCACGCGGCCCTCGACGCGCTCGCGGACCTGGTCGGTGAAACGACCTCCGAGGACGTCCTGACGCGGCTCTTCGCGACGTTCTGTATCGGGAAGTAAGAGAGGACCCGCCGCCTTCCGCGCCACGGACGAGAGAACGGCTTCCAGAAGCGGCCGCATCTGGGACAGCTGTTTGATCCGGATGACGAGATTCCATGCCCGCTCGAACTTCTTCCAACCCGCGCTGTAGGCGACGTGCTTGAGGGCGTGCTTCGCCGAGCCGTGGGCCGAGGCGGCCCGGAAGATGGAGTCCCAGCGATAGAACGCCCGGTACGACCAGTCGTAGCCGCGCTTCAAGTCCGACGGCGATAGTCCGATCGGTCGATAGACGACGTGGCGCGTGTCGTAGAGGTCCCAGTTGCGGGTCACGAGCCGCTCCTGCGTGACCATCTCCGACAACAGCGCCGTGCCCGGGTAGGGCGTCAGGATGTGGAACGTCGCAGTCGTGATCCCGCTGCGAATCCCCCATTCGACGGTCCGGCGAAAGACGTCGCGATCGTCTCCGTCGAGTCCGAAGACGAAGCTCCCGTTGATCATGATGCCGAGATCGTCGAGCCGTCGGACGACGTCGGCGTAGCTTCGGCCGAGATTCTGGCGCTTGCCCGCTCCCGCGAGGCCGTTCGGAGAGAGCGTCTCGAACCCGACGAACAGGCTGCGAAGTCCCGCCGCCGCCGCCTCTTCGACGACGTCATCCCGGAGGATCGAGTCTACCGTCGCCGCGCCCTGAAAGATTCGGCCCATTCCGCGCATGCCGCGGAACAGGTCCCTCGCGAACCGCGGATTTCCGAAGAGGTGGTCGTCCAGGAAGTAGAGGTGACGGCCCGGAAGGCGGTCGATCTCCGCGAGCGCGGCGTCCACCCGCTGCGTGTAGAACGAGGGACCTCCGGCGAAGAAGGCGTCCTTGTAGCAGAAGGTGCAGTGGTGCGGGCAGCCCCGCGAGACCACGATCGAGTTGGGGACGAGGTAGAGCCGTCGCCGGATGAGGTCTCTGCGGATGGGCGGCAGCTCTTCGAGTGTCCGGGTGGCCGATTCATAGCGGGGCCGGGGTCTACCCTCCGCGAGATCGCGCAGGAACTGCGGGAACGTGTGCTCGCCGGGCCCCAGAAAGATCGTGTCGGCGTGCGGCGCGGCTTCGTCCGGCAGGGACGTGACGTGGAGGCCCCCCAGCACGACGTAGGCGCCTCGCGCGCGATAGTGGTCCGCGATCCGGTAGGCGCGATAGGCGTTGGTAATGTAGACCTGGATGACGACGAGGTCGGGATGATCGTCGAGATCGAGCTTCTCGACGTGCTCGTCCTGGAGAGTGATTTCGAGGTCGGGATCGAGATAGGCGGCGAGGGTGGCCAGGCCCAGAGGCGGGAACAGGGAGTACTTGATCGGGCGCCAGAAGGGGCTCGTTGCTTCCGTCAGCGCAGGGAGGATGAGCTTGACGCGCCGCATCGGCCGGAGGGGCATGGTCCGCGAGTGTATTGCAAAGTACTTTGTATAACAATGTCTAATTGAGACTCGGCCGGTTCACGCCGGCGCGGGCCCGGCTGAGAGACAATCCTGCCGTGCGATTCGACGTCCTCGTCATCGGCGGCGGCCACGCCGGAATCGAAGCCGCCCACGCGGCGGCCCGCATGGGGCGCCGCACAGCGCTTCTGACGGGATCTCTCTCCGCGATCGGTCGGATGTCGTGCAATCCCGCCATCGGGGGCCTCGCCAAGGGCCAGCTCGTCCGCGAGATCGACGCGCTCGGGGGCGTGATGGGGGCCCTCGCCGACGCCGCCGGCATTCAGTTCCGCATCCTCAACCGCTCGCGCGGGCCGGCGGTCTGGGGTCCCCGCGCCCAGTGCGATCGTGCGCTCTACGCGCAGAAGGCGCAGGAACGTCTGGCTTCCACCGAGAACCTCACGCTCATCGAGGCCATGGCCGAGGACCTCTTCGACGACGACGGCCGCGTGACGGGCGTCGTCACGTCCGATGGAACACGGATTTTCGCGTCGAGCGTGGTCGTCACGACGGGCACGTTCTTGAACGGGCTGATGCACACCGGGAAGCGCCAGACTCCCGGAGGGCGCGTCGGCGAAGCGGCGGCCACGGGCCTCTCGGCCTCTCTGGCGCGGCTGGGCTTGAGGCTCGGGCGTTTCAAGACGGGCACGCCTCCACGCGTGCATCGCGACTCCGTGGACTACGACGCCTGCACGCCTCAGCAGGGCGACGATCCTCCGGTCCCCTTCTCGTTTCGCACGCGCCGGCTACCGGAGCGCCAGGCGCTGTGCTGGCTGACGGCCACGAATGCGCAGGTCCACGCGCTGATTCGCGAGCACTTGCACGAAAGCCCGATGTACTCGGGGCAGATTCACGGCATCGGGCCGCGCTACTGCCCGTCCGTCGAGGACAAGGTCGTGAAGTTCGCCGACAAAGAGGCGCACACGATCTTTCTCGAGCCCGACGGCTGGAGCTCCGAGGAGATCTACATCAACGGTCTCTCGACGTCGCTTCCGGAAGAGGTGCAGCGCGCGATCCTCGCCGAGATCCCGGGATTGACGCGCGCGAAGATGATCCGGCCGGGCTACGCCGTCGAGTACGACTTCGTCTTTCCCGAGCAGCTGTCTCGCTCGCTCGCGCCTCGAGACGTGCCCGGGCTCTTTCTCGCGGGTCAAATCAACGGAACGTCAGGCTACGAGGAGGCCGCGGCGCAGGGAATCCTCGCGGGCATCAACGCGGCGCTCTCGGCGCGCGAAGAGGAACCCTTCGTTCTCGAGCGACACGAGGCCTACGCCGGAGTCATGGTGGACGACCTGACGCAGCGCGGTGTCGAAGAACCCTACCGGCTCTTCACGTCGCGGGCGGAGTACCGGCTTCTTCTCGGCATGGACACCGTTCTCCCACGCCTGCTTCCCCACGGGCGCCGTCTCGGGCTGATCGACGAGCAGGAGTATTCGGAGGCGATGGCGAGCGAGATGCGGCTTTGCAGCGCCGAGCGGGAGCTGGAGGCGGCCGTCTTCACGCCCACACAGGAAAATCGGAGCCTTCTTTCGGAGGCCCTCGGAATCGAGCCGGACTCCCCCGTAAGCTTACGTAAACTATTGCAGCGTAATGACTTAAACGCGCATGCGGTATGGGATCTGGCGCCCCTTGTCGCAGTCGGCCTGTCGCGGGAAGAGAAAACTATCCTCGAGACTCGGATCCGGTACGAGGGCTACATCCGGCGCGAACGCGAGCGCCTCGAGAGGCTCAGGCCCTTCGAGTCGAGGGTCATTCCGAGCGATTTCGACTACGAGGGGATCCCCGGTCTCTCGCGGGAAGCTGTCGAGAAGTGTTCGCAGCGAAGGCCCCGAACGTTGGGCGAGGCGTCTCGGATCCCGGGCATGACGCCCGCGGCCGTCGCGATAATCTCGGTGCATGTCGCGCGCGGCGGAGGATCCTCTCCCCTCTGACCGCTTCGAAGAGCTCCTGAAGGCGGCGTCGCCGGCCTACGGCCTGGAGCTCACTCCGGAGACCCTCGCGGGGGCGGGCGCCTACCTCGAGTCGCTCGATTCCTGGAGACGCAAGACGAACCTGAC
>JBKOVK010000350.1:0-32130 GCA_046724475.1 Acidobacteriota bacterium | reverse complement strand
GGCCGAAGGTTTTGACCAAAAACACCGCCATCTGGCCGCGCGTGTTCGGGTTGTTCGGACAGTAATTGCCGCCGCCGCAACCTCCGGTGATGCCCTCGGCCGAAAGCTGCTCGATCCAGTCGGCGAACTGCGAAGGACACGGCACGTCGCCGAAGATGCCCGTGCACGCCGGGGGCGTGTAGCCGCCGCCATGCTCGGCCTTCAACAGGAACGTCGCCATCTGCGCGCGCGTCACCGGGGCGTCGGGGCAGTAGTTGCCGCCGCCGCAGCCCGCCGTGACGCCGTTGCGCGCGACGGTGTTGACGTAGTCGTGGAAGGGGTGACCGGCCGGCGCGTCGAGGAAATCCACCGAGATCAGCTTGGAGACTTCGGCGGCGTCGCACGCGGGAATCGAATCCACGACCGCGAGCGTCATGGTCGTGCCGGGATCGCCCGAGGTGAACGTGACCGCGCTGGTTCCCTGACCCGCCGTGATCTCGCCGCCGGTCAGCGTCCAGGCATCCGTGTGTCCCGGCCCCGAGTCCGACGACGCCGTCAGTCCCACGGTCGCGGGCGGCACCGAGACCGGCGCCGTGATGTTCGGGGACGGGAAGGGACAGTCGAAGACCGTCGTCTGCACCATCGCCGTGTTGTTGTCCGAGACGGGATCCACTCGCGCGCCGGAAACGTCCGAGTTGCTCGTCAGGGTTCCGGCGACGGAGGGCGTCCCGACGATCTGGACCGTGGCGGTCGCGCCGCGGGCGATGTCCCCGAGGTCGCAGTGCACGCCGAACGTCAACAGCGTGCAGGATCCCTGGCTCGGCGTGGCGGAGTCGACGCTCGCGCTGATCGTGAGGCCTTCCGACGTTTCCACGGCGACGGCCGGGCCGGGCCCGTTGTTGGTGATGGTCAGCGTGTACGTCACAGACGATCCGGGCACCGTCGGATCCGGCGAGTCGGTCTGCGTGATCGCGAGGTCGGCGCTGAATGCCGAAAGAGCGTCGACGCGCCCCCAGCCGTACGTGTTGTTGGGGATCTGGTCGCCGGGAACGCCTCCGCAGGACTCGTTGGTCGTGCGGGGCACGGCGGAGGCCGTCAGGCTGCTCGAGATGCCGTCCGGGTCGCCGATCAGATCGGGACTTCCGGAAAGAAGGAGTGCGACGACGCCGACGACGTGCGGCCCGGCCATGCTGGTCCCGCTCAGGGATCCGTAGCCTCCTCCAGGGAAGCTCGAACGTACACCGACGCCGGGCGCCGAGATCTCGGGCTTCATCCGTCCGCTTCCGTCGATGGTGACCGGGCCGCGGCTGGAGAAGTCGGCGATGTCGTCGCTGCTGTCGGTCGCGCCGACGGAGAAGGAGGCCGCATAAATCGCCGGCGGATCCTCGACCGTCGAGCAGCCGCTGCCGGCATTTCCGGCGGAGACGACGACCTCGATTCCGGCCGCGCGCGTGTTTTCGACGACGGTCTGGAGCACCGTCGGGTCCGTGCAGCCCTCGCTCGGCGGACAGCCCCAGGAGTTGTTGATGACATGCGGCGACTTCGACGGATCGGGATTCTGGCCGGCGAGATCGGTCGGCGCGATGAACCACTGGAAGCATTCGGTGTATGTCGCCGGCGTTCCCGTGCCCTGGTCCATGTTCCGGCAGCCGATCCACTTCGCCGCGGGCGCCACGCCGATCTGGTTGGACCCGCCGTCGTCGCCGACCATCGTTCCCATCGTGTGCGTGCCGTGAATGTCGTCGTCGCAGGGCTCTTGAGAATCCGGCCCGCACACCCCTCCGCCGGAGTGGATGGAGTCGTGCCAGTTGTAGTTGTGGTCGGCCGAGGAGCCGTTCCATCCCCGGTACTTGTTCTTCAGCGCCGGATGCGTCCAGTCGTAGCCGGTATCCTGACCGCCCACGACCACGCCCGCGCCCTTGTAGCCGAGGGCCCAGACCTGCGGCGCGCGGACCTTCGCCACGCCCCACTCCACGGTGTCCGGAGAATCGGGCGCGGCCTTCGGCGCCGCAGGTTCTTCGAGGCGAACCCGGGGATTGGCGTAGAGGTGAAAGACGTCGTCGCGCGCCGCCAGCTCCTCGACGAGCCTCGCGTCGCCGCGCACCCAGATCATGTTGGCGACCCAGAAGGCCCGATGCGGCGCGTTGCGGGATTCGAGCAGCTCGAGCAACGGGCGCTGCGTCGCGTTCGCCGTCGCGCGGAGGGAATCCATGACGAAGGCGCCGCGAGCCGCTCTTCCGGCGAGGGCTCGTACGCCGCTCAGATCCGCCTGCGACCGGAGCATGACCAGAAACTCCGTCTCTCCCCGAGCCGCCGTCTGGAGCACCCACGGATCGACTTTCGAACGAACGTCGGCTGCGTGGACGGCCGCGGACAGGGCGAGGATCGGCAGAAGCGCGGCGAGGATCTTTCCAGGGCGCATGGAATCTCCTTCCTTCCCTTGCGAGTCGGAGGATTCTATTCCGATTGACGGAGGATTGGGGTCAAAGATAGCTCCGCAGGAAACGAAAGCCGCCGTGCGTCGCACGGCGGCAGTCAAAATCGGCGGGACCGAGGCCTACTGCAGGTTGAAGCTCTTGACCAGGAGCCGACCACCGAAGGCAGACCCCCGGCAGTAGGCAACGCCGGCCGAAGGCCGGCGGTAACTATCCGAGGCTCCTAGATCGGTCATGAGCTGTTTGCGCCAAACCATTACTGAAGATTGAAACTCTTGACTAAGAACACCGCCATCTGCTGCCGGTTGTTGCTGTTGTTGGGGCAGTAGCGCAGCGGGTTGGTCAGACAGCCTCCCGTGATGCCTCGTGCGAAGAGGTCCTCGATCCAGTCGGCGGCGAAGGCGCCGGCCGGGACGTCGGTGAAGATCGTGCCCGACGCCGGCGGCGGGGCGTACGCCGAATCGATCGACGCCTTGAGCAGGAAGATCGCCATCTGTGCGCGCGTGACGGGGTTGGTCGGGCAGTAGTTGCCGCCGCCGCAGCCGCCGGTGATGCCTTCGGCCGCGAGCTGCTCGATCCAGTTGACGGCGAAGCCCGAGGGACAGGCGACGTCCGGGAACATGCCGACACACGGAGGCGGCACGTAGGCGGCTCCGTGTTTCGCCTTCAGCAGGAAGACCGCCATCTGCGCGCGGGTGATGTTTGACGTGCCGCAGTAGTTACCGTTTCCGCAGCCGGCCGTGATGCCGTTGCGGGCGACCGTGTTGACGAAATCGTGGAACCCGTTGGTCGGGGGCATGTCGAGGAAATCTACCTGGATGTTCTTCGAAGCCTCCGGCGAGATGCAGCCGCTGGCGGATTCCGTGACGGTGCACAGCATCGTGGTACCGGGCGACGCCGCGTCGAAGATGATCTGCCGCGTTCCCTGTCCGGCCGTGATGACGCCGCCCGAGAGCGTCCAATCCCACGTCGCTCCCGGATGGTTCACGACGCTGGCCGAAGCGCCCGAGGCGCCCACCGGTACCGAGAGCGGCGCGGTGATGACAGGCTGCGCGGGCGTCTGGTTCACGGTGACCGTGACGGTGGAGACGTTGGTCGAGACGCAGCCGTTGGCCGCGGTGACCGTCAGCGAGTAGACCGTCGTGATCGTGGGAGATGCCGTCGGCGTGCAGCTTCCGGGATTGTCGAGACCGGCCGAGGGCGACCAGGAGCACGAGACTCCGCCCGAGCCGGTCAGGCCGACGGACTCGGCGGTGCAGATCGTGCCGCCTCCCCCCGCCGTGGCGGTCGGACGCGCGTTGACGGTGAGCGTCGCTTCGGAGGACGTGATCGACTGGCCGAACCCGTCGGTGACGACGACGTCGTAGTTTCCGGCGTCTCCCGTGCCCGCGGGGTTGATCGAAAGCGTCGGAGTCGTCACGCCCGAAATCGATCCGCCGTTGCTGAGGTTGACCCCGTTCTTGCGCCACTGGTACGTCAGCGTGGGCTGGCCCGTGGCCGTCACGGAGAAGGACGCGGAGTCGCCGGAGCAGATCGTCAGGTTCGACGGCGCGGTCACGGTGATCGGAATGCGTTCGTACGCGCCCATGTCCACGATCCCCGGTGGGACGTTGCCCACGCCGGTGTCGGGGATGTCGGGATCGTCGAAGAAGCGGGGGAGCCCGCGGACGTCGAGCGTGGTGCCGCCGGGCACGAGCGTGTTGTTTCCGGCGTCCACGACCGGCGAGGACGGGCCCGGGCGCAGATCTCCGGGCGATGCGAGAAAGAGGGGATCGGCGTCGATGTTGCCGGATCCGGCGGCGCCGCCGGCGACGTCACAGTAGCTGATCGTCGCCGTCGAGCCCCCGCCAAAGGAGATGGAGCCGCTGTCGTTGTCCCAGACGATCGTGTTGCTGATCGTGTTGGACGTGCTCGAGAGGAGACGGATGCCGTATCCGGCGTTTGCTGTGAACGTGGAGTCCTCGATGATGTTCGTGTTGCCGGTGATCTGGATCCCGTCGGGGCTGTTTTCCGCGACGACGCAATTGAGCAGCGTCATGCCGCCCGCGGCGGCCTGAAGTCCGGCTCCGCCGGACGCCGCCCCCGAGATCGTGTTGGCGCGGAAGATCGAGCTCTCGACGTTGACCGTGCCGGCGCTCGAGGCGAGGCCCGCGCCGGTGCCGACTCCGGACACGGAGTTGTTGTCGAAGGTACACGACAGGAATCGCGGGGAGCCGCCGTCGACCTGCGCGGCGCCGCCGGAGGAGAGCGCGAAGTTTCCGGTGAAGAGCATGCCGGCGACGAGCGGCGAACCGCCGTTGATCCAGATTCCGGCGCCCTTGTTGTTCGGACTGCCGGCGTCCGCCTGTCCTCCGGTGACCGTGAAGCCATCGAGCCGTGCGGTGTTGGAAACCGTCGCGTCGGCCGTGACGACGTGGTAGCTGTTGTCGGTCGAAACTCCCGGCGTGCCGATGTCGCCGGAAAGAATCGTGACGTGCGCGGCCGGATCCCTTTGCGTGCGCATCGTCTCGTTGCCGGCGAAGCCGCCGTAGACCGAGACTCCGTCTTTGAGGACGAAAGCGATCGTGCGGGTGGCGGTCGCGGTGGGCTTGTAGGTCGCCTGCGCAACCCAGATCTCGTCGGTGGCGCCGGCGGCCGACAATGCCGGGGGCAGCGTCGTGAAGGCGTTGGCCCAGCTCGAGCCGTTGTTGGCGCCCGTGGCGGCTGCGTTGACGTAGATGACCGAAGCGAGCGCGACGGCGCCCGCCGCCGCGAAAAGCAGGACAGACGCGGCCGCAAGCCGCCCGAAGGCGCGCATCGAGACACCTCCTTGAGTTGTCGACACTTCGGACCGAATTGTCACGCGTTTGCGGCGGCGCCCGTGTGACGAGTGATACAAGGTGAGGAGCGAAGGCCTCACGCATGGGCGAGACGTGGAAGCTGCGGCTCTGGACGCTCATCCGCGTTCCGATGGCCTTCTTCGTCAGCCCTCAGGTGGTCGAAGCGACGGCGCGCCGGTCGGTCATACGGATTCCCCTGACTTGGAGGTCGAAGAATCACCTCGGCTCGATGTACTTCGGAGCTCTGTGCGTGGGCGCCGATCTGGCGGGAGGCCTTCTCGCGCTGCGGCGCATCGAAGAGAGCCGCCGCAAGGTTTCGCTGATTTTCAAGGACGTCCAGGGCCGCTTCTTCAAGCGCGCCGAAGACGACGCGCTTTTCACCTGCGAAGACGGGGAAGAGATCGGGGAGCTGGTCCACCGGGCGATCGCGAGCGGGGAGCGCGAAGAGCGAGCCATTCGCGTCGTCGTGACCGTGCCCGAGAAGCTCGGAGACGAAGCCGTCGCCGAGTTTGTGCTGACGCTGTCCTTGAAACGGCGCGACTAGGAAGGTTTCGACAATTTCCGGATCAATCCCGCCGCCAGCGCGGCGCGGTCCGGGATCGACGCCAGGATGACGTGCTCGCTCTCGGCGTGGGCGCCGTCTCCGTCGGCGCCGAGGCCGTCGAGCGTCGGAATGCCTAGAGCCGCGGCGAAGGATGCCTCGGAAGCCCCTCCGGTGGCGACCTCCTCGAGCGGGGGAAGGCCCAGCTCCGCGGCGACGGCCACGGCCGCCTGGAACGTCGCCGCGACGTGCGGCCCTCGCTCGAGCGGCGGATAGAAGCTCTTCGTCTCGAGGCTCAGCCGGATCCGCGAATCTTCCGGGCGGAGCGACGTCAGTGCGGCGCGCATGGCCTCCGCGTCGGCGAGCGCTCGGAAGCGGACGTCCAGCTCGGCGTGCGCCTCGTCGGGCACGACGTTGGGTCGCGTCCCTCCCTGGATCGTTCCCACGTTGACGGTGATGCCGCGCGACAGATCCGTCAGAGCCGCGGCGTCCGAGATCCGCCGGGCGAGCTCGACGATGGCGTTGGCGCCGCGAGCGAAATCTGCGCCTGCATGGGCCGCCACGCCGCGGGCCCGCAATACGAAGGACGCCGATCCCTTGCGCGCCGTCTTCACGGCGCCTCCCGGCCACGCCGGCTCGAAGTCGAGAACCGCGCGCGAGGCGAGCATCGATTCCTCCATCGCCCCGCGGTAACCCTCGGCGCCGACCTCCTCGAGCGGCGTGAGGAAGACGCAGACGTCGGGAAGCGATCCGTGGCGCGCCAGGGCTTTCAACGCGTGGACGAGGACCACGATGCCGCCCTTCATGTCGAAGCACCCGGGCCCGTAGAGTCGGCCGTCTTCGATTCGGACGGGTCGCTGCGCCAGGGTGCCGAGGTCCCAGACGGTGTCGAGGTGTCCGAGCAGCATCACGGGACGAGAGCCGCGCAGCGCGCGCAGAACCGGCCCGGCTCCGTCGACGGGCAGAAGCTCGACCGGCAGTCCGAGGTGCTCGAGCTCGTCGGCGACTCGTCGCGCCAGTCGCGCGACGCCCTCGGCATCCGTCGACGGCGACTCGATCCGCGTCAGATCGGCGAGGAGATCCTCCATCTCCCGGGAACGGGCGCGGCAGCTGGCGAGAAGGTCTTTCACGCGCGCGCCTCCCGGGCACGGCGTGCGATGCGGAGATAGCCGTGCCCGGCCGCGGTCTTCTCGACCGCCTCCAGGCGCGCCCGGCCGGCCGCCACCGCGCCGCCTTTCATCTCGACTTCGCCGAGAGTCAGGCCAGCTTCGAGCTCGAATGCGATGAGGCGCTTCTCATGCGCCCTGGAGATTGCGATCTCGAGACTCTTGCGCGCGCCCGCCGCGTCGCCTCGCTCCGCCCGGGCGATCGAAGAGACAAGGAGAAACTCGCGGCGCGCGCCTTCCTGCTGGCCGGCGGCGGCGAGCTGTCGAGCACGCTCGAGCGGAGCCGCGGCCTCAGCCGCGCGGCCCGCCGCCAGCGCGGCCCGGGCTTCGAGCGCGAGCGCGGCGGCTTCGTCGTCCGGAAGCTTCTGCGCCTGGAGCTCCGCGGCGGCCCGCCGCGCCCCGGCCTGCGCCTCGGCCGGTTTTCCTTCGGCCAGCGCCACGCGCGCCAAGTCGTACCGACTCTGCGACGCGGCTCCCTGCTCGCCGATCTCGGTCCGGATCTTCAACGCCTCTTCGAAATTGCGGCGCGCGTCGGCGAGGCGGTCGGAAGCGAGATCGATTGCGCCTGATGCCGAGAGGACAAACGCTTCCTGGTGCCGGTCGTGGGCCTCTCGGGCGGCCGGCAGCGCCTCCACCAGCACAGCGCGCGCTCCCGCGAGGTCTCCCGTCTCGGCGCGCACCGTCGCCAGGCCCGTCGTCGGGTACACCGCCTTGCTCTTCTGGCTCTGGGCCTGGAAGATCGCCCTCGACTCTTCGAAGCTCTTCGCCGCGGCGGCCGGATCGCCTTCGCCCCACTGCAGCTCGCCGATGTTGTTGAGCGCGATCGCGAGGCCTCCCTGGTCGCCGGTCTCGCGATAGAGCGGAAGGGCGCGCTCGAAGGCCTCACGGGCGCCGCGGAGATCTCCGGCGATCACGAGCCCGGCGCCGATGTTGTTGAGCGTTTCGGCCTCGCCGGCCTTGTCCTCGATCTCTCGGAAGAGAGCCAGCGCCTCGTCGGCCAGCTTTCGCGCGGTGACGAGATCCCCCTGGTCCCCGACCACGCTCGCGAGGTTATCCAGCGCTCCCGCCTCCACGCGCTTGTTGCCCGTCTCGCGGGCAATCTGCAGAACCTGTTCGAACGCCTTGCGGGCGCCGGCGAGGTCGCCCTGGTCGTAGCGCGAGTTTCCGATGCCGTTCGTCGCCGAGGCCACTCCCGCGCGGTCCCCGGCGGCCTGGAAAAGGTCCCGCGCCTGCTGGCTGAGCGCTTCTCCTCCCTTCGGGTCTCCCAGATTGCGGCGGGCGATCGCCTGATGCATGCGCGCCGTGCCGGCGAGCAGCCGCGCCCCGGAGCCCTCGGCCAGCACTGCGGCCGCGATCGCCGCCTTCTCCATCCGCGGAAAATCCGAGAGAGCCTTGGCGGTCTCGGCCTCGGCGAGTCCGATCCGGGGATCGTCCTTCGGAAACGCGCGGCGCAGAGCGGCGATCGTCGCCAGCGCGTCGTGGGGCTTTCCCGCCCGTGTCTGCGCGCCGGCGAGCTGGAGGCCGTAATCCAGGTTGTCGGGGTAGAAGGTGAAGAGCGAGCGGTAGATCTCGATCGCCCGATTCCAGTCGTTGCTCGCCGCGTGGTACCGCCCTTCGACCGACAGTCGGGTCTCGCGCGAGAGATCGGCAGAGAGCGCGAAGGCCGTCTTCGACGCCTCGAGCGCCTTCGCGTCGTAACCGAGGCCGCCCCATGCCGCGGCCAGCGCCGAGCGCGCCAGCGCGTGCTTGGGATCCAGCGCAACGGCTTTCTCGAGGAGGTCCCTGGCGGCGACGTCGTCGAAGACGCGTAGCTTCGCGAGTCCCTCCGAGTAGAGACGCGCGGCCTCGGGGTTCGAGGGCAACGAGGCGCGAACCGCCGCCGCGTCGGCCTGCGAAACCACGGGAAGCTGGAGCTTCTCGCGAAGCCGTTCCCCGGCCCTCGTGGCCAGGCCGTCCACATCGGAGGAGGGGCCCTTCTCCGAAACGACCGCGATCGTCTCGCCGGCGGCCGTGTCCTGAAGACGCAGGTCCAGGCGGATGGCCGAGCCCTCGCCCGGCGTCGACAGATACGAGCCGAGCAGGACCAGATCGGCGCCGATGTTCTTGCGGATGCGCTCGAGGCTGTCCTTTCCGAGCGTGTCGGTCTCCGGCAGCGAGAGATCGCTCTTCATGCGCGCCACGTCCTCGCTCGAGATCGCTCGCAGCTTCTCGCCCGCGGCGAGCTCGGTCGTGAGCATCTCCGAGAGGGCAGTCGAGACCCATGCATCCTCGGGCCGGCCCGCGAGGTTCTTGAAACCGAGGACGGCGATCGCCTGCCGGGCGGGTCTCGCGGGAACGGCGGCCGCCGTCGCGACGGAACGATGAGACAGAAGGCGATATCCGAGGAATGCTCCCGCCAAAGCCACGAGGACGGCCGCGGCGATCGCGACCGCGCGCCGTCGCCGGCGCGCGCGCATTCCCGGACCGAGAGGGATCGACTCGCCCGCGAGCGCGCGCACGACCTCCGGCGCGGACGCATACCGATCCGCGGCGGAGCGCTCGAGGCAGCGCAGGATCGTCTTCTCCCAGACGGGCGGCAGCTCCGGCACGCGTCCCTTGGGAGACGGCGGCGCCTCGTGGAGCTTCTTGAGTGCGACCGACAGCGGAGTGTCGCCTTGGAAGGGAGGCTCGCCGGTGACCATCTCGTACATGACGATCCCGAGCGCGTAGACGTCGGTGGCCGGGGAGACGTCGCGTCCTTCGATCTGCTCCGGAGCCATGTAGTCCGGAGTTCCCATGACGGCCTCGGTCGCGGTCAGCGAGGTCTGTCTTTCGCCGCGCGCGCCGGGGTTGCGCCGGGCCAGCCCGAAATCCGTCACGACGACGCGCGCGCCTCCCGGACGACGCTCGTCGGGCGAGAGCATCACGTTGGCGCTCTTGAAGTCGCGGTGCACGACGCCAACCTCGTGGGCGGCCGCGAGTGCGGCGGCCATCTGCTCGACGAGCGGCAACGCCTCGTCCGGACGCATCCGGCCGGTGCGGGAGATGCGGTGGGCCAGCGTCTCTCCGGAGAGAAGCTCCATCGTCAGGAACGTGACTGGGCCTTCCGGGAAGATGTCGAACGTCCGGGCGACGTTGGGATGCGTGACGGTCCGGGCCAGGTGCACCTCGCGCAGGAACCTTTCCATCGTCCGCGAATCGTTCGCCACGTCGGGCCGGATCGTCTTGACGGCGACGCGGTCCTTCAGGACCAGGTCCTCGGCCTCGTACACCTCGCCCATGCCTCCGCGCGCGATGAACCGGACGATGCGAAAACGCCCGGCGAGGACGGTGCCGTCGGCGAGACCCGGCGCGTGCCATATCTGCTTGCCCGAGCCCGACCGCGCGTCGGGGCGTCCGGCCGGAGGCGTCGCTACGGTTTCCCGGGCGTCGTCGCGGGTGGGGTCAGTCATCGGAGGGAGGACGGGACTCCTTCTGTCTTTCGAAATCCACTTGCGCGCCGACCTTGGCGATGCGGTCGGCGAAGATCACGATGAGGTCGTCGCGGCGTGCCATGGCCAGCGCGCGCCGCACGGCCTCGGGCTCGTTCTTGGCCTCCTCGATCTGGTCGTCCTTCATGCCGTGGCGCATCAGGCCCGCGCGGAGGAATCCGGTGACCTCGCCGCTCGCGCGCCCGCGCAGGTCTTCGTCGTCGCGCAGGATCACCCGGTCGAAGTGCGGCGCGGCCGCCTTCGTGATCGCGTCGAAGTCCTCCTCGCGGCGATCTCCGGGAGCGTTGAGGACGACGACGAGCCGGCCGCGCTTCATGGAAGAGAGAAACGGCGCGACGAGGGCCATGCCGTGCGCGTTGTGGCAGTAGTCGATCATCACGCGGAAGTCGCGGAACTCGTAGATGTTGCCGCGGCCAGGCGCCTGGAAGGGGGTCGGATGGAAAGTCGTCAGACCGCCGCGGATGTCGTCCATCTCGATGCCGGCGGCGAAGGCGGCGAGGGACGCGGCGAGCGCGTTAGCGATGTTGAACCGCGCCTTGCCGTCGAACGTGATCGGGACCTGGCGCGCGTGGACCAGCGGGATGCGCAGGGTCGAGCGGTAGAGACAGAGCGTGTCGTGCCGGTCCATCACCGCCGCCAACCCTCCCGACGCGACATGCACCTTGAGCCGCTCGTGGGACGGATCCAGCGAGAAGAAGGCGATCCGCGCCTTGATGCGATCCGCGATCCAAGGCGTCATGGAATCCTCGGCGTTCAGAACCGCCGTCCCGTGAGGGAAGACGCGTTCGACGACGAGGGCCTTGAGCCTCGCGAGGTCCTCGAGGGTCTCGATGTCGCGCAGTCCCAGATGATCCTCGGCGACGTTCGTCACGACGCCGACGTCGGCCCAGTCGTAGCCAAGCCCGAAGCGCAGGAGTCCGCCGCGCGCCGTTTCGAGGGCCGCGAAGGTTACGGTCGGGTCTCGCAGCACCGCCTGGGCGGAGGCCGGGCCGGTGCAGTCTCCCTTCATGATCTGCTCGCTGCCGATGTAGACGCCTTCGGTCGTGGTCAGGCCGACGTGGTGGCCGGCGTAGCGGGCGATGTGGGCGAGCAGGCGCGTGGTCGTGGTCTTGCCGTTGGTTCCCGTGATCGAGACGATCGGGATTCGCGACGGCGTTCCCGGCGGATAGAGCATCTCGATGACGGCGCCGGCGGCGTCGCGCGGCGTGCCTTCGGTCGGGTCGGTGTGCATGCGAAAGCCGGGTGCGGCGTTGACCTCGACGATGCCGCCGCCGACATCGGCGATCGGCTTCTCGACCGTGGGCGAGATGACGTCGATGCCGGCGATGTCCAGCCCCACGATCCGCGCGATGCGCTCCATCAGGTGAATGTTGGAGGGGTGGACCGAGTCCGTCACGTCGCGGGAGATGCCTCCGGTCGAGAGATTCGCGGTGGACTTCAGGTACACGGTCTCGCCTTCGTCGGGCACCGAACGTGGCGTGAGGTTGCGCCGCGCCAGCAGCGCCAGCGAGAGGTCGTCGATCTCGATCTTGGTCAGGATCTTCTCGTGGCCGATCCCGCGGCGCGGATCGCGGTTGACCTCCTCGACGAGATCCTCGATGGTGCGCTTCCCGTCGCCGACGACGAAGGCCGGGACGCGCTGCGCCGCGCAGATGAACCGGCCGGCGATGACCAGGAAACGAAAGTCGTGGCCTTCCAGGAACTGCTCGACGATGACCTCGTCGCGGAACTTCAAGGCGTCCTTGTAGGCCAGCCGCAGCTCGGACTCGCTCCGGATGTTCGTCAGGACCCCGCGGCCGTGCGAGGCGTCGAGCGGCTTGACGACGATCGGCCAGCCCAGCTTCCCAGCGATCGCCACGGCGTCGTCTTCGTCCTGCGCGACTGAGCCCTTCGGCACCGGGACGCCGTTGTCGCCGAGGAGCGTCTTGGTCAGGCTCTTGTCGCCCGCGATCTCGACGCCGAGCTGGGCGGTCGTCGAGGCGATCGTGGCTTGGATCCTCTTCTGATGGACGCCGGTCCCGAGCATGACGAGCGACCGGTCGTTCAAGCGCAGGTGGGGGATGCCCCGGGTCGCGGCGACGGCGACGATCGAGCGCGTCGAGGGGCCCAGGGCCCAGCGCTCGCGCGTGCGCTTGAGCTTGTCGAGCGAGGAAGAGAGGGCGAGGTCCACGTCGAGGCCGGCGCAATGCTCGACGACGTCGAGCGCGAGCTTGCCGGCGCGGACTCCAACGCGCTCCTCCTCCATCTCGTACACCAGGTTGTAGACGCCCGGCGTCTTCGTCTCGCGTGTCCGGCCGAAGGAGACCGAGATGCCGACTTCCTGCTGGATTTCGATGGCGACGTGCTCGGCGACGTGGCCGAGCCACGTGCCTTCAACGACGCGCTTCAGGAATCCGCCCTTTGCGCCTTCCGAGCAGTGGTGCTCTTCCAGGCCTGGCAGGAGACGCTGCAGCTCGTCCCCGAAGCCGCGGATCTCGTTGGACGGGCGGTCGCGAAACGGCCCCAGGTCGATCCGCATCCAGACACACGGACGGTAGGACCAGTAGTTCGGCCCGTTCAGGACCAGCGTTTCGAGGAGACGGATTCCTTCGCCCACGTTTGGGCGAAAGACTACAGGAATCGGCCTAGTTGGATGCCAGCGGCTGCCGCTTCTCGACGTCGAAACGGTCGCCCGCCGTCAGGACGTGGAGGAGAGCGCCGGAGAGACTGAAGGTGGCCGAAGGATCGGTTTCCGAGAGGCCCTGGGCCACGGCCCGGCTGCCGTCGATGACGAAGACCTGGCCCGAACCGATGACCTCGATCTGACCCGAGCCGTAATAGACGATCGCGGTGTCCTCGTCGATGCCCACGCCGAGCTTGGTCGGCTCCAGCGCGACCGCCGTCAGAAGGCGGCCCAGACGCTTCCGCTGGGAGAAGTGCTGGTCGATGATCAGCCGGGTGATGACGCCGAGGCCCGGCGCCAGATCCACCGCGTCCCGGCGAAGCTGCAGTCCCCCTTCGCCCCCCACGATCATCGTCGAGGAAAAAGCCGAAGCCCCCGCCGACGTCCCTCCGAGAGCCCCGCCCGCGACGAGGCTTGCCTGGAGCGCTTCGAGCGCCGGGCTTCCTGCGAGGATGTCGACCAAGCGCGACTGGTCGCCTCCGGTCATGAAGACGCCGGTCGATTCGCCGATGGTCGCGACATGCTCCGGAGACTGCGCGTCCGCGCGCGTGACGATGGGCAGGGGAAAGACGTCGCCGGCGCCGATCTTTCGGAAGACCTGCTCGTAGAACGTCGCGCGCTCGGCCGGGATCGCGGACGCCGTGGGCAGAATCGCGATGCGCGCATCCGCTCCTCCGGCCTCCGCCACGAAGCGCTGGAGAATGTCGGGTTTGTCGAATTTTTCTTCGCCGCCGCCCACGGCCAGGATCGAGCCGTGCGGGCGCTTCGTGCGCGTTCGCGTCATCCCCGGGACGACAGAGTACGCGACGCCTTCCTCGCGATCAAGAGAAAGCCTTTCTCCCGGGCTTCCTTCTCGAGCGCCTCGAGGCGCGCGCGTCCGGCGGCAGTCTTTCCGGAAGCGATCTCGATCTCGCCGAGCGCGAGCGCGAGGTCGAGCTGCTGCGCAACGAAGCCGCGCTTCGCGGAGTCCGCGAGGAGCGCGGCGCAGCGTTTCTCCGCCCCGACCCGGTCTCCCGCCGCCGCCGCGACCCGCGCCGCAGTCAGCTCGAACCCCTGACGGACCGAGTAATCGCCTGCATGGATCGCCGCGACACTCCTCACCGCCTCCTGCGCCTCGCGAATCTTCCTCTGTTCGAGAAGGGCGCGGGCGAGGACGCCGGCGGCCCAGACGCGGTTGTCGGACTCGCCGCGCTCCGCCAGCTCCTTCGCGATCGCCTGCGCCTCGGGCTCGGCCTCGGCCGGGCGGCCGGCGTCGATCGCAAGGTCGGCGATCGTCAGCCGGACGGCCGTCATGCCCAGGACGTCACCGGTCTTTTTCGCCGCCTCGAGTGCCTCCTCGTAGCGGACGCGCGCGCCGCCGAGGTCGTCGCGCTCCCAGAGCACGGAGCCTGTTCCGGAGAGGTTGGCCCAGAGGAGCTCCGGCGCGTTCTTCCGCGAGAAAGTCGTGCCCTCGTCGAACGCCTTCGTTGCCTTATCGAGGTTTCCCTCGGCCAGCGCCAGGTAGCCGGACGTGTTGAGTGACATCGCCAGGCCGCGCGCGTCGCTGGCCTGGCGCGCGATGCCGACCGCTTCGTCGGCGAACTTCTTGGACGTCGGAAGATCGCCGAGGCCCTGTTTCATCTGGCTCAGGTTGTTCGAGAAGATCGCCGCGCCGTTCAGATCTCCGACATCCTTGCTGACCTCGAGCGCCTGCACGAGGAGCCGCTCGGAGCCCGCGATGTCGCCGATGATCTGGTGGTTGATCGACAGGTTGTTGAGGCACGCCGCCTCGTTGCGCTTGTCGCCCGTGCGCCGCGCGATGGCGAGGCCCTCCTCGAGCAGACGCTTGCTCTCCTCCCATTGTCCGCGCCGGGTCGGCACGAGCCCGGTGATGTCTGCGATCACGAGGGCAACGCCGTGCTCGTCGCCCGCGGCCGCGAACAGCTCGCGCGCGCGGTTCCCCGCCGTCTTCGCCGCCTCGAGCTCGCCGAGCACGAACTCCGCCCAGCCCTCGTGGTACAGCGCGTTTGCCTCGAGCAGACGCGAGCCCCGCGCACGAGCGAAGTCGCGCGCGCGGATCCCGGCCGCCTTCTCGTTCGGCGAGTCGCCGAGCGAGTAGTAGGCCCCCGCCTCCGCGAGGTCGAGCCGCGGATCCTGGCTGGCTGGCGCCGGCAGCTTGCGGAGCGCGGCCAGCGTGGCGAGCGCGTCCTTGCCCTTTCCGCCGCCGGACTGCGCGCCGGCCAGCCGCAGCCCGTACTCGAGGTTGTCGGGGAAGAGCTTCGTCAGCGTCTGGTAGGCCGCGATTGCGCGGGGCCAGTCGCGGTCCGCCGCGCGGTACTGCGCCTCGACCGAAAGCTGATCCTCGCGCGAGAGGCCCTTCGAGAGCCGGAACGCGGCCTCGCCCGCCTCGCGCGCGCGCCGGAAGTTGCCGAGGTTGCTCCACGCGGTGGCGAGCGCGGCGTGCGAGAGCGCGTGGTTCGGGTCGGCCTCGACGGCCTTATCGAGCCGCTCGATGGCGCCCAGATTGTCGAACGCGCCGAGCTTCTGGAGTCCCTCGGCGTAGAGCCGCGCAGCGTCGGCGTTCGAAGGCAATGACGCCTTGACCACGGCGGCCTCGCTCGAGGTCAGCACGCCGGCACCGAGCCTCTCGCGCAGCTTGGCGCCGGCGCGGCCGACGAGCTCGGCGAGCTCCGCCTCGGTCCCGCTTTCGGTGACCGCGGCAATGGTCTCGCCCGCGGAGGCGTCCTGGAGCTTCAAGTCCACGCGGATCGGCGCGCCGGCGACCGCAAGGTAAGAGCCTACGATCACGAAGCCGGCGTCGAGGTTCGTGCGGATCTTTAAGAGCGTGTCCTTGGCGTAGCTGTCTGCGTCGGGCAGGGCGAGGTCGCGCTTCATGCGCGCCACGCTCTCGCCGGAGACCGTCCGGATCTTCTCGCCGGCGGCGAGGTCGGTCGTCAGCATCTCCGAGAGCGCGGTCGAGACCCACGCCGCCTCGGGGCGCGCGGAGAGGTTCTTGAACCCGAGCACGGCCACGGATCGGCGCTGCGACGCGGAGGCCGGAGCCCCCTGCCGCGCGCTTCGGACGGTCCGCGAACGTGTCAGGACGAGCGCTCCTATACCGAGCACCAGCGCGGCCACGGCGGCGACGCCGATTGCGACGAGCCGCCTCCGCCGCGTCTTTGGAGAGCCCGCCACGCGTCCGCCAGCGAGGGCCTTCGCGACGTCAGCGGCGGAGGAGAATCGGTCCTTCGGGTCGCGCTCGAGGCAGCGGAGAATCGTCCGTTCCCAATCGGCCGGAAGGTCCGCGAGCCGTTGCCGGGGAGGCGTCGGCGCTTCCTTGAGGCGTTTGACGGCGATCGAGAGGGGCGTGTCGCCCGTGAATGGACGTTCTCCCGTCACCATTTCGTAGAGGACGACGCCGAGCGCGTAGATGTCGGTCGCAGGCGTGATCGGTCCGCCTTCGACCTGCTCGGGCGCCATGTACGCCGGCGTTCCCGTAATGGATGCCGTGACCGTGGCCGCGGAATCCCGAGCCGATCCCTGGTGCCGGCGGGCGAGGCCGAAATCGGTGACGACGGCGCGCACGCCGCCGGAACCGGGCGCGCCGGACACCAGCATCACGTTGGCGCTCTTGAAGTCGCGGTGAACGACTCCGGCTTCGTGCGCCGCGGTCAGGGCGCCGGCGATCTGGTCCAGGATCCGGCGTGCCGCCTCGACGGGGATGCGCCGCTCCCGCTCGAGACGCTCCGCGAGCGTCTCGCCGTGCAGCAGCTCCATCGTGAGGAACGTGGTTCCGTCGTGCCGGAACACGTCGTAGATGCGGCAGACGTTGGGATGGGTGACCTCGCGAGCGAGCTGGACCTCGCGCTTGAAGAGCGCGATGGCCGCGGCGTCCTCGGCGATGTGGCCCGAGATCGTCTTGAGCGCCACGCGACTCGAAAGCTCCGTGTCCTCGGCCTCATAGACCTCGCCCATGCCGCCGCGGGCGATGAAGCGCACGATGCGGAAACGTCCGGCGAGAACATCTCCCGGAACGAACGACTGGACCACCTCGGCCTTTCCGCCGATGCGAGGGATCGACGCGTCCGGCGTCGGCGTGGACGCCGCGATCGTCTCTTCGTTGTCGCGGGAGTCGGTCACCCGGTGGGAAATGGTACCGGAGAACGCCTCGCAGCCGCGGCCCCGCGCGTTCTACCGCAGCCAGGCCAGAGCGCGGTTGACGGCCTCGATGTCGAAGCGGTCGGGATCGAACTCCTGGCCGGCGAAGCCGGCGAGCCGCGATGGGGCGCGTCGCGGACTACGGCGTCCTCCGACACGCTCGACGTAGCCATCCTGTCCGGCGCTCGGAGGCGGACAGGCGCGCTCCCCCTCCAGGCAGACGGGCCGCTGGTTCTCGGCATTCCCCGCCGCGGTGCCCTCGATGCGCACCTCATGCTCCCAGGCCGAGTCGGTGCCAAGCGCATAGCCGAAGGAGGTCGTTCCGAGACTGATTGCGTCGGCCAGCCGCATCCATCGCGAATCGCGAAGGGGTCCCGTCGTGTCGGTCGGCTTCCCGTAGAGCGCGCCGGCGATCCGGAACTGATGCTCGTCGGTCTCGGGCCAGCCCATCGCGCACTGGAGAACCGCGTGGAGACGCCGAAGCGTGAGGTTGGCGGGAACCTGGACTCGCCTCCAGACCGGCGGAACGACTTCGAGCAGGACGATCCTCAGGCGAGCGACGTCGGACGGCGGCTCGACCCGGGTCGGGCCCTGGGGGCCGTAGATGTGGTGGAGGTCCTTGGGTTGCAGCATCGGTGTCTCAGAGCGCGCGCGCGTACTCGTTCTGGTTCATCTTCCAGACCACGACGCCGCAGAACCGTTCTCCCTCGGGGCACACCGGCCGGACCGTGGCGAGATGACGCAGCGTGCAGGGAGGCAGCAGCCACGGCCCGATGCGCGGGTTGACCTCGCCGATCTGCAGGGCCTCGTCGAGGGATGCGCGCCAGATCTCCTCCTGCGCGTTGTAGCAGAGCCGCATCGCGAACTTGTGGTGGAGGTTGAGCAGGTCCGCGGATTCGGTGAAGCGGATCGCCACGGCGTTGGGCAGGAGGTACGCGGCGAACTCGTCGGAGACGCCGAGCGCGCGCAGCTCTCCGATCGCCTGCCAGGTCTCCTCCATCGTCCCCCGGTACAGCTCGTGAGCCTCGGGCACGTCCTCTACGAGCATGGGGACGATGTAGTCGGGCTCCTCCGACAGATAGGCCGGGAGCGCGGGGCGGGAAGCGGGAGTCATGCGGTGGCGCTGGTCCTGGCTGTCGGCGGTGTGCGAGATCTTCTTGCGGAACGTGTAGGACGGGTGGAAAAGCGCGCGCGACAGCTTGTCGTGCGTGGTCAGCGTCAGCGTCTCTCCCAGGATCCGGTTCTTCGAAGGGTCGAGGACCATCCGGATCGCGTCGTCGTCGGAAAGCTGGACGCGTGGGACTCCGACGATCTCGCGCACGGCCGAGGCCAGGATCTGCTCGTTGTTGGCCTTCCAGTCCACGAGCCGCGAGACCCGGCCGGAAAGCTCGCGGTCGAACTCTTCGCGGAACGCGCGCGACGAGGAGCGTGTGCGCGGCAGCGACTGAAACGCCGCGTACTCGGGCGTCTCTTCCAGAGGCAGCGGGTCCTGCAGCACGGTCTCGTAGAGGGGATCGTGGCGAAGAACCTCCGCGACCATCTGGCCGACGACCTCCCGCTGCTCGGCGGGCGCGTCCATGGACTCGCAGAGGCGCCAGTAGCGGAAGAGGGTCACGCCCGAGACCGTGTGGTACAGGTACGAGAACGTCGCGACCGGCAGGACGTAGCGAGCGATCTCCTGGGCCCGCTTCTTGATCGCGCCGCCGAAGCGAACGCGCCCGTCTCCGCGCGTCCGTCCCGGAAAGAGCCCGAAGTAGCGCTCCGCCGCGAGCGGCGTCAGCAGCTCCGTGAGCTTCGTGTAGGCGTCCTGCTGCCGGCGCGCGGTGCACTCGTAGATCTCGCGCTGCGCGGGTCCCATCGGGGGCACGGCGAAGTTGCCCTTCTTGACCTCGACGTACCGCTGCGAGACCTGCTCGGAGTTGTAGAAGGGATGCGAGTGGAGAAACGTCCAGAGGAAGTGGCGGGACACGTTCTCGAGAGAGAACTGGAAGTGCGCGTGCTGGAACGTCGTGTGGTGGCCGGCCTCGTAGATCGACTTCGCGATCGCGTCGCGCCGGTCGGGTTTCGCCGAGGCCTGGTCTTCGGTGACGATGCCCTTGGCCGAGTAGCAGGTGCGCGCGGTCGCGACCACGTTCTCGTAGGGCCGGTCGAAGGCGTGGACCAGCCGCACGACGGGTGCCGGTGAGGTGAATCCGGAAGGGCGGACCCGGGGCTCGGCGAGGCTCGACATTCGACTCATTCTAGTCATTCATCGTGCATTCATGTTCGGTTCATAGAATCCTGCCGTTCCGGAGGAGGTCCCATGCGCCGTCGCCCCGCCGCCGCGACCCGTCTGCTCCCGCTCCTCGCCGCCCTCGTCTGGTGTCCACGTCCCGCCGCCGCCACCGGCTTCAGCGTCACGAACACCAACGACTCGGGCTCGGGATCGCTCCGTCAGGCGATCATGGACGCCAACGCCGCGGGTCCCGGACCGCACACGATTTCGTTCGACATCGCCGGATCTGGCGCGCATACGATCGCGCTCGCGAGCAGCCTGCCTGTAATCGCGGTCTCCGGCGGGGTGTTGACGGTCGACGGGACGACGCAGCCGGGCTACGCCGGCTCGCCGCTCGTCGCCCTCAATTGCGGCGATACCGGCCGGCTCGCGTTCCAGTTCGTCGGTACGGGGGGCGGAGCGGTCAAGGGCCTGGCGATCGGCAACTGCGCCGACGCAATCACGGCCTTTTTCGCAGTCCCCGTCGCGGTGAAGGCGTGCTACATCGGCACGGACGCGACGGGGACCACGGCGGTTCCTAACTCCATCGGGATCTCGATCGCCTCCGCCATCCTGACGATCGGAGGGCCGACGGCCGCCGACCGCAACATCATCTCGGGAAACTCGCAGTACGGAATCGACCTCAACCAGGCGAGCGGCACGATCCAAAACAACTTCATCGGCACCGATGCGACGGGAACCGTCGCCCTCCCGAACTCGACGAGGGGGATCGAGCTCGCGCCGGGAGCCAGCGCGGGACTGCTGATCGGAGGGGCCGGCGTCGGGAACCTGATCTCGGGAAACGGGCAGGAAGGCATCGAGAACGACGGGCTCGCGAACGTCACGATCCAGGGCAACCTGATCGGCACCGACGTCAACGGCACCGCCGCGCTTCCCAACGGCGGCCGCGGGATCTCGGGAGGCGGCACGTCGTTCAAGATCGGCGGGACCTCGGCCGGCGAGGGCAACCTCGTCTCCGGCAACGGGGGCATCGGCATCGACGCCAACTCCGACTCCATGCTGATCCAGGGCAATTTCATCGGCGTCGACGACTCGCACCTTCTCCCGCTTCCCAACGCCGGCGCCGGAATTCAGCTCACGTCGCACGGCCTGGGGGCCAACATCGTCGGCACCTCGGCGCCCGGCGGGCCCGGCGCCAACCTCATCGCCTTCAACGGCGGCCGCGGCATCGTCGTGGCACAGGGTACCGAGAACACGATGCGCGGCAACTCGATCCACGACAATGCCGCGCTCGGAATCTCGCTGGGCGGCTCGGACAAGCCGCTCGCCGACGACCCGGGCGACTCCAATGGCTACACCATCAACAACGGGCAGAACTTTCCGATCCTCGGGGCGGTCGAGCACGTCGGCGGCAACTTCCACATCACGGGAACGCTCAATTCCCACGCCTCGACGACCTTCGACCTCGACTTCTATGCGAATCCGGCCTGCGCGCGCTTTCCCCACGATTACGTGCAGGGCGAGCAATGGCTCGGCGCTTCCCAGGTGACGACGGACGGCTCGGGAATCGCCGCCATCGACGTCACGTTGCCCGACGGCGGCGCCGAGCAAGGGGCGCGGATCGCGGTGACGGCGACCGACCCCGCGGGCAATACGTCGGAGCTCTCGCAGCGGCTGATCACGGCCTCCGCACCGCTCGCGGGCGACCCGGCGGGAGGGCAACAACTCGGCCTCGACGGCATGCTCTTCGACCCGACGGGAACGGTGACCGTCGGGGGAGTGCCGGCCACCGGCTACGTCCAATTCGGCAACACGAGCGCCCAGGTCAACGCTCCCGCGCTCCCGGCGGGCTCGATCAACGACATCACCATCACCACGGCGGCGGGTCTCGTCGGCACGCTGCCGCGCGGGTACGTGGCGCAGTTCGCCGACGTGGGCTCGTCGGGCTTCGAGGGCTACATCGCCGGTCTCGTCATGAACGGCCTGACCGTGGGTTGCGGCGGACCGAACTTCTGTCCGACCGCGTCGGTGACCCGGCAGCAGATGGCGGTCTTCCTCCTGAGAGGAAAGCTCGGGCTCTGCTACACGCCGCCGCCGTGCACTGGCACGGTCTTCGGCGACGTGCACTGTCAGGGCAACCCGTTCGATCCGTGGATCGAGGCGCTCGCTGGGCTCAACATCACGGGTGGCTGCGGCGGCGGGAACTACTGCCCGACCAATCCCGTCAACCGGCAGCAGATGGCGGTCTTCCTCCTGAAGGCGCTCGAGGGGTCGGACTACGTTCCGCCGGTCTGCAGCAACCCGACCTTCGACGACGTGCCGTGCTCGAACCCGTTCGCCGACTGGATCTACGACCTCGCGGCCCGCGGGATCACGGGAGGCTGCGGCGGAAACAACTACTGCCCGACGAACCCGGTCCTCCGGCAGCAGATGGCGGTGTTTTTGGTCAAGACATTCAATCTGCCTTTTTAGGGCCCGCCGCGAGCGTCGGCCCCTGGCCGGCGTTTCGCTTTTCGGGGTTTGTTCGGTGCTTGATCCCTTCTCGGGTGTTTCTGCGCGTGCTGTCAAAGGCCGGGAGCGTCGGTTGGGACGCCGCGGCGAGCGCTCCCGACCCGTAGGGAGGGAAGAACATGGCTACGAGAACGGGTTCTCGCCTCGGCTTACTGTCTGTCTGCGTCGCGCTGGCCGCCGCCCCCGTCTCGGCCGCCACCTTCACCGTGACGACGACGGCCGATTCCGGACCCGGATCCCTGCGCCAGGCGATCACCGACGCCAACGCCGGAGGCGCCGGGCCGCACACCATCGTCTTCGACATCCCCGGCTCGGGCGTCCAGACGATCGCGCTCGCCACCAACCTGCCCCTGGCCACCTCGACGGGAGGCCTGACGATCGACGGGACGACGCAGCCCGGATACGCGGGCACACCGGTGATCGCCATCTCGTGCGCCAATACGAACGTCTTCGCGTTCAACTTCACCAAAGCCGGTACGGTCCTGGGCCTCTCGATCGGAGGCTGCGGGGCCGGCGTCACCGCGGGCTCGGGCGGCGGTCCGATCTCGGTGAAGTCCTCCTATCTCGGCGTCGGACCGGACGGTGCGACCGCCGTCCCGAATCTGACCGGCGTCTCGGTCTCTCACGTTGCGTTCACGATCGGCGGAGCGCCGGCCGATCGCAACATCCTGTCGGGCAATACGAGCAGCGGGATCTTCGTCGGAGCATTCACCAGCGGCACGATTCAAAACAACTACGTCGGTACCGACGTCACCGGCACGGTCGCGCTGCCGAACGACATCGGGATCCACCTGCTGGGCGTCGCGGGAACCGGAGTGCTGATCGGCGGACCGGGTGGAGAGAACCTGATCTCCGGAAACACCGTCGATGGGATCCGCGTCGAGGCCGCCGTCGACGTGACGATCCAGTCGAATCGCATCGGAACCGACGTGAACGGGACCGCGGCGCTCGGCAACGGGGGCGCGGGCATCCGTGGCGGCGGGCCAGGACTCCTCATCGGCGGGACCGGCGCGGGCGAGGGCAACCTCGTCTCGGGTAACTCGATCGGCATGGACTTGTTGGCCGAAGGCATGACGGTCCAGGGCAACGCCGTCGGCGTCGACGACTCCGGGATCGCACCGCTTCCGAACGGCGGGCACGGAATCAAGGTGGGGTCGCCCGGGACCGCGCCGAACATCATCGGCACCTCGAGCCCGGGAGGACCGGGCGGCAACCTCATCGCGTACAACGGCGGCCTAGGCATCAGGGTCGGGCAGGGCACGCGCCACACGATGCGCGGCAACTCGATTCACGATAACGGCGCCCTCGGAATCTCGCTGGGCGGATCGGACAAGCCGCTCCCCGACGATCCCGGCGACGCGAACGGCTTTTCGATCAACAACGGCCAGAACTTCCCGATCCTCGCGACGGTCGAGCAGATCGGAAACGACCTCCACATCACGGCCACGCTGAACTCGCACACTTCGACGACCTTCGATCTCGACTTCTACTCGAACCCGGCGTGCGCGCGTTTTCCGTTCGACTACGTGCAGGGCGAGACCTGGCTCGGCGCCTCCCAGGTGACGACGGACGGTTCGGGCATCGGCGCGATCGACGTCACGCTGCCCGGAGTGGTCGTCGAGCCGGGCGCTCGGATTGCGATAACGGCGACGGACCCTCAGGGCAACACGTCGGAATTCTCGCAGCGGATCGTCGTGGGCACGTCGCCGCGCTACGGCGCCGCCGCGGGCGGCGCTCCGATCGCCGCGGATGGAATGCTCTTCGAGGACGGCGCGACGGTGACCGTCGGCGGCGCGGCCGCGACGAACGTCATCGTCTCCGGGAACACGTCGCTGCAGTTCAACGCGCCGGCGCTCCCCGCGGGCTCGATCAACGACGTGACCGTCACGAATCCATCGGGTCTCTTCGGCACGATGCAGCGCGCGTACGTCTCGATGTTCGCCGACGTGAACGCATTCAACCTCTACATCGCGAGCCTCGTGGCCAACGGCCTGACTGTCGGCTGCGGGGGGCCGAACTACTGCCCGACGGCGTCGGTGACGCGGCAGCAGATGGCCGTGTTCCTTCTTAGGGGAAAGTTCGGTCTCTGCTACACGCCACCTCCGTGCACGGGCACCGTCTTCGGCGACGTTGCGTGTCAGGGAAGCCCGTTCGATCCATGGATCGAGGCTCTTGCCGGGCTCAACATCACGGGCGGCTGCGGCGGCGGCAACTATTGTCCGACCGATCCCGTCAAGCGACAGCAGATGGCCGTATTCCTCCTGAAGGCGCTCGAAGGATCGGATTACGTTCCTCCGGTCTGCAGCAATCCGACCTTCGGCGACGTCCCGTGCTCGAACCCCTTCGCCGACTGGATCTATGACCTCGCCGCGCGTGGGATCACCGGAGGGTGCGCCGGCGGCAACTACTGCCCTCTGGATCCGGTGCTGCGCCAGCAGATGGCGGTCTTTCTGGTGAAAACGTTCAATCTGCCGCCCTAACCCTCGTCGGGTGCTCCCGTGAATCGCGACCTTCCCGCGAGACATAATTGGGACGTGGAGCTGCCGATCTATCTCGACTATCACGCGACGACGCCCGTGGATCCGCGGGTGCTCGAAGCGATGCTGCCGTACTTCACGAAATCCTTCGGCAACCCGGCCTCGCGCGGGCACGTCTTCGGCTGGGAAGCGGAGGGGGCCGTCGACGCGGCGCGCGACCAGGTCGCGCGGGCGATGAAGGCGTCGGCCCGGGAGATCGTCTTCACGTCGGGCGCCACCGAGTCCGACAACCTCGCGATCCTCGGCGTCGCCGGGCTCTATCGCGGCAAGGGCGGCCACGTCATCACCGCCCCGACGGAGCATAGCGCCGTCCTCGACCCGTGCCGCCAGCTCGAGCGCGAGGGCTTCCGCATCCAGTATCTCGAGCCCGGGAAGACCGGCGAGATCTCTCCGGAGCGGGTGCGTGAGGCGCTGCGCGACGACACGATTCTGGTGACGTTGATGCTCGCCAACAACGAGATCGGCACGATCCAGAAGATCGAGGAGATCGGCGCGATCTGTCGCGAGCGCGGCGTCCTGTTTCACACCGACGCCGTCCAGGGTTTCGGCAAGATCCCGTTCGACGTCGAGGCGATGCACGTCGACCTGGCCTCGATCTCGGGTCACAAGATCTACGGCCCCAAAGGCGTGGGGGCCCTCTACGTGCGCGGCAAGAACCCGAGGGTCCGCCTTCACCCGATCGTTTTCGGAGGCGGACACGAGAAGGGCATGCGCTCGGGGACCCTGAACGTCCCCGGGATCGTGGGGCTCGGCGCCGCGGCGGAGCTGGCCGTCGCGGAGATGCCGGACGAGTCCAAGCGGCTGCGGCGGCTCCGGGCGCGCCTCCACGCGGCGCTCTTTGGGCGCATCGAGGGTTTGACGCTCAACGGCCCTCCTCTACCGGCGATCGAGAACGACGGCGCGCTCTCGGCCGGCGTGGAGGAGCGCCGCCTTCCCGGCAACCTGAACGTCTCTTTCTCGGGTGTGGAAGGCGAGGCTCTCCTCGTCAGCATGAAAGACGTCGCGGTGTCCTCCGGTTCGGCGTGCACGTCGGCTTCGCTCGAGCCGTCGCACGTCCTGACCGCGATCGGAGTTCCGGCCGACCTCGCCCACGCCTCGATCCGCTTCGGCCTGGGACGCTGGACGAGCGAGGAAGAAGTGGACTACGCCGCCGAGACGGCGGCCGCCGCGGTCTCGCGGCTACGGGAAAATTCACCCCTGGCGCGCGTCTCGCAATAAGTCATCCCGGGTTTGTTTTGTCGCTGCTCACGGATCGGGTTCGGGAACTGCCTTCGTACGCGGACCTCCTCGAGGCGGTCCGGAGGGGAGAAGACCGTCTCGTCGTCTCCGGCGGCGTCGGAGCGCTGCCGGCAATCCTGCTGGCGGCGCTTTCGCGGGACCTCGAACGATCGGTCGCGGCCGTCGTCGCAAGCGAGAAGGACGCGGCAAGACTCGCGGACGACCTGACCGCGGGCGGCGCCGCGCGTGTTTTCCACGCTCCGGCTCCGACGCTGACTCCTTATCAGCGCATTCCGGCGTCGTTGAAGAGCCGCCGCGACGAGTTCGCGCTCCTGGCGGCTCTGGCTCAGGGAAACGCGCCGTCGATCGCCGTCCTGCCGGCGCGCGCCCTCTTCACGCGTCTGCCGGATCCGGCGCGGCTGTCCGGCCTCTTCGTGAACATCCGGAAGGGCGACGAGGTCTCGCTCTCGAAGCTCGCCGCGCGGCTGACGGGACTCGGGTACCGGCGCGGCGATCTCGTCATCGAGACCGGCGACCTGGCGGTGCGCGGCGGCCTCGTGGACGTCTTTCCGCCGGATCGCGATCTCGCGGTGCGCATCGAGCTCGACGGCGATCGCGTCGAGTCCATCCGCCTCTTCGACCCGGACACCCAGCGCTCGCAGGAGAAGATCGAAGAGGTCGCGCTGGCGCCGTTCGCCGCGGCGGAGGAGTCCGAGCAGGCGCGGCGGCTCATGACCGAGCGCATAGGCCGGCTGCCGTCGGAGGCCGAACGCCAGGTCTTCGCACCGGCCGTCACGGCCATGCCGGCTTCCTGGCTCGACCACGCGGGCGACGCGCTCCTGGTGGTCGAAGAGCCGGCGATGGTCGAGGAGGAGCTCTCGGCTTTCGCCGAGCGCGTGGCCGAGGACCGCGACCCGGATCGCGACGCGTTCGAGCCGGAGGAGCTCCTCCACCCGGAGGCGAGCATCCGGGAGCGGCTCTCTTCCGCGCGCATCGTGTTCGACCGCCTCGGCGTGGTCACGGGAGCGGCGGGCCGCGCGATCCGTCTTCCGGCCGAGGCTATCGCCGGCCATGCCGGCCGCGCCGCCGAGGCCGCCGCGGACCTGACTCGCGCGCTCGCGTCCGGAGAAGAGGTCTACGTCACGACGCGCCCCACGGGAGGCGCCGAGAAGCTGCGGCGCCTGGCGATCGAGTACGGGTTCCACGTCTCCTCGGAGCTCCAGAGCGACGCGGTCGTCGCGGTGCCGGCCGAGATCTCCGCGGGCTTCCGCCTGCGCGAGCCGCGCCTGGCGGTGTACGCCGAGGAAGAGATCTTCGGCGAGGAGCGCCGCTCGGCGGCGGCGCGCCGCAAACCGTCGGAAGCCTTCCTCTCCGACCTGCGGGACCTGAAGCTCGGCGACGCCGTCGTGCACGCGGACTACGGCATCGGCCTCTTCAGGGGCTTGAAGCGCGTGCCCGTGGAGGGCGAAGAGCGAGAGTTCATGGAGATCGAGTACGCCGAAGAGAAGATGCTTCTGCTGCCCGTCGAACGCTTCGACCTCGTCCAGAAGTACTCGGGCGTCGAAGACGCCACGCCGCCGCTCGATCGCCTCGGCGGGGCAGGCTGGGCCCGGCGCAAGGCCTCGGTCCGCAAGGCCATGCGCGACATGACGGACCAGCTCCTGAAGCTCTACGCGCGGCGCAGCGTCGCGGAGGGATTCGCTTTCTCCAAGGACTCGCCCTGGCAGAAGGAGTTCGAGGACGCCTTCGAGTACGTCGAGACCCCCGACCAAGCGCAGGCGATCGCCGACGTCAAGCGCGATATGCAGTCCGCCAAGCCGATGGATCGGCTGCTCGCCGGCGACGTCGGCTACGGCAAGACCGAGGTAGCGATGCGCGCGGGGATGAAGGCAGTGCTCGACGGCAAGCAGGTCGCCGTGCTCGCGCCGACGACGATCCTCGCAGACCAGCACTTCCGGACCTTCACGCGCCGCTTCGCCGCGTTTCCCGTGGTGATCGAGCTGCTGTCGCGCTTCCGCTCGCGCGCCGAGCAGAAGGAGGTCGTGGCGAAAGTCGCGGACGGATCCGTCGACATCCTGATCGCGACGCATCGCATGCTCGGCAAGGACCTGGCGTTCCGGGACCTGGGGCTCCTGATCGTGGACGAGGAGCAGCGCTTCGGCGTGGCGCAGAAGGAGCGCCTGAAGGAGTGGAAAGCTTCGATCGACGTGCTCAGCATGTCGGCCACGCCGATCCCGCGCTCGCTGCACCTGTCGCTGTCGGGGCTGCGGGACCTCTCGATCATCGAGACGCCGCCGCGGGACCGGCTCGCGATCGAGACGCAGGTCGTGCCTTCGCGCTCGGAGATCATCCGCGAGGCGATCGAAGCGGAGCTGGAGCGCGGAGGGCAGGTCTTCTTCGTGCACAACCGGATCGAATCGATCGGCCGGGTCAAGCAGACGCTCGAGGAGCTTCTCCCGAACGTCCGCATCAGCGTGGCCCACGGCCAAATGCCCGAGGCGGAGCTGGAGAAGGCGATGCTGCGCTTCTTCTCGCGGGAGGCGGACCTCCTGCTCGCGACGGCGATCGTGGAGAACGGCCTGGACATTCCATCCGCGAATACGATCCTGATCGACCGGGCGGACACCTTCGGTCTCGCGCAGCTCTACCAGCTGCGCGGCCGCGTCGGCCGAAGCGACAAGCCGGCCTACGCCTATCTGCTCGTCGAGCCCACGGCGTCACTTTCGGAAGTCGCCCGCCGGCGGCTGGCCTCGATCCAGGAGTTCTGCGATCTCGGCGCCGGTTTCCGGATCGCGGCCAAGGACCTCGAGATCCGCGGCTCCGGAAACATCCTGGGCGGCGAGCAGTCGGGCCACATCGCGTCGGTCGGATTCGAGATGTACCTGTCGCTCCTGGAGGAGGCCATCCGCGAGATGCGGGGCGAAGAGCCGCAGCCCGAACGGGCCGTCACGCTGTCGCTGGGACTGGATCTCGCCATCCCGCACGCCTACGTCGCCGACGAAGCGTGGCGGATGATGATCTACAAGAAGGTCGCGCGCGCCGGAGACGACGCGACGCTCGAGGAGACCCGGCGCGAGATCGCCGACCGGTTCGGCGAGCCTCCGCCGCAGGTCCACCGGCTGATCGAGTACGCGCGCCTGCGGACCCGGGCCGAGAAACTCGGCGTCACCGCGATCACTCGCCAGGCCGGCCGGATCCATGTGCGCTTCGCCGAGGACGCTCCCGTGGATCCGCAACGCCTGATGGCGTTCGTCCGCGAGCGGCCGGGTTCGGGTTTCTCGCCCGCCCGCGTCCTCTCGTTCCCGGCCCCGGCCGGGGACGGGCTGCTCCCGGCCTTGATCGGGCTGCTGCCGGAATTCGCCGCGGCCTGAAATTCGAGGCCAGTCTTCGTGTTATGAAGAACCGCATGAAACGGACCCTTTTCGCCGCCGCGGGACTGGCAGCCGCGGCCGCCTTCCTCCCCGGCGCCGAGCTCGTCGAGCGGATCCTGGCCCGCGTCAACGATCGGCTCATCACCCAGTCCGAATACGACAAGCGGCTCGAGGTCGCCCAGAAGTCCGTCCGCTCCTCCTCGACGGACGCCCAGACGATGCGCGTGATGGTGCTCGAAGACCTGATCCGCGAGAAGCTCCTCGAGGAACGGGCCAAGGAGATGTCCGTCACGGCGACCGACGAGGAGATCCTGGCCGCCGTCGCCCGCGTCAAGCAGCAGTACAACCTGGCCACCGATCAGGAGTTCGACGCGGCGCTCGGGCAGACGGGAATGACCCGCGACGACCTGAAGCGTCAGATGAGCGAGACGATCGTGATGCAGAAGGTCATCGGCCGCGAGGTGACCTCGCGCATGGATCTCTCCGACGACGCGCTGCGCCTGGAGTACGAGCGAAAGTAGGATCAGTACTATGCGGTTGCCGAGAACGCGCGTGTCGCGGAGATCGTGCTGAGGTTCTCGCCGTCGGACCCCGAGGCGAGGGCCGCGGCGGCCGCGCGCGCCGAAGAAATCCAGGCGAAGATCAAGGGTGGAGCGCCTTTCGCCGACCTCGCGAAGGAGTACTCGGAGGGCGGCACGAGGGACAGGGGCGGAGACCTCGGCGTCGTCTCCAAGGGAGAGCTCGTCGAGGCCCTCGACGCCGGCATCTTCGTCAACCCCCCGGCCGAGTACCCGCCGGCAGTCCTGACGGCCGACTCGATCCACATCTTTCACGTCATGGACCGCAAGGCCGCCGGCTACAAGCCCTTCGCCGAGGTCAAGGACGACCTGAGGAAGCGGATCTCCGACGACCTCTACGAGAAGCGCTTCACCGAGTACATGGACAAGCTGCGGCGCGACGCGTTCGTAAAGATCTACGACGACGATCTGGCCAAGCTCGACGCCAACTCCAAGAAGACTTCGTAAAGCTTGACGCTCCGTCTCCCGCTGCCTGCGGACTTCTCGTTCGACGGGGTCGTTCGCTCGCACGGCTGGTACGACCTCCCTCCTTTTTCCTACGACTCCGGAGCCGGCGCGCTGACGACGGTCGTCGCGACCGATGACAACCCCACTCCGCTCCGGATCGTCTTTTCGCAGCGCGGAGACCGGCTCGTCGTTGCCGGGGACGGAGTGCCGCCGGAGAAGCTGCGGGCGGTGGCGCGGCGCGTGTTCTCACTCGACGTGGACCTCTCGCCGTTTCAGGCGATGGTCCGGCGCGAAGCCGTTCTGCGTCGGGGCCTTGCGCGCGGGGGAGGCCGCATGCTCCGCTCACCGTCGGTCTTCGAGGACGCGGTCAAGATGCTGCTGACCACGAACTGCTCGTGGGAGGCGACGCGGGGGATGGTGGTCCGGTTGATCGCCCTCTGTGGCCCCAGAGGAGAGGCGTTCCCTTCTCCGGAGGCCGTCGCGCGCTTCTCCCCATCGGTGCTCAAGACGAAAGTGCGCTGCGGATACCGAGCGGGAGCTCTCGCGCGGTTCGCGCGACGCGTCGCATCGGGACGGCTGGATCTTTCGCTGTGGGAGAAGCCCGATTCGCCTTCGACCGAATTGCGCGACGCGATTCTCGCCGAGCACGGCTTCGGGCCCTATGCCGCGGAGGGCCTGATGCGGATCCTGGGACGGCACGACTTCCTGGCGATCGACTCCTGGGTGCGCAAGCAATACCGGCGCGCCCATCCCGGTCCTGCGAAAACCGTGGACCGGGCGATCGCCCGCCGATATGCCCGCTACGAGAGCTTCCGCGGTCTCGCCATGTGGCTCGAGATGACGAGCCACTGGCACGAAAAGAAGGCCTGAGACACACGCCCTCGCGATGAGGCGCGCGCTCTGCACAACTGCTTGTGCAGACTCTTCGCGCCGTCCTCACATCGCTCTTACGCCTTTTTCACGCTCCTAATTTTTTTAGGCAAAGAAGTTTTCTTGACTAATAACTCTCGGCACTCCATGATCGCGCAAGTGGCCAAAACTGGCTAAAAGTGGGAGAAAGTGGTCCCGAATATCGCGCGGGACGACAGTTTGAAGGATGGATCGCTTTCGGGGAAGCGCGCCGGCCCGTCTCGACGAGAAGGGCCGGCTGAAGGTGCCGAATCTCTTCCGACAACAGATCGAGGAGGCCTTCGGACGCGATCTCTTCGTCACATCGATTCACGGCCGCAACTTCCTCCTCTATCCGCTGACCGTGTGGCGAGCGCTCGAGGAGAAGCTCGCCGAGCTTCCCGCCATTCACCGCGCCAAGAACAAATTTCTCGAGCGCGTCAACTACTTCGGGCAGGACGCGGCGATCGACGCCCAGGGGCGCGTCCTGATCCCGCAGATCCTGCGCGACTCGGCGAAGCTGCCGCCGGACGTGGTCGTGACCGGAAACATCGATCACCTCGTCGTCTCCGACCGCGGCGGCCTGGCCAAGAAGCTCGCGACCGAAGAGTTCGGTCCGGAGGACTACGACGAGCTCTCCAAGCTCCTGCTGTGAACCCGAACGGAAGAGGGCATTCCGATTGAATCGCCGCACACGCCCGTCCTCCTCGAAGAAACGCTCGCGCTGCTCCAGCCCGAGCGCGGCGGGTTCTTCGTGGACGCGACGCTCGGGGCCGGAGGCCACGCCGCGGCGCTGCTCGAGCGCGGACCCCGTGCGCGCGTGCTCGGCCTCGACCGCGATCCCGAGGCGCTCGCCCTCGCGCGGGAACGCCTGGAGCGGTTCGGCGATCGCGTTGCATACGTGGAGGCGGACTTCGGCGAACTCGACGAGGTTCTCAAAGCGCAGCCCGCTCCGGACGGGATCCTGGCGGACCTGGGCGTTTCCTCGATGCAGCTGGACGAAGCACGGAGGGGCTTCTCGTTTCGACGGGACGGTCCCCTCGACATGCGCATGGGCCGAAGCGGCCGAAGCGCGGCCGACATCGTGGCCACGGCTTCGGTCGAAGAACTCACACGGATCTTCCGTGATTTTGGGGAGGAACGAATGGCGGCAAAG
>JBKOVK010000071.1:0-2209 GCA_046724475.1 Acidobacteriota bacterium | reverse complement strand
CCGGGGCGACCTTACTCGCCGTACAGCTTCTTTGCCTTCGCGATCAGCGCGGCCTTGCTGTGGACTTCACCCTTGACGATGATGTCGATCGGCGAGACCGCTTTGCCGTAGTACGCCTTGTTGTAGTCCTCCGTCGGATTGATGACGGCCCCGGTGAGGTTGACGCCTGCGTATACACCCTTGCTTCGGGTGTAGCTGACAAAGTCCGTCGCGGTCGCTCCGGCGCCGGTTCCCA
This sequence comes from Acidobacteriota bacterium, assembly GCA_046724475.1. Taxonomy (GTDB): domain Bacteria; phylum Acidobacteriota; class Thermoanaerobaculia; order UBA5066; family Gp7-AA6; genus DAHUXD01. The sequence continues at coordinate 1,974 of JBKOVK010000071.1, read as the reverse complement.
CCGGTCCCGCGGAGACGCTGGCTTCGCCCCCGATCTTGAATGAGTTGCTCATCAAGGAATCGACGGCCTTCTGGGTCATCGCGAGAAGCATGATCTCGGATTTCTCGACTCCGGCCTGGAAGCCGACGCTCCCCGTTCCAATCGTGTAGAAGGCGGGTCCCGTCCAGCCGTGCTCGTTCTTCGCGACGAAGACGCAACGCCCGCCCGATCCGCCGATGATGAAGCCGGCCTTCACGACGGTCGGGCAAATGAGCAGCCCCTTCGCCTCTTTGGCGTGCTCGCGGAACCAGGTCATGTCGGGGTCCGCGACGAAGTGGTCGAGCGTCTTGGCTGCTCCCGTGACCTCTTTCTGCGCGTCTTCCTTCTTCGTCGCCGCCCGCGTCACCGCCGGCGCCCCCAGGAGCGCGAACAGGCTCAGCGCCGCCGCCGCTCGGATGATTCTCTGCAATGGCCACCTCCTCGAACCGCGGGGCCGCGGGAGTGCGTCCCGCCTTCGCGACCGTATCACCATACGGTTCCGGCCGGATTCTGAGCTTTTTTAACACCGCGGACTCCTCGGCTGATGTATGAAAAAGTCCATCGCTTGCCGCTGAGCGGTCGGCACCAAATAGCGGGGGAGTGAAATGTTTTCGAAGCTGTCGGCGGAATTCCTCGGAACCTTCTGGCTGGTTTTGGGCGGCTGCGGGACCGCGGTTCTCGCGTCGGCGTTTCCGCAGGTTGGGGTCGGGCTGCTCGGCGTCTCTTTCGCGTTCGGCCTGACCGTGCTGACGGCGGCGTACGCGCTCGGACCAATCTCGGGAGGGCACTTCAACCCCGCGGTCTCTTTCGGGCTCTGGGCTGGAGGCCGCTTCCCGGCCTCGCTGCTCATTCCCTACGTGCTCGCCCAGGTGGCCGGCGCGATCGCGGGCGCCGGAGTCCTCTACCTGATCGCGACAGGCAAGCCCGACTTCCAGCTCGGCGGCTTCGCGGCCAACGGCTACGGCGAGCACTCGATCGGGCACTACTCCCTCACCGCCGGCCTGATCTGCGAAGTCGTCATGACGTTCATGTTCCTGATCGTCATCCTCGGCGCGACGCATCGGCGCGCGCCCGTCGGCTTCGCGGGTCTCGCGATCGGTCTGGCCCTGACGCTCATCCACCTGATCTCGATCCCCGTGACGCAGACGTCGGTCAACCCGGCTCGGAGCACCGGTCCCGCGATCTTCGTCGGCGGCTGGGCGATTCAGCAGCTCTGGCTCTTCTGGCTCGCTCCGATCGCAGGAGCGATTCTCGCGGGCCTGGTGTACCGATCGGTGCTCGAAGGGGTCGAGGAGCCGCAGGTGACGGGGAGATAGACGTAGACGCAAGCGGCCTGCGCCGGGCCTTCCTCCTCGGAACTCCGAATCCATGTGATATCTCGGTGAGGGATGGCGATCCCTGGTCCGACAGCGGCGCCTCGCATTCTGGCGGTCAACGGCGGCTCCTCGTCGATCAAGTTCTCGATCTTCAGGGGTGAATCGGCGGGCGATCGCACGGTCCGCGGCTCGGTCGAGCGCATCGGCGTCGACGGCACCGCCCTGACCGCGACGATCGGGAACACGCCGCCGCTGAAAGAGGCGGTCGACGCGCGCGATCACGCTGGAGCGGCCGGCTGGCTCGCCGACTGGCTGAAGCGAAAGCCGGAGGCGCGGGGTCTCTCGGCCATTGGACACCGCGTGGTCCACGGAGGTCCGCGTATTCAGGAGACCCGGCGCGTGACGCCGGAGCTGCTCGCGGAGCTCGAGGACAACGTCCCGCTCGATCCGGCGCACCTGCCTCGCGAGATCGCCCTCATCCGAACGTTCGCGTGCAAGTTTCCCGATCTCCCGCAGGTGGCCTGTTTCGACACTGCGTTCCACCACGACCTTCCGCGCGTCGCGCAGATCCTTCCAATCCCGCGCGCGTACACGGACGCGGGCGTCCGGCGGCTGGGGTTTCACGGCCTGTCCTATGCAT
>JBKOVK010000027.1:0-8690 GCA_046724475.1 Acidobacteriota bacterium | reverse complement strand
GAATTCGATCCACGACAACGGCACGCTCGGGATCGACCTCCAGGTCTCGGCGTCGCGCAACGGCGATGGCGTGACGGCGAACGACGTCGGCGACGGCGACGGCGGGACCAACGGTCTGCAGAATTTTCCGCTCATCTCGACAGTGGAGCACCTGGGGCCGCAGGGCGGGAGCACGCACATCGTGGGCAGTCTCAACAGCACGGCCTCGACGACCTTCGACCTAGAGTTCTTCGCGAACGGGTCCTGCGCCGATCGCCCCAGGGAGTTCGTCGAGGGCGAGACCTACATCGGGTCCACGCAGGTCACGACGGATGCGACAGGCGTCGGCGCTTTCGACGTGACGTTTTCCGTCACGACGGAGGCTGGCGCGCGAATCTCGGCGACGGCGACGGATCCGAATGGCAACACGTCGGAGTTCTCGCAGCGGATCATCTTCTCGATCTCCCCGGCGTCCGGACCCGCGGCCGGAGGCACTCCGATCACCGTTTCCGGGACCAACTTCGTAGATCCGACGACGATCACCTTCGGCGGCGTCGCCGCGAACGTGACCTTCGTCAGCGACCAGCAACTGACCACGACATCGCCGGCGCTCCCTCCCGGAACCGTTCACGACGTCGTCGCCCAGACGCCGGCCAACATCGGCGTGCTCGAGAAGGGCTGGGTCGCCGACTTTCTCGATGTCCCCGACGCACACCAGTTTCACTCCTACGTCACCACGCTCGTCTCCAACGGCATCACCGTGGGAGTCGGCAACGGCAACTACGGCGTGGATCAGGCGACCAAGCGCCAGCAGATGGCGGTATTCCTGCTGAAGGCTAAGCACGGTCTCTGCTACACGCCTCCTCCCTGCATCGGAAGCTTCGGCGACGTTCCTTGCCCCTCTCTTTTCGCCGACTGGATCGAGGCTCTCGCCGCCGAGGGCATTACCGGAGGCTGCGGCGGAGGAAACTACTGCCCTCAGAATCCCGTGCGCCGCGACCAGATGGCCGTGTTCCTTCTCAAGGCCGAGCACGGGTCCACGTACCTGCCGCCGGGATGTGTCGGGACCTTCCCCGACGTCCCCTGCCCTTCCCAATTCGCCGACTGGATCGAACAGCTCGCCGCCGAGCAGATCACCGGAGGTTGCGGCGGCGGCAACTACTGCCCCGGCGACAACAACACGCGCGGACAGATGGCGGTGTTCATCACGAAGACGTTTCACCTGCAATGAGTCTCTTCTGGGCCCGCTGGCTCGATTTGAGTTACCGCCGAGGCAATCGGCGGCCTGCGGCCGCCGCTCGGCTCGACGTTGCTTACTGCCGGGGGTCTGCGTTGCCGCCGACACCAGTCGGCGGCCCCTACTGCCGAGGGAATGCCTTCGGTGGTCGGGTCGGTGGTCGGCTCATCACGAAGACGTTCCACCTTCAGTAGGAGAACCCATGAAGAGACTGGCGCTCCTGGTTTGGGTCGCTTCGACTCCACTGCTCGCCGCCACATTCACGGTAGTCAACACCAACGACTCCGGCGCCGGGTCGCTGCGCCAGGCGATCCTGGACGCCAACGCGAGCTCCGGCCTCGACACGATCGCGTTCGACATCGCGGGCGCGGGCGTCCACACGATCGCGCCGACGAGCGGTCTGCCGACGATCACGGATCCCGTGGTGATCGACGGCTACACGCAACCCGGGGCGAGTCCGAACACGGACGCCGCCGGGTTCAACGGCACCATCCTCATCGAGCTGAGCGGCGGCGCGGCGGGGCAGGCGAATGGACTCGACATCACTGCCGGCGGCAGCACCGTGCGGGGACTCGTGATCAACGGCTTCCAGGGCCTGACCGCGGCCGCGGGCAACGCGCTCCACTTCTCCTCCGCGGGCGGGAACCACGTCGAGGGGAATTTCATCGGCACGGACCCGACGGGTACGCTGCCCCTCGGGAACGAGGACGACGCGGTGAACACCGACTCGGGATCCGACGGCAACGTCATCGGCGGTACGGCGCCCGCAGCCCGCAACGTGATTTCGGCGCAGGGACGAGTCGCTTTCTTCATCGGGACGTCGGCCAACGTCATCCAGGGGAACTTCATCGGGACCCAGAAGGATGGCGTGAGCCCGCTCGGCAATCTCCAGGGCGTCGGTTTCGTCGGCAGCGCGGAAACTGCCAATGACAATGTCGTCGGGGGAATCGGTCCCGGGGAGGCGAACGTGATCGCCTTCAGTAGTTTCCGCGGCGTCGTTGGCGAATCGGGGTCAGGGACCGGCAACTCGGTTCGGGGCAACTCGATCCACGACAACGGCGAGCTCGGCATCGACTGGGTGCCGGTCGGCCCGACGCCGAACGACCCGGGCGACGCGGACGTTGGCTTCAACCTGTACCAGAACTTTCCGATCGTGCAGTCAGTGACCACCGGAGCGTCGACGCACATCACCGGCAAGCTCGACAGCGCCGCTTCGACGACGTACGACGTGGACTTCTACGCCAACTCGGCCTGCTCGAACTTCCCACGGGAGTTCCTCGAGGGGCAGCAATGGCTCGGAACCATACAGGTCACCACCGACGGCGCGGGCCACGCGTCCATCGACGTGACGTTTCCCGTCGCAACGGAGGCAGGCGCGCGCATCTCGGCGACGGCCACGGACCCCTCCGGCAACACCTCCGAGTTCTCGCAACGCATCATCTTCTCAGTCTCTCCGGCCTCTGGCCCGGCCGCGGGCGGCACGTCCATCGCGGTCTCCGGGACCGACTTCGCCGATCCGACCACGCTGACCTTCGGCGGAATCGCGGCGACGGTGACATTCGAGGACGACCACACCCTCACCGCGACGGCACCAGCCCTTTCACCCGGCACCGTCAACGACATCGTGGCGACGACGCCCGACGGCACCACGGGCACGCTCGTGAAGGGCTGGGTTTCCGACTTCCTCGACGTGCCGGGAGGCCACCAGTTCTATTCCTTCGTGACGACGCTGGTTTCCAACGCCATCACCGTGGGCGTCGGCGGCGGGCTCTACGGCGTGGACGAGGGAACCAAGCGTCAACAGATGGCGGTGTTCCTCCTGAAGGCCGAGCACGGTCTCTGTTACACGCCGCCGCCCTGCATCGGCACGTTCCCCGACGTTCCCTGCCCCTCCACGTTCGCCGCCTGGATCGAGGCGCTCGCCGCCGAGGGAATCACGACGGGCTGCGGCGGAGGCAACTTCTGTCCCGACAACCTCGTCACGCGAAGACAGATGGCCGTCTTCCTGCTGAAGACCAAGTACGGCTCGAGCTATGTGCCGCCGGCGTGCACCGGCGTCTTCGACGACGTGCCGTGCCCCGGAGCTCCGGCGGTTGACTTCATCGAGAGGCTCGCGGCGGAGCAAATCACCGGAGGGTGCTCCGTCGCGCCGCCGCTCTACTGTCCCGACAACTCCTCGACGCGGGGTCAAATGGCGGTGTTCATAACGAAAACCTTCAGCCTGCAATGACTGCAGCTCTCCGTTTTGGCGGCGCGGCGGCGGCTCTTCTCGTTGGATTGCTGGCGATCCTGCCGCCCGCACCATCGGCCGAGCGGGACGATCTCGCGCTTTTCGACGAAGGGGATCGAGACGGCGAACCGTGCTGTACTCAAGGCGCGAGCGGCGCGTTTCCAGCGTTTTCACTTCGATTCCCGACCCCTCGTTTCTGCGGCCCCTTCTCGGCCACGGCGGGTCGAGAGCTCTCGTCTCCGGAAACCGATCCGTCGCTCCCCTCCCGGGCTCCTCCGCGCGCGTAGGTCTCTGGCTTCGCGCAGCGCCCTCGGGGCGGAAAGGAGTTTCGACGTGAGAACCAGGATCAGTCTTGCGATCGGATTCGTCGCACTCGCGGGGTCGCTGTCCGCGGCCACGTTCACGGTCACGAACACCAACGACTCCGGCGCGGGCTCGCTGCGCCAGGCGATCCTCGATTGCAACGGGAACGCCGGCCTCGACTCGATCCACTTCAACATTACGGGTTCCGGCGTCCATACGATCCAGCCTCTTTCGACGATGACGATCACGGATCCAGTCGTCATCGACGGGTTCACACAGGCTGGCTCGAGCCCGAACACGCTGCTCGTGGGCAACGACGCGGCCTATACGATCGAGATCGACGGCAGCGGCATTCCCTTCGGCTACCTGTTCCGGGTGATGACGTCGGGCGCGACGATCCGCGGTCTGCTGATCAACCGGGTGAACGTGACGTCGATCAACATGAGTCCGGGAGACGACGGCAACCACGTGATCGGAAACTGGTTCGGTACCGACGTGACCGGGACGGTGTTTCTCGGCACCAACTTCTCGGTCCTTCAGGTCTGGGGGTCCAACAACAGCGTCGGCGGCACCGATCCAGCCGACCACAACGTCATCGTCGGAGGGAGCGCATTCGGCAGCGCGACGGTGGACGTCGCGGTCAACGGAGGGAACACCATCCAGGGCAACCAGATCGGTCTCAACGCCGCCGGTACGGCCAAGCTGGCACCCAGCCCGCCCCCGAGCTACGCGATCAACCTCAACTCCGGCGCGCACGACACCCTGATCGGCGGGACGACGCCGGGCGCCCGCAACGTCCTTTATGCCAATGCGGGGCTGCTCCTGGGATCGGGCTCCCACAACAACACGATCCAGGGCAACTACATTGGGACCGACGCCACGGGAACCGTCGGGCTAGGGCAGGCAGTCGGGATCCAAACGAACAACTCGCCGCACGACGATCTGATCGGAGGCTCCGCGCCGGGGGCCGGCAACGTCATCTCGGGAAACGTGAACGGGATCCAGTTCGTGGACGGCGCGGCCGCGAGCACGGTCATCGGCAACTTCATCGGCACGGACCCCACGGGCCTCTTACCGGTTCCGAACTCGGGACACGGCATCTTGATCCAGACGTCGAGCGCCGGCAGCGCGATCGGCGGCATCAACGCGGGCGAAGCCAACACGATCGCCTTCAACGCCGGCATCGGCATCTTCGTCTCCAGCCAGGCGGACTGGCCGATCCGCGGCAACTCGATCCACGACAACGGGGGCCTCGGGATCGACCTCCAGGGCGACAGCGCCAGCCCGAACGACCCCGGCGACGTGGACGAGGGCCCGAACCACCTCCAGAACTTCCCGATCCTGAAGACCGTGACGATCCTGGGTCCCCAGGGCACGGGCACGCGCATTCAGGGCAAGCTCGACAGCACGGCGTCGACGACGTTCGACCTCGACTTCTACGCGAACTCGGCATGCCCGAACTTCCCGCGCGAGCTGCTCGAGGGCGAGACGTACCTCGGCTCGGCACAGGTCACCACGGACGGCGCCGGCCACGCGAACATCGACGTGACCCTCTCGGCGACGATCCAGCCGGGACAGAGGGTCTCCGCCACCGCGACGGACCCCGCAGGAAACACCTCGGAATTCTCCCAGCGCATCATCTTCTCGATCGCGGCCTCGTCGGGACCGCCGGGAGGCGGCACCGGGATCACGGTCTCCGGCACCGACTTTTCCGATCCGACCACCATGACCATCGGCGGCGTCGCGACGCCGGCCACTTTCGTCAACGACCACACGTTGAGCACGACATCGCCCGCCCTTTCACCCGGCACTTTCCACGACGTCGTCGTCACGACGGCTGACGGCACGACCGGCACGCTCGTCAACGGCTGGGTCGCGGACTTCCTCGATGCGCCGGGCGGCCACCAGTTCTATTCCTTCGTAACGACGCTGGTTTCCAACACGATCACTGTCGGCGTTGGCAACGGTCTCTATGGCGTGGACCTGGGCACGAAGCGACAGCAGATGGCCGTCTTCCTCCTGAAGGCCGAGCACGGACTCTGCTACACGCCGCCGCCCTGCGCCGGCGTTTTTCCGGACGTGCCTTGCCCCTCCAACTTCGCGCCCTGGATCGAGGCCCTCGCCGCCGAGGGAATCACCACCGGATGCGGCGGAGGCAACTTCTGTCCCGACAACCTCGTGACTCGCCGGCAGATGGCCGTCTTCCTGCTGAAGACGGAGCACGGATCGACCTACGCGCCGCCGGCGTGCGCGGGCGTCTTCGACGACGTCCCCTGTCCGGGCGCCCCGGCCGTCGACTTCATCGAGCAGCTCGCCGCCGAGCAGATCACCGGAGGCTGCTCCGCTTCGCCGCCTCTCTACTGCCCCGACGGCACCAGCACCCGCGGGCAGATGGCGGTGTTCATCGTCAAGACGTTCAAGCTCCAGTAAGAGGTCGCGTCTATGAGCAGGAGGTCGTATGAAGAAATTGGCGCTTCTGGTTTGGGCGGTCACGGCGCCCCTGAGCGCCGCGACATTCTCAGTCACGAATACGAACGATTCTGGCGTTGGCTCTCTGCGCCAGGCGATCCTCGACGCCAACGCGAACCCGGCGCCCGACACGATCGTCTTCAACATCCCGGGCGCCGGCGTCCACACCATCACCCCGGCGACGCCCTTCGACCCGATCACCGACGACGTCGTGATCGACGGCTACACGCAGCCCGGATCGAGCGCCAACAGCGATCCCGTCGCCACCAACGCCGTGCTCACGATCGAGCTCGACGGCAGCGTAGCCGGCGGCTTTGGACTGAGCTTCGTCTTCGGTGCTCCGTCGGGCATCAGCGGCACCGTGCAGGGCCTCGTCATCAACCGGTGGGGCAATGGGATCGTCAGCCAAGGATTCGCCCCGGTCACGATCCGGGGCTGCTTCGTGGGAACCGATCCCACGGGGACGTTCGCGCGCGCCAATACTGCGGAAGGAATCAGCCTGCTTTCCGTCGGCGGGGACGTGGTCGGCGGGACCTCCCCCGCGGACCGGAACCTCATCTCCGGCAACGGCGTCGGTATCTCGTCACAATCGTCGGGCGTGATCCAGGGCAACCTCATCGGGACCGACGCGACCGGCACGGTAGCGATCCCGAATACCGATCGCGGTATTACCAATAACGCGAGCCCAGGCCCTCTGATCGGCGGGTCCGCGTCCGGGGCGGGCAATGTCATATCCGGCAACGGGTCGAGGGGGCTGCACATCGGCGGTGGCCCCTTGTCGAACGCCGTCGTCCAGGGAAACAAGATCGGGACGACCGCCGACGGGACCGGGCCGCTTCCAAACGGCGACGGAATCGTCATCATCGCCGGCAGCAGCGGCGTCACCATCGGAGGAACCGCCGCCGGTGAAGCGAACCTGATCGCATTCAACTCGAACATCGGGGCCGCTGTTGTCGATGGGACAAACAACTCGATTCGCGGCAATTCCATCCACGACAACGGCGGTTTGGGCATCGACTTAAACGCCGACGGCCAGCCCAACTTCAACGACGCGGGAGACTCCGACGACGGCGCCAATCACCTTGAGAACTTTCCGATCATCCAGTCGGTCACCCACCTGGGCCCGTCGGGCGGCTCGACGGAGGTCGCGGGTAAATTCAACAGCACGCCCTCGACGACCTTCGACCTCGACTTCTACGCGAACTCGTCCTGCTCGAGTTTTCCGAGGGAGTTTCTGGAGGGCGAAACGTATCTCGGCAGCACCCAGGTCACGACGAACGGAAGCGGCGACGCCACGTTCGACGTGATCCTTCCGGTCATGACCGATCCGGGCGCCCGGATCTCCGCTACGGCGACGGACCCCACCGGGAACACCTCCGAGTTCTCGCAGCGGATCGTCTTTTCCATCAACCCCACCTCGGGCGATGCAGCCGGCGGCACGCCGATTTCCGTCATTGGCACAGACTTCACCGACCCGACGACCATGACGATCGGAGGGGTCGCGACGGCAGTCGGCTTCGTCGACGACCATACGCTGAACACGACCTCGCCCGCCCTCTCTCCCGGAACAGTCAACGACATCGTCGTTACCACACCGGACGGCACCACGGGGACCTTGATAAAGGGCTGGGTCGCCGACTTCCTCGACGTTGGGGGAAGCCACCAGTTCCATGCCTTCGTGACGACGCTCGTCTCCAACGGCATCACCGTCGGCATCGGCGGCGGGCTCTACGGCGTGGACCAGGGCACCAAGCGCCAGCAGATGGCGGTCTTCCTGCTGAAGGCCGAGCATGGACTCTGCTACACGCCTCCTCCCTGCGTTGGGACGTTCCCCGACGTTCCCTGCCCATCGACGTTCGCGCCCTGGATTGAGGCTCTCGCCGCCGAAGGCATCACGACCGGCTGCGGCGGCGGCAACTTCTGCCCCGACAACCTCGTCACACGCAGGCAGATGGCCGTCTTCCTGCTCAAGACCGAGCACGGATCGAACTACACGCCGCCGGCGTGCGCCGGCGTCTTCGATGACGTCCCCTGTCCGGGCGCCCCGGCCGTCGACTTCATCGAGCAACTCGCTGCCGAGCAGATCACCGGAGGCTGCTCCGCCTCTCCTCCCCTTTACTGCCCCGACGGCACCAGCACCCGCGGACAGATGGCAGTTTTCATAACGAAGACTTTCCACCTCCAATAACTCCGGAGGCTTGGCACGCCCGTCGTGCTCAAAACGTTCGTCCGGTTCCTAGCGTTTTCGCGAGGCCAGATGGCGGTGTTCATCGTCAAGACGTTCAATCTGCAGTGAGATTCCTTAGGCGGCGGGACCACTTCTGAGTGGGGTGCCCACACGGAGGCCTTATGCTCAGGAGCCCGGCCGGTCTCGCCGCCTTCCTCTTCGCCGCTCCCCTCGCTGCCGGCACCTTCACGGTAACCAACACGAACGACACGGGTGCGGGTTCGCTGCGCCAGGCGATCCTCGAC